>NZ_CP150231.1:1659642-1976428 GCF_037974225.1 Solibacillus sp. FSL R5-0691
TATGATACTTTGGCAGAGCGCTTACGCGAATCTGCGTTTTTATTAAAAGGTTTAAAAATCGAACTGATCGATGAGCGCGGAGAAGGGAAGCATGAAATTTTCCATTATGAAAGCGGTATTGAGGCGTTCGTTACATACTTGAACGAAGAAAAAGATGTATTGCATCCAGTCAAATATGTAGAAGGCATCATTCAGGAAATTGAAGTGGAATTCGCGCTGCAATTTAACGACGGCTATTCCGAAACGATTTTGTCATTCGTTAACAATGTCCGTACACGTGATGGCGGTACGCATGAAACAGGTGCTAAAACTGCTTTGACACGTGTGTTCAATGAATACGCACGCAAAATCGGACTGCTGAAAGAAAAAGATAAAAACCTGGAAGGCACAGATATCCGTGAAGGCCTGACAGCAATTGTTTCTGTCCGTATTCCTGAAAATCTGCTGCAATTCGAAGGGCAGACAAAAGGGAAGCTTGGTACATCCGAAGCACGCTCTGCCGTTGATACCGTTGTTTCAGAACAGTTAATGTATGTTCTAGAAGAAAACGCCGAGCTATCGGCTTCTTTAGTGCGGAAAGCCATTCGTGCCCAACAAGTGCGTGAAGCTGCACGTAAAGCACGTGATGATGCCCGTAACGGGAAAAAGAAAAAATCAAGTACGCTTCTGTCCGGTAAGCTGACACCTGCACAGTCGAAAAATGCTTCGAGAAATGAATTGTACCTAGTAGAGGGTGACTCTGCTGGCGGTTCGGCAAAACAAGGCCGTGACCGTACATTCCAGGCGATTTTGCCGTTGCGCGGTAAAGTCATCAATACCGAAAAGGCCAAGTTGCAGGACATCATGAAAAATGAAGAAATCGCGACGATCATCCATACGATCGGTGCCGGTGTCGGAGCTGATTTCTCTGTGGAAGATGCCGCTTACGATAAAGTTGTCATCATGACCGATGCCGATACAGATGGTGCCCATATTCAAGTACTATTGCTGACATTCTTCTATCGGTATATGCGTCCGCTCATTGAAGCAGGGAAAGTGTATATCGCGTTACCGCCTCTTTATAAAGTTTCAAAAGGTTCGGGTAAAAAGCAGGAGCTGATCTATGCCTGGACTGAACAGGAGCTGAGTGCCGCTACGAAGAAAATCGGCAAAGGCTATATTATTCAGCGCTATAAAGGGTTAGGCGAGATGAATGCCGACCAGCTTTGGGATACAACGATGAATCCGGAAACACGTACATTAATCCGTGTGAAAATTGAAGATGGTGCTCGGGCAGAACGTCGTATTACAACATTGATGGGCGATAAAGTTGAGCCCCGCCGTAAATGGATTGAATCGAACGTCAACTTCGGCATGGAAGAGGATGCAAGCATTTTAGAAAATGAATTCATCCAGCATGAGGAGGTTAACGAATAATGAGTTTTGTAGAAAAATTTCAAGATTTGCCATTAGAAGAAGTAATGGGTGACCGTTTTGGTCGCTATTCCAAATATATTATTCAAGACCGTGCATTACCGGATACACGTGACGGGTTAAAACCTGTACAACGTCGTATATTATATGCGATGTTCCATGAAGGTAATACTTTTGACAAACCGTTCCGTAAATCGGCAAAAACAGTCGGTAATGTAATCGGTAACTACCATCCGCACGGTGACAGCTCTGTATATGATGCGATGGTCCGTATGAGTCAGGACTGGAAAAGCCGTCATATGCTGATCGAAATGCACGGTAACAACGGTTCTGTCGATGGAGACCCGCCAGCCGCGATGCGTTACACGGAAGCTCGTCTTTCGGCGATTGCCTCAGAACTGTTACGTGACATTAATAAAAATACAGTTGAATTCGTTCCGAACTTCGATGATCAGGATATGGAACCGACTGTATTGCCATCTCGATTCCCGAATCTATTAGTTAACGGCGCAACAGGGATTTCGGCTGGTTATGCGACGGATATTCCGCCACATAATCTGCAGGAAGCACTTGATGCGGTTTTAATGCGTCTGGACAACAAAAACTGTACAGTCGATGAACTGATGACTGTCATTAAAGGCCCGGATTTTCCGACAGGCGGGATTATTCAAGGTGTAGACGGCATTAAAAAAGCGTACGAAACAGGCAAAGGGAAAATCATTGTCCGTTCACGTACTGAAATTGAGCAGTTAAAAGGCAATAAAGAGCAGATTATCATTTCCGAAATCCCGTTTGAAGTAAATAAGGCCAACATGATCCGTAAAATGGACGAGCTGCGTGTAAATGACCGACGTTTGGACGGCATTTCCGAAATTCGTGATGAATCGGATCGTGACGGTTTACGAATTGTTGTTGAGCTGAAAAAAGATGTGCCGGCACAAGGGATTTTAAATTTCCTATTAAAATCAACGGATTTGCAAGTTTCATATAACTTCAATATGATTGCGATTCATAACCGTCGTCCGATGATGATGACATTGCCGCTCATGTTGGATGCGTACATTGATCACCAGAAGGAAATTGTGCGACGCAGATCCCAATATGACTTAACAAAAGCAGAAGATCGCTTACATATCGTTGAAGGACTTATGAAAGCCTTATCCATTTTGGATGAAGTGATTGAAACAATCCGTGCATCGAAAGATAAACGCGATGCGAAAAATAACATTATGGAGAAATTCGGCTTTACGGAAGAACAGGCAGAAGCAATTGTCAGCCTTCAGCTTTACCGTTTAACAAATACCGATATTACCCAGCTTCAAAAAGAGCAGGATGAGCTCCAACAGCTTGTTGTGAAACTGAAAGCCATTTTAGAGGATGAAAAGAAATTGATCCGTGTTATTAAATCGGAACTGAACGATATTAAAAAACGTTTTACGGCACCTCGTCTCTCAACGATCGAAGCAGAAATCGAAGAAATTAAAGTAACGCGTGATGTGTTGGTACCAAGCGAAGAAGTTGTTGTAACCGTGACAAAAGACGGTTATGTAAAACGGACAAGCCTTCGTTCACACAATGCATCCAACGGCAAGGACTTTGCGATGAAAGATTCCGATTACTTGCTGTATGAAGCCAACTTGAATACACAGCATCATTTACTGCTGTTCACGAGCAAAGGGCATTACATTTACCAGCCGGTACATGAATTGCCGGATATTCGCTGGAAGGATCTCGGACAGCATATTTCGAGTATTGTACCAATCGACTCAAACGAGGAAATCATCGAAGTCATTGGAATTGATACGTTCGAAAAACCGGATCTGTATGTATTTACCGCTACAAGAGAAGGTCAAATTAAACGTTCGGCACTTGCCGATTACATTGTCACGCGTTATTCGAAACCGATTAAGACAATGAATTTAAAAGGCGATGATGAGATGATTTTTGCGCGTCTCGTTACGGATAAAGAAGAAGTATTGCTTTCGACAAACACAAGCTATACAATCCGATTCCCTATGGAAGATCTTCCGGTAACAGGAGTGAAAACAGCCGGCGTTAAAGGAATCATTGTTAAAGAGGGCGAGTATCTTGCGGCGGTGGCTATCTTAAATCCGGAGCAGGAACAAGAACTCGTTATCGTTACACAGCGCGGTGCCGTTAAGCGTATGCTGTTATCTGAACTTGAACTTGGCAACCGTGCGAAACGCGGTGTCGTTATTTTAAAAGAGTTAAAATCGAACCCGCACCGTATTTACACAATTTTAGTTGTGAACTTTAGAAATACGTTTACAATCGAGACCGAAAAAGGCATTCAGGAAACAATTTCAGTAACATCCTTAACGAGAGCGGACCGTTATTCAAACGGATCACTGCGAATTGATACAGATGGCGATGGGGCAATCTGCCGCGCCTATGTTGAAAAGACAGAGTAAGGATTCATGTATATTAGCCGAAAACAAAACATATGATAAAAGTAATTCATTGACATGAAAGGCATACTTTCATACAATGAAGTTAGTAAGATTCATGCGTGATGGATCTACAGTAGTACAAAGCGGTTGGGTGGCCCCCAATCGCTTTTTTATTTGCTCATTGGATGGAAATTAAAAACACCACCTAGATGGCGAGTCTAAGTGGTGAAAATAAATTTTTTACAGCATCATTCGGAAAAAACGATAAATGGTATCGACAAGACGAAAAAGATCTGTCGCATAACGAAAAATGGCGAGTTTTTCCTTACGCTTTTTTTCCGAAACAGCCTTAGCCTTTTCTTTGCGTGATGGATAAGACACAGTAGTACACCTCCTTTGCAAAAGGAGTCAGCTGGATGCTGCTTTTCTATTGTACCATGAAATATTAAGGAGAATATTCCTGTTTTTACTAGAAGAAAACAAAGAAAAAGCGTCAGATTCCGGCAAGAAATTCACCGGACTTTGACGCTTTTTTATTCGTGAGTGTTTTGACAAAAGACCATTTTTGTTCAGGCGGCAAAAGGATATTATTTTGCTTGACCGCACCGATTAGAAATCCTGTGTAATCTTTTTCGACGATAAACTGGTAAATATCCTGTTGTTCATCATTCGTTCCGGTAAACTGGACGACATGCTCGCCATTTCGAGCGGTAAAGTACTCCCAGTAGGTCAATTCATAATGGCCATCAAATACATCCGCAATGTGCAACGCTTCGTTAAAAGGCCATTGCTGCGCTTTTACATAATCGATATAAGGGGAGTCCGTTTCAATTTCTTTCCCGTTTAGTACAAAGCCGACAATACAGCCCATCACTACAACACAAATGAATACACGGATATGTTGTCCAAGCGTCATCGCATCACTCCTCAATATAGGATAGGGGAGATTATAAAAACTAGGAAGTTATAAAAAATCAGCCTCTAACAATGTTAGAAGCTGACTTGTTTTTCCTCAACTCGTCAAAGTAAGGAAGAGTATGATTAGTGAGAAATGTCTTGTACAGAAATACCAGTTTGCGCTTTTACTTCAACTTCGCGGTATTTCAGATCATTTCTTTCTTTAGAAATCAATGTACCGATAAATCCGCCTAAGAAACCAAGTGGTACAGAAATTAATGCAGGGTTCGTTAACATAATTAACGGTTCACCAACAAAGATTGCTTTACCTTCAACCGGATTCCATACGTTCGGAGAAACGGCAACTAAGATTAATGCAGAGATTAAACCTGTTAACATCGCTGTAACAGCACCTGATGTGTTGAAACGTTTCCAGTAAATTGTGTAGATGATTACCGGTAAGTTCGCTGATGCCGCGATACAGAATGCTAACGATACTAAGAATGCTACGTTTAATGTTTGAGCACCTAAAGCTAACAGTATCGAAACAACTGAGATAATGATTGAACCGATACGAGCTGCTTTAACCGCTTCTTGTTCCGTAACTTTACCTTTTTTAATGATCTGACCATAAATATCATGAGATAGGGCAGATGCTCCAGAAAGTACTAAACCTGCTACTACTGCTAAGATTGTCGCGAATGCTACCGCACATACGAATGAGAACAGAATGTCGCCACCAAGTGCTTGTGCTAATAGTGGGGCAGCCATGTTACCAGCAGGGTTTGCTGCGATGATTTTTTCTGAACCAACGAATGCTGCTGCACCGAAACCTAGGAAAATTGTTAATACATAGAAGATACCAACAATCCAAGTCGCCCAAATAACTGAAGAACGAGCTGTTTGTGCGTCTTTTACTGTGAAGAAACGCATCAGGATATGCGGAAGACCCGCTGTACCAAGTACTAACGCCATTAGCATTGAAATTGTATCAATACCGTTTGTATAACGTAAACCTGGATTCAAGTAAGCTTCGCCATGCTCTGTTACCGTTGTCATTTGTGTAAACATTTGAGCAATAGAGAAGTCGAATTTTGCTAATACTAGGAATGAAATAATGACAGTACCTAACATTAATAAAGCTGCTTTAATGATCTGTACCCAAGATGTTGCTGTCATACCGCCGAATAATACATAAATTGTCATCATGACACCAACTAGAAGTACCGCCATCCAGTATTCAATACCTAACAGTAATTGAATAAGGGCACCTGCACCTACAAGCTGAGCGATCATGTAGAACAATACGATTGTAATTGTAGATAATGCTGCTGTACCACGAACTTTTGCTTTATCGAAACGAGCTGTAATCATATCGGCTAATGTGAATCGGCCTAAGTTACGTAATGGCTCTGCTACGATATATAAAACTACTAAATAGGCTACTAGGTAACCGATCGAGAAGAAGAAGCCATCGAATCCGAATAATGCAATCGAACCCGCGATACCTAAGAATGATGCTGCTGATAAGTAGTCACCAGCGATGGCCATACCATTTTGCCAGCCCGTTAAACCGCCGCCAGCTGTGTAGAAATCCGACGCACTAGATGTACGTTTAGATGCCCACCAAGTAATGACTAAAGTTAAACCTACGATTGCTACGAAGAAGAATATCGCTGTAAAACTCATTTGCTTCTACCTCCTTCATATTCCGCAATAATCGATTTCGCTTCTGCGTCATATTTGTTAGCACGTGCTACATAGAAGTGAGCTAATCCCCAAGTCATTACGAACAACCCTGCCGAATAAAGCCATACCCATGTAATATCACCAATCGCTTTTTGATGTAAGATTTCTGTAAACGAAGTTAAGATTGGTAATAACATGTAAAGGACTAAAAAGATTGCGGTAATTGACCATAAAAAAGAATTCTTTTTCCGCGCCAGTTGTCTGAAAGATTGCTGTGATGCAATTCTCTCATAATCAATGATTGGCTTTTGCTTATTCCCCATAAACATTCCCCCATTTTGTGATAATTATTACTGCTTAATGTACGTAAAATTCTACTTTTAGGATTTTACATTTTCATTCTATTTTAGCTGTAACAAAATTGCAACACTTTTTAAATAAATTATGCAGAAAAATTTCTTGAAAAAATAAGTTTAATAGAGAAAAAATAATACATTAACGGGAAAAATTTAAAATGTTATAATTTGGATATTCAATGGAAAGGTAGATTTCACATGGGTTTGGAGAGTGAAATTCACTGTGAATTTGGAAAAAAGCAGAAAATATATGATAAGAAAATATTATTCATTTCTATAATGAAAAGTAATATTTAAAAAATGTTTTATTTTACAAAAAAATAAATTCAGTATATTCGAAAAGTTATATTCATGTAAAAAATGGTATAAAAAATAAAAAAACTGCTCAAAAATAGCAACTATTTTCGAGACAGTTTTCTATAGTTTAAATCTATTGTTCTAATTTATTTTCCTATCATAATTAATGGGAAACATCCTGCACAGAAACACCTGTATGTGCTTTAACGCGGATTTCTTTATAAACACGTTCTGCCGCTGCTTGTTCCACCTTATGTGCTGTTAAGATTGAGCCCAGGTAACCTGCAAAGAAGCTTAAAGGAATGGTAATGATGGCAGGTACCGCTAAATTCACAATTGGTTCGCCTACAAATATCGCATTTCCGGTTGGACTCCAAATGTTCGGACCAAGCGCACCTAATACTAAACAAGAGACTAAGCCTGTTACCATTGCAGCAACCGCGCCGTTTGCATTGAATTTCTTCCAATAGATCGTATAAAGGATAACCGGTAAGTTTGCCGATGCTCCGATACAAAATGCAAACGATACGAGGAAGGAAACATTTAAGCTTTGCGCAAATAGTGCTAATAGGATCGAAACAATTGCAATGGAAATCGAACCGATTCTTGCAGCTAATACTTGTTGCTTTTCCGTTAGTTTACCGTCTTTCAGGATTTCACCATAAATATCATGGGAAATGGCTGATGCACCTGTTAATACTAAACCGGATACAACCGCTAATATAGTAGCAAATGCCACCGCACAAATGAATGACAGTAATATATTGCCGCCTAAAAACTCAGCCAACAGTGGGGCAGCCGTGTTACCCGCAGCATTTTCCGCGATGATTTTTTCAAACCCGACGAAATGCATGGCACCAAAGCCTAAGAAGATTGTCAGCGAGAAGAAGATCGCTGTAATCCACGTTGTCCATGAAATCGATGCACGTGCCGTCTTCGCATCTTTTACTGTAAAGAATCGCATTAGAATATGTGGTAAACCTGATGTACCAAGCACTAACGCAAGCATCATCGAAACCGAATCGATTGTAGATGTGTACTTCATCCCAGGCACTAAATATTGGTCCCCGTAATTTGTGCTGACCGTATCAAACATTTTCACCAAATTGAAATCAAACTTCGAGAATACTAAAAATGCCAATAATGTCGTACCGAACAATAATAGGCCTGCTTTAATAATCTGTACCCAGCTCGTTGCCGTCATTCCACCGAACAGTACGTACGTCGTCATCATAACTCCTACGATTAAAACAGCCATCCAATACTCAATACCGAATAAAAGTTTAATTAATGCACCGGCACCAACCAATTGGGCAATCATATATAAAATGACGATAATGATCGTACCAGTTGCTGCTACACCACGAATTCGTTTTTCATTAAAACGCGCAGTCAGCATATCCGCCAATGTATAGCGTCCTAAATTACGCATCGGTTCCGCTATTATATATAGTAGAACTAAGTTTGCTACGACATATCCGACAGAGAAGAAGAAGCCGTCAAAGCCTGTTAATGCAATCGCACCGGAAACGCCTAAAAACGCGGCTGCGGATAAGTAGTCACCGGCAATGGCAAATCCGTTTTGCCACCCTTTTAACCCGCCACCAGCAGTGTAGAAATCACTTGCAGAAGATGTTCTTCTAGCAGCAATATATGTAACAATGAGTGTTAACCCTACGATCCCAATAAAGAAGCCAGCTGAAACAAGATTCATCGCTATGCACCCGCCTTTTCATATTCTTGTAAAACCGCAGCGGCCGCTTTATCGAATTTAGCTGCCATTTTTACGTAAAGTGTACATAAAACAATTGTCATAATGAAAAGGGCAAGCGAGTAGACCCATACCCAAGTAATACTGCCGACTGCCTTCTGTTGTAAAACAGATGTGAATGCAAGCACCGGCAGTAAGATGTAAAATGTCAAAAATGTTATAGTTATTCCGAATAAAAATGTGTTTTTCTTCTTTACAAACTGATTGAATGTTTCCATGCGATCGATTTTATCAAAGTTAATGCCATCGCGTTTCGCTGAGATTTTGTTCCCTAATTGACTCAACGGAATTCCCCCTTAAGAAAAATTATTCTGTTTTAAACGGCAAATTACTATTTGAATCCGTTAATAGTACTCATTGTAAGAGGGGATACAATATAATGCAATAATAATTTTTCTGAAAAATTTGAATGTTTAAAATGCGAATGAAGCAGAATTATCAAGTTTTAAGGAGATATAATTGGAGAAGGTCTGTTTGAAATTGGTATAGAATTATTATTTACGGAAAGGGAAGTAATGAAAAACATATTTTAGCTAGAAATTAAATTACATAAAGCACAATATTATATTTCGAAACTTAAAATATCTGTAATTTAAGCTGAATTAGAGTTATTCAGCACATTGTACTATAACACAAAACGGCTAGTAAAAATCTGATATACTAATAATGAGAAATTTTTTTATTTAAGGTGAGGGAATTCTTACATATGGGTGAAAACATGGAATTTATATAAAATGGAAGTGTAATGATAATATTTTGACTCTGCATAAGAAAAAACCCGGGATATTATAAATAACACATCAAAAAACTATTAAATTGGAGGGATATCATGTTGAATTTAACTACGCAACGGTTAACTTTTGAACGCTATACGGAAAAGGATCTACTGACTGTGCTTGACCTCGTTTCGGACCCACTGATGATGAAATTTATTGGCAATGGACAACTAAAGGATAAAGCATATGCGATTCATTTAATCGAACGAATGCTTGAACAATACGAAAATTTTGGGGATTACGGGTTACATAAATTGATTCATCGTCAAACAGGTGAATTTATCGGACATGCGGGGCTTGTGGCACAAGTTATTGACGATACTTTTGAGATTGAGCTCGGGTATTGGATTAAACGTGCTTATTGGGGACAAGGCTACGGCTTTGAAGCAGCTCAGGCGCTGGCGAAATATGCGGATGAAGAGATGTGGCTGCACCGGTATATTTCAGCGATTCAAGTAGGAAATGAAGGATCTAAAAGAATTGCATTAAAAAATGGGATGCATTTGGAGAAAGTCATTGAAATGGACGGGAAAACGGTTGAAATCTATGTTAAGCTCAATTCATTTGAAGAAGATGAAACGGAAGCGTTATAAGAGGAGTATCGACATATTGTGAAAACGTATTTTGAAAGCTATGAACACTATAAAAGGCAAGGAAATTCTATTAAAACGACGACCATTACAGCAAAACAGTTGCTGCCGGCGCTTATTGCCCATATGGAGCGCATGGACAGGCAGTTTACACTGCATATTAACGGTCAGCTGCCAATGCCGATTGATTCATTAATGAAGGAAGCTTTTGATCAGTGTCATCTGGAACAGCCATTTTACACCCAACATTGTGAAAAACGTAGCTATAAATATCGGCAATTAACGAAAAATCGGGTGAAAGTGGAGTTTACGATGCGTTACCGTATGGCGCGGCAGGAAGAAAAATGGATTGTTGATGAAATTCAAACCATCTTAAAAAATCGAATTGCTCCAGATATGTCAACGTTGCAAAAGGTTTTCACTGTTCATGATTATATTGCAAGGACGTATAGCTATGAACGGCATACTGAAGGTTCACCATTTGCTGTGTATACGTTTATGAATGAAAAACACGGTGTTTGTATGGCTTACGCGCTTCTTTTTGAAAAGATGATGGAAGCTCTAGAGATTCCTTGTTATTATGTGATCGGAAAAGCGGCGGGTGAGGGCACAGAGGGGCATGCTTGGAATATGGTGCAGATTGATGGTCATTGGTATCATGTCGACGTGACTTGGGATGATATTGGTTCTATTCCCGGTAAAGAAGTTCGCTATCGTTATTTTTTAGTTGCGGACGAGAAAATGCGTCTTGATCATGAATGGAATGAAAATCATTATCCAATGTGTACGAGTAAAAAATTTGAAGCAATTCATCGTTTATATGATGGCTGTCTTGCCAATACTAGTTTATATTATGCACATCCTGGAAATGGTCATCTGTATGAAATGAATTTTGCAAAGTTTCCATTTCAACCTAAACAGAAACTTGCTGTTAAGATTCAATTTTGTTTCTATATCAATGGATTATTGTATTTCAGGAATGATTCTCATAATGGCTATTTGTATCAATTGGATCCAGATACTATGGAATTGACTCAGCTAAGCGCGGAACAAGTTATACGAATCTATAAATCTGATACGACATTAGAAGTCTTGTATGCAGATGAAACGACTGAAAGCATTCAGAAGGTAATTTCAACGGATTCTGTAAGCGAAGATACAATATTAGCTGAAACAGCTGAAAACCGCTTGGAAGTTCCGTTACATACATTTGGGGACAGCTGGGTAGCGACAATAGATCAGCAAGATGAATGCCAGCCAATAGTGTTTAAAAGCGCGGACGGGATCGAATTGACTGTAGATGACGAGTATAAGCAACTAACGGTAGATATATATATTAATAGAGGTTTACATATTCAAATGAAAAGTAACCGAAAAAATGTCGAATTCAAACAGCCAGCTCAATTAAAGATGCCAGTAGCGTTAATACCGGGTCTGGAACAGCAATTAACAAAACAAAACGCGTTGGCATTTATTGCTGATGAACAATTTATTTATATCCAGTTATATAAAAGCGTTACGATCCAACTGAAAAAGTAAATAAACAGCCATAATATAACGGGTTCGGTTAAGTTATGGCTGTTTCATTAAAAAACGCGTTTTGTCTCACTATTATAAGTATACTTTTGAAACGAGACTTAACTTCCTATAATATATATTATGACCGTGTCCCTATTTTAGAAATTAACATTATTTAAAATATACATTGTTCCTGTCGCCTTTTTATATATCTACATTCTACATTAACATAATACATTTAATTAGAGCAATTTTCTCTTATGATTATAAAATTAAGCTATTTCAGCTTTTATACCTCAATAGCTTAAAAAAATAAATAATTTTTTTAATATAAATCTTTAGTACATCAACAAATGTACTTATTGTTTCTCCAGCTTTGCATCCAATCGACTTATCTCTGTCCGCGCTTCTTTAATCAACTTGATCTTTAGGATGATTTTTACGATGAAGCTCAGTAAGATCTTTTATATAATATAAAGAATAGTCATCGTTAATATCCACTTCAAAAAAGTAATAATTTTGAGTTTCTATATCTATAACTTCTAATTCAAACAAACCCATTCCTCTCATGTAATTGATTTCTTCAGATTTTAAATTTTCTCTAGCAATGCCATAGTTCGTTTCAATATAGTTTATCGCATAGTTGTATGCGATTGCGCTCTGAGATTTAGAATTAAAATAATTGTAATTAACAAAAATTACTATTATACAAAATAATAGATTAAAGATAACTATTTTTTTCATATTCCTCTCCTTCCGCCATAATTTTTAAAGTCCGTGGAACAATGATAATCTTCGAATAACAATTGGTATTATCTCTCAAAATTTCAATTCCATATAATGTGAGGTTTTGTTGTAGTTTTCCAAAAGTTAATATCAAACGATCATCAAAGTAATTCATAATATTTGTCATGATATTCCCATGGATTCCTATAGCAATTCTTTTCCCATTGTAATTATGTAATCGTTCATTTAATGCTGCAAGTCCCCGTTCTTTCACTTCACGGCTAGTTTCTCCACCAGGAAAAGAAAAATTTTCGTTTTCAAATGAGTACTTAAACGCTTTTATAGAATCAACAAAAATATAGTCGTTCGCAGCCAAAAAGTGCGTGTCTCACAAATTAGATTTTTGTGTTCATTGTTAACTTCTTCCTTTCCTATTTACATACTAAGTATACTTGTAAATTATTGGTATGTTCATATAAATTTTAAGAAATCCGCGCATTGCTTTTTAACTTCCTCGATATATCCGAATTTGTATAAAGAGAAATGCTCGAGGGTAGACTTTTTAAAGAAAATTCTGGAGGTGTGTTGAACGTGTTAGAGAAAAAATTAGCTCTTCATGAAACAATGGAATTTCATGAAGTTATAAATTTTATGACAACTAGTTTACTTAAATCAAAGTTAAGTCAAGGTGTCGTCTTTGATGATGATTTAAGAGCTTTATTAGACAAAAATGTGAAGTTATCTACCCCAGCACTTGCCGCAATGGTTAAGCTCTACTCTAAATCGGAACTCGTATATTAGGAGGTCAATTTTATGGAAGACTATTTAGATCCGATTAATTCAATCGGTATGCCCGAACTGACGGATTCTGGCGTGGCGCTAGAGTTTTTGCTTACAACAAAGACGGGCATTCGAAATCTTTCAATCGCCTTAACTGAAACGGCTTCCCCAGCGCTCCAAAAAATCATGAGAACGCAACTGAATGTGATGATTGATCTGTATTTTGAGATTTCAGAGCTCATGATGAAAAAAGAATGGCTGAAGCCTTATCATTTGGAAGGTCAAAAGGAATTGGATATTAAATCCGCGGAAAATGCGATAAGTATTGCACAGTTGGATTTATTTCCTAAGAGCATGAATCGTAAAGGCATGTTCCCTACCCCACCAAAAAAGTAAATGGAAAAGAGGAATTTTTAATTGAAAGCTGTTACTTTTCAAGGCATTAAAAATGTTGAGGTCAAGGAAGTAAAAGACCCAAAAATAAAAAAAGCCGATGATCTTATTATCCGTCTAACGACAACAGCTATTTGCGGATCTGATTTGCATTTGATGCATGGAATGATTCCAAATATAGGACAAGATTATGTCGTTGGCCATGAACCGATGGGAATTGTTGAAGAAGTCGGCAAGGATGTGACGAAAGTCAAAAAGGGTGACCGGGTTGTCATTCCGTTTAATATTGCATGTGGTCAATGCTGGTACTGCAATCATGAGCTCGAAAGTCAATGCGATAATGCGAATGACAATGGTGAAATGGGTGCCTACTTCGGTTATTCAGACACAACAGGTGGTTTTCCTGGAGGCCAGGCAGAGTATATGCGTGTTCCCTATGGCAATTTCCTCCCTTTTAAAATTCCGGAAAAGTCTGAAGTTCCCGATGAAAGTCTCGTTCTCCTCGCCGATGCTGCAACGACTGCTTTTTGGAGTGTAGAGAACGCTGGTGTGAAAAAAGGTGATACGGTTGTCATCCTTGGCTGCGGACCTGTTGGGCTATTGGCGCAAAAATTTACATGGCTAAAAGGTGCGGAAAGAGTCATCGCTGTAGATTATATCGGTTATCGTCTCAAACACGCGAAAAAGACAAATAAAGTCGAAATTGTTAATTTTGAAGACCATGAAAATTGCGGTGAATATTTAAAAGAAATTACAAAAGGCGGCGCGGACGTTGTTATTGATTGTGTCGGGATGAGTGGAAAAATGACGCCTCTAGAGTTTCTGGCAAGTGGCGTAAAACTGCAAAGTGGTGCTATGGGAGCGATTGTGACAGCCAGTCAAGCTGTACGTAAAGGAGGAACGATCCAAATTACCGGTGTTTATGGTGGCCGATACAACGCTTTCCCACTCGGTGACATATTCCAGCGCAATGTAGCAATTCGTACCGGACAAGCCCCGGTTGTTCATCTCATGCCCCATGTCTATGACTTAATCGCTGATGGCAAAGTGAATGCAGGTGATATTATTACCCATGTCCTCCCTCTTGAAAAAGCAAAACATGGATATGAAATATTCGATACAAAACAAGAAGATTGCATTAAAGTGGTTTTAAAACCTTAAATATATTGTATAGGTACTTTTGTCTCTGTTGCAAAAGTACTTTTTCATTATCGGAAGAGCCAGTCAAAATTTATCATAAATCACTTCATTTTTTTAACATGT
Source organism: Solibacillus sp. FSL R5-0691 (assembly GCF_037974225.1). Taxonomy (GTDB): domain Bacteria; phylum Bacillota; class Bacilli; order Bacillales_A; family Planococcaceae; genus Solibacillus. Next base: position 1,674,523 of record NZ_CP150231.1, read on the forward strand.
TTATAGTAAATTAAGGATAAAAAATAACGCAATAAAAAAAAAGCGCCTTGTCACAACAATGGTCTATTATAAATGTTTTGTATGGGTGGCAGTACACTATTCACGATTAATCATTTTACAGAAGAATGTTATTCAATAATATGGCCCGATCGTGGAATAAGAAAACCTGTATTCCTTACAATTTTTTTAGCAATCTTTATTAAAAGAAAAAAGCAGCAATTCCAACATGGAATTGCTGCTTTTTAAGACTTCGTTATTATTATTCCTTATACTTAAATGAGGGGCTAATAACCTTTCTTCTCTCCATTAAAACATTGTCTTTCCAAACCCCGTCTAGTAGTGCGATTTTTTCTCGAATACCCACGATACGAAAGCCATTTTTTTTATGAAGGTTTAGACTAGCGATATTTTCTTTAAAAATTTTGGATTCCAGTGTCCAAAATCCTTCTTTTTCAGATGTTATAATCATCTGATTCAATAACAAATTTCCAATTCCCTTTCCTTTTGCTTCAGGCGCAATATAAATGCTTACTTCCCCTACCCCTTTATATACCGTACGTTTTGAAACAGGTGTTAATTTACACCAACCTAAAATGTGATTTTCTTCGAAAGCAACAAATGAACAAGTTGGAATTGCTTCACCAAACCATTCATTATAAGATTCGGGTGCCTTCGATTCGAATGTAGCCATTTTTGTATCGATTCCTGCTTCGTAAATTCTTTTTACGTCTAGCCAATCTTCACTTGTAACAGATCGAATTTTAATCGCCATAAATCAACCTCCCTAAAAACTGAATAATAAAATAATAAAATGAATAGTTGCATTTTACAAGTATTTCTGTTTAAATTTAATTAGAGGTGATTGAATGGAAAACAAACGCGAAATTTTTCACATACTAACTCGAAGATTTGGATTATTAAACAAAAATTGTTGCTCTGTTGGATCATTTGAAATATCCACTATCCAAAGTCAAATTCTTTACGAAATAGATAAACAGCAAACACCTTCTATGCAACAAATTGCTGAAACACTCGCAATGGATATTACGACATTCAGCCGACAAATTCAAACACTAGTGAAAATGGAATTGGTTAAAAAAACACCTTCTCTTCAAGATAAACGTGTATCAATTTTATCATTAACAACACAAGGAAAATTTGTTGCAACAACGATAGATGAGTCCATGAATGCCTACTTAGAAGAAGTATTTTCTCATATGAACGACTTTGAAAAAGAAACTGTCCTTCGTTCGATTCAACTTCTAAACGAAGCCATGTCTAAATCGACAGTATGCTGTACCCCAATTTACTAAGCAAGAACTTTCTTGCTTTTTTATTAATTATATAGTTGCAAAATACAAGTATTTTAGGAGGATGTTAAAAATGAACATACAGTTTACAATTAAAACTCAAAATTCTAGCTGTTGTGCACCAACACCAGGGTCAACTAATTCTTGTAGTGGGCCTGTGGAAGGTATACAAAAAGAGTCACTCCCTAAAGAATTACCTTTTAAATTAAATAAAACGTATCCTGTTGCTATTCTTGGAGCAGGTCCTGTTGGTTTAGCTGCTGCTGCCCATCTGTCTTTAGCTGGTGAAGCGTTTATCCTTCTTGAAAAGGGCTCAGAGGTTGCTGAAAACATTAAATCATGGGGGCACGTTCGTCTATTTTCACCGTGGCAATACAACGTTGATAAAGCTGCTAAACAACTACTGCTGAAATCTGGTTGGACTATGCCAGAGGAAGACGCCCTACCAACAGGTCAAGAAATTCGTGAAGTGTATTTAAAACCCTTAGCAAATTTACCTGGAATCCAACCATTTATTTCGTTTAATACAACAGTTGTAGGTATTAGTAAAAAAAATCACGATAAAATGAAGTCTGCCAGTCGCGACTCTGCACCGTTTGTACTTTATACAGAACAAAATGGTGAGGCAGTACGCATTTTTGCTGGTGCTGTTATTGATGCGACAGGCACGTGGGCAACACCGAATCCTGTTCATGCAGATAATGTTTGGACATCAGCCGAACAAAAGCTTGCTAACAAGATCTTTTACGGTATTCCAAATATTGAAACACTAAAAGAACGCTATACAGGCAAACGTATCGCCGTTATCGGAGGTGGACACTCAGCTATTAATACGATTTTAGAATTGGAAAAGCTTGAAGATGTTGAAATAACATGGGTTTTACGTAAAAAGCGTGTAGAAGATGCTTATGGCGGTGAAGAAAAAGATGCCCTTGCTGCTCGAGGAGAATTAGGGAGTCGTATTCATACATTGGTTGATGAAGGAAAAGTAAAAGTCTTTACCCCATTTTATATCGAAGAAATTGCACAAACGTCAGCTGGAATTATCATAAAAGGTGAAGGCGTGATTGGCGAACAACAACTTCCTGCAGTTGATGAAATCATTGCAAATACAGGAAGCCGTCCAGACTTCTCGTTCTTAAAAGAAATCCGATTATCGATTGATACGGCTGTCGAAAGTGTTGAAGCATTAGCACCGCTCATTGATCCGAACGAACATAGCTGTGGTACGGTTCGTCCACATGGCGAACTCGAATTACGTCACCCTGAAACCGGCTTTTATATTGTTGGTATGAAAAGCTATGGACGTGCGCCAACCTTCTTAATGGCGACTGGCTATGAGCAAGTTCGTTCAGTTGTCGCTTACTTAACAGGTGACCTCGAAAGTGCTCGTAAAGTAGAGCTAGACCTTCCTGAGACCGGTGTATGTAGTTTAGATTTAAATAGTAATAGTACTTCTAATTGCTGTTAAATAATTATCCTCTTGGAGTATTTTCAAGGGGATTTCTTTATTAGGATAAAAAACATAAAAAGAAAAATCCACCTCTTGTTAGAGATGGATTTCCGTTACTATTTTAATGTACTCGAATGATGGAATCGCATTTTAGCAGCTTGATTGTTCGTAGCCTAGTAATACTAAGCCAAGCTGGCCATTTTCTTCTTCTGCGTGAATTGTTACGTCTGTTAACTGCTGGGCAATTTGTAGATCTACGGCGATTTCAATTCCTTCAACTGTCTCTACTGTATCTGCTTCCTGTGCTGGTGCAATTTCTGCACTTAAATTCATACCACAACATCCTGCAACACCGTAAAAGCGCAATGTTGCACCTTCAGCTTGAGCTAATACTTGCTCTAAAAATTGTTTACCTTCTGGACTCATCTTCACTTTAGCGTCTCCCCTTTTAATGCATGTAATCCGTCTTTTCCAACTGGCGATTTCTTCACCCAAGGAATCGTGATAAAGCGGTTTTTGCTTAATTGTTTTACTTCCTCTAACCATTTAACCTCAGACTGCTGTTTTTGCATCAGTGTTGGACTTGTTAACGTAAGACCGGAAAAAGATTGATTTACGACCCACCAATCGACATGTAAGCCTGCACGTGCTAAATCCTCTTGCAAACGCGTTGCTTCAAATACAGGTGTGGCTTCCGGTAATGTAACAATCGCTACACTTGTATAGTCTTTATCGCGTAATCGTGGTAATAAGTTCGATATAGATACAGGTACTTCCCCTTCTGAACGTGAAATTTCCCTATGATAGCTTTCCGTTGCATCAAGAAGTAACAGCGTGTGCCCTGTTGGCGCTGTATCAATAATAATAACTTCATCTTGATGCGTTTCAACCAGATTCGCAAATGCTCTAAAGACCGCAATTTCTTCCGTACAAGGTGAAGCTAAATCTTCTTTTACAAAAGCGAGTCCGTCTTCATTCATTGTCTCACTTGCTTTTGCGAGCACTTCTGCTTCGTAATTCGCAATTTCTACTTTTGGGTCAATACGACTAACAGTTACACCAACTTGTTCTTCTTGACCAAATGTCCAATTTATATGGGCTGCGGGGTCTGTTGTTGTTAAGTGTACACGCATCCCTTCTTCGGCCAGTCTAAGAGCAATATACGAGGCAACAGTCGTTTTCCCTACGCCACCTTTCCCCATCGCAAAAATAATCTTTGGCTTACGTGCTACGTAGTCCGCGATCATTTCTTCAAGTTCCGGGGTATTTAATATCGTTGGCTGATTCGCATTTGTCTGGAGCTTCGTATCCATCATCCATGCTTCCATTCGCTCAATGCTTGATAAAGAATAGGGTACGAACGGTAAGTAAAAATGTTTAAATGCCTTTAATGATTCTGGCATTTCTTTTAGCGCCACCGTTTGACGTTCAGAAATGGCCTTTTCAATCGGATCATCGCTTTCTGATTGTAAAAGTCCGTTAATAAGTAACTGCTGATTACGAAGACCAATCTCAAATAATTCTTCTGATGCACGTGCTGCTTCCTTTAATGGATTTGCTTCAGGTCGTGTGACAAGCATCAGTGTTGTTTGCGCCTTATTCGTTAACTGTGCAACAGCTTGCTTATACACTTCATGCTGAGGCTCAAGCCCTTTTAATGGGCCTAGACAAGACGTACCTGTCGTATTTTCATCTAAAAATGTTGACCATGCTGACGGTAACTGCAATAAACGAAGGGTATGGCCAGTTGGTGCCGTATCAAACACAATCGTATCGTACTGCTTTGTATACGTATCGTTTGTTAACAGCATTGCAAATTCATTAAAAGCGGCAATTTCAACAGTGCAAGCACCTGATAATTGTTCCTCCATATTTTGAATCACAACTTCCGGCAATCTCCCGCGATAAGGGCCAACCATTTGCTCCTTATAACTTACTGCAGCTTGCTCTGGATCAAGATTTAGAGCATAAAGATTTTCTGTACCATTTATTTTTGTTGGTTCATTTTTTAAGTCCTGACCAAATATATCTTGTAAATTCGAAGCTGGATCAGTGCTAATTAACAGCACTTTTCTTCCCTCTTTCGCTAACGCAATGGAAAGACTGCTAGCAGTCGATGTTTTCCCAACACCGCCTTTTCCTGTAAAGAATAGAAATGGTGTTGTCGGGAAATGGTCACGCGTAAAACGTTCCATTATTTTTTCACTCCGATTGATAGACGTACTTTAGGCTTTTTCAAAAGTTCATCTTCACTTAATCCTGACCACTTCGCAAACTGAACTGTTGTCGGGTAGTTCCCCTTTAATACCAGTTCACCATCCACGAATGTCGCCGGCAAGCTATCCATTCCGTCCGTCATCAACAAATCATTAACTGCTTTATTATCGATAAACACATCTGGATTATTTGTTAAATTAAAACGTTCAGCTGATACGTTCGAATTTTTTAAGTTATTCATAATAAAAGACATGCGTAGCAGCTCTGGATCAATCGCTGGTCCACATACACCTGTTGGACAGCACTTCGCCTGTTCAAAAATTTCGATTTTCTTCAAGTCGATTCCTCCGAACCCTTATTATTTCAATTCTACGTTTACGAACTGCTCAATACGTGCTCCGATAGCATCACGCACTTGCTGGAACACTGCCCATTTCTCTTCCTCTGTACCTGTTGCTTTTGCTGGGTCTTCGAAACCCCAATGCTCACGACGTACGCCTGGAGGGGTCATTGGACATTTATCTGCCGCATCTCCACAAAGTGTTACAACTAATGTTGCTTTGTTTAAAATATCTTGGTTAATTAAATCTGAAGTGTGGTGAGAAATATCAATTCCCACCTCATTCATTGCCTTGATCGCATTTGGATTGACACCGTGTGTTTCAATACCGGCTGAATACACTTCCCAATCTCCCGGTAATAATTTTTGTGCCCATCCATCCGCCATTTGTGAACGGCAAGAGTTTCCTGTACATAAGAAATAAAGTGTATTTTTTGTCATTTGTATAAACTCCCTTTATTAAAAAATTAGTAATGTAATATAAAGTCCAATTAACGTAAAGATTAAGATCGGTACCGTTAATACAATCCCCGTTTTAAAGTACGTACCCCAAGAGATTTTCACACCTTTTTGAGACAGTACATATAACCAAACCAGTGTCGCGAGTGATCCGATTGGCGTTATTTTTGGTCCTAAGTCTGACCCGATAACGTTAGCATAAATTAATGCTTCACGTAACGTACCATCTGTCGTCGTTTCAGCAATTGCTAATGCATTGACCATCACAGTTGGCATATTGTTCATGACAGAAGATAGAAATGCCGCGATAAAGCCCATGCCAACTGTCGCTGCGAACAAGCCTTGCTCTACTGTCCATTCAATTACGCTAGCTAACATAGGAGTTAAACCTGCATTGCCTAGTCCGTATACGACAACGTACATACCAATTGAGAAGAATACGATATTCCAAGGTGCCCCTTTCACAACGGCTTTAGTATCAACAACTGCACTTTGTCTTGCCATGATTAAGAAGAAAATTGCAATAATGCCAGCTACTAGAGAAACCGGTATACCAATAAACTCACTTGAGAAATTCATCTTCACTTTAGCGTCTCCCCTTTTAATGCATGTAATCCGTCTTTTCCAACTGGCGATTTCTTCACCCAAGGAATCGTGATAAAGCGGTTTTTGCTTAATTGTTTTACTTCCTCTAACCATTTAACCTCAGACTGCTGTTTTTGCATCAGTGTTGGACTTGTTAACGTAAGACCGGAAAAAGATTGATTTACGACCCACCAATCGACATGTAAGCCTGCACGTGCTAAATCCTCTTGCAAACGCGTTGCTTCAAATACAGGTGTGGCTTCCGGTAATGTAACAATCGCTACACTTGTATAGTCTTTATCGCGTAATCGTGGTAATAAGTTCGATATAGATACAGGTACTTCCCCTTCTGAACGTGAAATTTCCCTATGATAGCTTTCCGTTGCATCAAGAAGTAACAGCGTGTGCCCTGTTGGCGCTGTATCAATAATAATAACTTCATCTTGATGCGTTTCAACCAGATTCGCAAATGCTCTAAAGACCGCAATTTCTTCCGTACAAGGTGAAGCTAAATCTTCTTTTACAAAAGCGAGTCCGTCTTCATTCATTGTCTCACTTGCTTTTGCGAGCACTTCTGCTTCGTAATTCGCAATTTCTACTTTTGGGTCAATACGACTAACAGTTACACCAACTTGTTCTTCTTGACCAAATGTCCAATTTATATGGGCTGCGGGGTCTGTTGTTGTTAAGTGTACACGCATCCCTTCTTCGGCCAGTCTAAGAGCAATATACGAGGCAACAGTCGTTTTCCCTACGCCACCTTTCCCCATCGCAAAAATAATCTTTGGCTTACGTGCTACGTAGTCCGCGATCATTTCTTCAAGTTCCGGGGTATTTAATATCGTTGGCTGATTCGCATTTGTCTGGAGCTTCGTATCCATCATCCATGCTTCCATTCGCTCAATGCTTGATAAAGAATAGGGTACGAACGGTAAGTAAAAATGTTTAAATGCCTTTAATGATTCTGGCATTTCTTTTAGCGCCACCGTTTGACGTTCAGAAATGGCCTTTTCAATCGGATCATCGCTTTCTGATTGTAAAAGTCCGTTAATAAGTAACTGCTGATTACGAAGACCAATCTCAAATAATTCTTCTGATGCACGTGCTGCTTCCTTTAATGGATTTGCTTCAGGTCGTGTGACAAGCATCAGTGTTGTTTGCGCCTTATTCGTTAACTGTGCAACAGCTTGCTTATACACTTCATGCTGAGGCTCAAGCCCTTTTAATGGGCCTAGACAAGACGTACCTGTCGTATTTTCATCTAAAAATGTTGACCATGCTGACGGTAACTGCAATAAACGAAGGGTATGGCCAGTTGGTGCCGTATCAAACACAATCGTATCGTACTGCTTTGTATACGTATCGTTTGTTAACAGCATTGCAAATTCATTAAAAGCGGCAATTTCAACAGTGCAAGCACCTGATAATTGTTCCTCCATATTTTGAATCACAACTTCCGGCAATCTCCCGCGATAAGGGCCAACCATTTGCTCCTTATAACTTACTGCAGCTTGCTCTGGATCAAGATTTAGAGCATAAAGATTTTCTGTACCATTTATTTTTGTTGGTTCATTTTTTAAGTCCTGACCAAATATATCTTGTAAATTCGAAGCTGGATCAGTGCTAATTAACAGCACTTTTCTTCCCTCTTTCGCTAACGCAATGGAAAGACTGCTAGCAGTCGATGTTTTCCCAACACCGCCTTTTCCTGTAAAGAATAGAAATGGTGTTGTCGGGAAATGGTCACGCGTAAAACGTTCCATTATTTTTTCACTCCGATTGATAGACGTACTTTAGGCTTTTTCAAAAGTTCATCTTCACTTAATCCTGACCACTTCGCAAACTGAACTGTTGTCGGGTAGTTCCCCTTTAATACCAGTTCACCATCCACGAATGTCGCCGGCAAGCTATCCATTCCGTCCGTCATCAACAAATCATTAACTGCTTTATTATCGATAAACACATCTGGATTATTTGTTAAATTAAAACGTTCAGCTGATACGTTCGAATTTTTTAAGTTATTCATAATAAAAGACATGCGTAGCAGCTCTGGATCAATCGCTGGTCCACATACACCTGTTGGACAGCACTTCGCCTGTTCAAAAATTTCGATTTTCTTCAAGTCGATTCCTCCGAACCCTTATTATTTCAATTCTACGTTTACGAACTGCTCAATACGTGCTCCGATAGCATCACGCACTTGCTGGAACACTGCCCATTTCTCTTCCTCTGTACCTGTTGCTTTTGCTGGGTCTTCGAAACCCCAATGCTCACGACGTACGCCTGGAGGGGTCATTGGACATTTATCTGCCGCATCTCCACAAAGTGTTACAACTAATGTTGCTTTGTTTAAAATATCTTGGTTAATTAAATCTGAAGTGTGGTGAGAAATATCAATTCCCACCTCATTCATTGCCTTGATCGCATTTGGATTGACACCGTGTGTTTCAATACCGGCTGAATACACTTCCCAATCTCCCGGTAATAATTTTTGTGCCCATCCATCCGCCATTTGTGAACGGCAAGAGTTTCCTGTACATAAGAAATAAAGTGTATTTTTTGTCATTTGTATAAACTCCCTTTATTAAAAAATTAGTAATGTAATATAAAGTCCAATTAACGTAAAGATTAAGATCGGTACCGTTAATACAATCCCCGTTTTAAAGTACGTACCCCAAGAGATTTTCACACCTTTTTGAGACAGTACATATAACCAAACCAGTGTCGCGAGTGATCCGATTGGCGTTATTTTTGGTCCTAAGTCTGACCCGATAACGTTAGCATAAATTAATGCTTCACGTAACGTACCATCTGTCGTCGTTTCAGCAATTGCTAATGCATTGACCATCACAGTTGGCATATTGTTCATGACAGAAGATAGAAATGCCGCGATAAAGCCCATGCCAACTGTCGCTGCGAACAAGCCTTGCTCTACTGTCCATTCAATTACGCTAGCTAACATAGGAGTTAAACCTGCATTGCCTAGTCCGTATACGACAACGTACATACCAATTGAGAAGAATACGATATTCCAAGGTGCCCCTTTCACAACGGCTTTAGTATCAACAACTGCACTTTGTCTTGCCATGATTAAGAAGAAAATTGCAATAATGCCAGCTACTAGAGAAACCGGTATACCAATAAACTCACTTGAGAAATAGCCTACAACTAAAATTGCAAGTACAAGCCAAGATAACTTGAACATTTTCATATCTTTTATCGCATGGCGTGGTTCCTTTAACATCGATTCATTATATTCACGTGGAATTGACTTTTTAAAGTAAATCAGTAGGACAACAATTGTTGCCACCAGCGAGAATAAGTTCGGAATGACCATACGCGAAGCATACTCCACAAACCCAATATCAAAGAAGTCTGCTGATACGATGTTGACTAAGTTACTCACGACAAACGGTAAGCTCGTTGTATCTGCAATAAAGCCACTCGCCATAATAAACGGGAAAATCATTTTTTCGCTGAACTGTAAATTACGCACCATCGCTAACACAATCGGCGTTAAAATCAGTGCGGCCCCGTCATTTGCAAATAATGCAGCAACAACTGCTCCGAGCAAACTGACATACACAAACATTTTGATCCCATTGCCTTTTGCAGCTCGTGCCATATGTAGTGCAGCCCATTCGAACAAACCAATTTCATCTAATACTAGGGAAATTAATATAATCGCAATAAAAGATAATGTGGCATTCCACGTAATATCAATTACTGTTCCGACATCGTTAAAATCAACAACACCAACAAGTAATGCAACGATCGCTCCAGCCATTGCCGACCAGCCAATATTGAGTCCCTTTGGCTGCCAGATGACAAAAATCAGTGTGATGATAAAAATGAGTGCCGCAATAACAAACATATTCAATTTTTAGCCCTCCACACATTCACAGTTAATTTTACATCCACATGTCACATCATCATTAATTGAAGCAAGTATATTTTGCATTAACGAAGTTTGATTTTCTTGAATACGATAATGTTTCCACGTACCCACCTTACGTTCTGTAATAATGCCTGCTTCCTTTAGCTTACGTAAATGCTGACTCACTGCCGGTTGTGAAATATTAAGGACGTCCGTAAAATCACATACGCATACTTCACCCTTTTTCAGGCAGGCTAAAATGCGTAAACGATTGGCGTCCGCTACAGCCTTTAACTGTTTTTCCAATAAATCGAGCTCCATCATATCCCTCCATAGCTATATAATAATATACTTATATTATGATTAAAAAATAAATCACTATATAATGATATGCTTATATTATGTTACGAACATTATTTTTGCAACCATAATATTTAATTTACTGTTAGATTCTAAAATTAAAAATGAAAAGGGCTTTCATATTTCGAAAGCCCTTTTCATTATTCTTTTACTCTCATAAGCCGTAAACTATTCAGCGATACCAAAAGTGTGGCTCCCATATCTGAAAGTATGGCAATCCATAGTGTTAACCAACCGGGTATTACTAAAAGTAGTGCAAGGAATTTAATACCTATCGCAAAAGCAATGTTAACCTTAATAATATTTAATGCTTTACGACTTAACTTTACAGTGAATGGCAGTTTCTTTAAATCATCGCCCATTAAGGCAACATCAGCGGTTTCTAATGCCGTATCGGTACCAGCACCACCCATTGCAATACCTACTGTAGAAGCTGCTAACGCTGGTGCATCATTTACACCGTCGCCTACCATCGCTACATTGCCATACTCAGATCTTAATTTTTTTATAAAACTTAATTTATCTTCAGGCATTAAGTCGGCTTGAATTTCTGATACCCCAACATAGTTACCGATTGCCTCCGCAGTCCCTTTATTATCACCCGTTAGCATGATTGTTTTTTGAACACCAAGTAGGTGCAATTTATTAATTACTTCTTTGCTTGATTCACGGACTTCATCAGCTACAGCAATAATTGCTAGTATTAATTTCTTGGTTCCAATTACCATTACTGTTTTACCTTGATTTTGAAGTTCGGTTACATCTTGTTTTAGATTGTGACTGAAATTTATCAAGTCCATATCCTTAAATAGTTTTGGACTACCAATATAATAAGTTGTTCCCTCAATTGTACCCATAACTCCTTTACCTGTAATTGAACTAAAGTTTTCTACTACAACATCTGAAAAAGGAATTGAATCATTTTCTGCTTTTTTAACAATTGCTGTTGCAAGTGGATGTTGGGACCGAGTTTCCAACGCCGTAATCGCTGCAAATAAATCTTTTTCATTTACGTTATTTTCAATGATTTTATAATCTGTTACAACGGGAATTCCTTTTGTTAAAGTACCTGTTTTATCAAATGCGATTGCTTTTAAAGTGCCCATTTCTTCTAAATAAACGCCACCTTTAATAAGGACACCCTTCTTTGCTGCATTTCCGATTGCCGAAACAATTGAAATTGGTGTAGAAATTACGAGTGCACATGGACAACCAACTACTAAAACGGATAATCCTTGATAGACCCAGGTTTCCCAACTACCATCAAAGAAAAGAGGTGGCACTACTGCAACTATGCCAGCAATCAGCATAATAATGGGTGTATAATACTTTGCAAATTTATCTACGAATGCTTGTGATGGTGCTCGTTCATCTTGAGCTTCCTCAACTAATTCGATAATTTTTGAAATGGTTGTATCCTCAACTAATTTTGTTATTTTAACTTCAAGTAATCCTTCTTCATTTAATGTACCTGCAAATACTTCATCATCTACTGATTTACCGACAGGAACTGATTCACCCGTAATAGCGGCCTGGTTTACAGAAGAATAACCATTTACGACAACACCATCCATCGCAATTTTTTGACCAGGTTTTACAATCATGATGTCCCCGACTGTGATTTCTTCTACGTGAATCATTAATTCTTGACCATTTCTTCTAACGAGGGCCTCTTTTGGAGCAATATCCATTAATGAGCGAATTGATTGTCTTGCTTTATCCATTGAATAGCGCTCAAGTGCTTCGCTGATTGCAAAGAGAATCACAACAATCGATGCTTCTGCCCATTCACCAATGAACGCTGCACCGAGAACGGCAACTGTCATTAAAGTTTTCATATCAAAATCTAGACGACGCAAGTTTTGGAAACCGACTTTAAAAAGAGAGTATCCACCAATAACAATTGATGTGATAAACAATAACGAAGTGATGAGATTAGCTTCCCCGTTTATAAACTGTGAAAGATAGCCAAAGACAATAAATAGACCGGCATACAATAAAGTACTGTGCTTTTTATAAAAGGGTACTTTTACCTCAGTAGGCTCATTACTTTCATTCTTAAAATTTCCTTCATGGCGAACAGGCTTATCAGGAATCACTTTCAGATTTTCAAAAGCACCTGCTTTTTCTAATTCCTCAATTGTCGCATCACCATATACGCTAATTTTTGAAGCGCCAAAATTCACCTTTGCATCTTGTACCCCGGTAATTTCTTTTACATTGCGCTCAAACTTCCCTGCACAGTTTGCACAGGAAAAACCCTCAACTCTAAATACCTTTTTATCCTTTAATGATTCAGTTGAATTATTCAACTCGATCACCTTCCTTTTGGTGGGCAAATGCTATTTCAATGAGTTGTTTTACATGATCGTCATCCAATGAATAATAAACTAATTTCCCTTCTTTACGGTATTTTGCTATTCCGAGATTTTTAAGTAATCGTAAATGATGTGAAGCTGTAGCTGTAGTTGCTCCTACAATATTGGCTACGTCACAAACACACAGTTCATTTTGTGACAAGGCGTAAGCAATTTTAATTCTTGTATCATCTGATAAGGCTTTAAAAATTTTGGCTACTTCTATTGGGTTTTCCATAGATAATTTATTTTGAATCAATTTTACATTTTCTTCATTTATACATGTGATTTCACATACATCATTTGCTTTATGCAAATTATTCACCCCTTTATTATATATTAGGTTATGCTTTTTAACCCAAATAATCAAATGAATATTTGAATGAAGTATCGATGTTATTCGACAATAGACCAATAGAATCAGTTGAATTTTCCTGCTGAAATCTAATGTAATTGAAAGGCAAATTTGTATAAAGACAATTGCTAGAGGGTACACTTTTTAAAGAAAAATTTGGAGGTGCGATGAACATGCTATTTGCGGATCAGATTTGCATTTGATGCATGGAATGATTCCAAATATAGGTCAAGATTATGTCATTGGCCATGAACCAATGGGAATTGTAGAAGAAGTTGGCAAGGATGTGACGAAGGTTAAAAAGGGTGACCGGGTTGTCATTCCTTTTAATATCGCATGCGGGAAATGCTGGTATTGTAATCACGAGCTGGAAAGTCAATGTGATAATGCGAATGACAATGGTGAAATGGGCGCCTACTTCGGTTATTCAGACACAACAGGTGGATTTCCTGGAGGTCAGGCAGAGTATATGCGCGTTCCCTATGGCAATTTCCTCCCTTTCAAAATTCCAGAGAAATCTGAAGTTTCTGATGAAAGTCTCGTTCTCCTTGCCGATGCTGCCACTACTGCTTTTTGGAGTGTAGAGAATGCCGGTGTAAAAAAAGGAGATACGGTTGTTGTTCTTGGCTGCGGACCTGTTGGGCTATTGGCGCAAAAATTCACTTGGTTGAAAGGTGCAGAAAGAGTAATCGCAGTTGACTACGTAGGATATCGTCTCAAACACGCAAAGAAGACAAATAAGGTCGAAATCGTTAATTTTGAAGATCATGAAAATTGTGGTGAATATTTAAAAGAGATTACAAAGGGCGGCGCGGACGTTGTTATTGATTGTGTCGGGATGAGTGGAAAAATGACGCCTCTAGAGTTTCTGGCAAGTGGCGTAAAACTGCAAAGTGGTGCTATGGGAGCGATTGTGACAGCCAGTCAAGCTGTACGTAAAGGAGGAACGATCCAAATTACCGGTGTTTATGGTGGCCGATACAACGCTTTCCCACTCGGTGACATATTCCAGCGCAATGTAGCAATTCGTACCGGACAAGCCCCGGTTGTTCATCTCATGCCCCATGTCTATGACTTAATCGCTGATGGTAAAGTGAATGCAGGTGATATTATTACACATGTCCTCCCTCTTGAAAAAGCAAAATATGGTTATGAAATATTCGATACAAAACAAGAAGATTGTATAAAAGTTGTTTTAAAACCTTAAATATAAAGTTTCGGTACTTTTGTAACTCCTTGCAAAAGTGCCTTTTTATTCTAATAGTTACCTTCACTCCACCTCCTTATCACGTGAATAAGCCTCAGCCGCTCCCGCCATATTATCAATCTAGCGCATCCTTCTAAAAGTATTTATAATAAATTCAACACATTTTATATAATTTTCAATAAATATATATCAATTAATTAATAAACATTTGCTTTACATAAAAATATTACCAGTATTATTATCCTACAATAACTAGTAATATATATTTATAATCAAAAAGGAGGATTTACCGCGTTGAAGAAAGTTTTTAAACTTGGTTGTGGCGGGTTTTTAGCCCTTATTATATTAGTAGTAATCATCGCAGTGTTCAGTGATGGAGAAACATCTGAAGTGGATTCAGATACAAAAGTTGAAGCGACAACTGAACCGAAAGAAAAAGCAGCAGATACAAAAGAAGCTGTAAAAGAAGAGCCAAAAGAGGAAGCAAAAGTAGATAATGTACCGCGTGAATATAAATCTGCGTTGAAAAAAGCAGAAATGTATGCGGAAACAATGCAAATGTCTAAAGCCGGTATTTACGATCAGTTAATTTCGGAATATGGAGAAGGTTTCCCTAAAGAAGCCGCGCAATATGCAATCGATAACCTGGAGTTTGACTGGAAAGCGAATGCTTTAGAAAAAGCAAAATCATACGCTGAAACGATGGCGATGTCTGACTCTGCCATTTACGATCAATTGATTTCCGAATACGGAGAAAAATTTACGGCTGAAGAAGCTCAGTACGCGATTGATAACTTAGAATAAATTGAAAGCCTTCCATCTACTTGGTGGAAGGCTTTTTTCGTTAAAATTCATTGATTTCCTTGATGACCGTTTTTAATAGATCAATTGAACTGACAGGATCGCTCTTATACTGCAAACTGTGATCCGCGCCTGCCAGTAGTCTTGTCACCAGTTTTGGATTATTGGTGAATTGACGATATCTTTCCGCATTATAATGGGTGTCATCATCTCCAATAAAACATAAACTTTCGTTACGGCTGTGTAACATCGATTCAAAAACATCATCTCGATTAAGAAGCGGCGTTAACCATACAGCTTTTGCATTATGAAAGATTTCCTTATCTAACAGTGAAGCCATAGCAATCGTTCCTAGAGACTTTCCGACAAGGTAATAGCCATCATACGAATTCTCTTCTAAAACTTTATCAATGATTTCATCTACATCTAGTTTAATCGCTTCAACGAGCTCATCCATACTGAAATGATCGTAAAACTTATCGTTATACGTATAATTCACTTGCAGCACATCTACAGACTTCTGTAAAAAAACGCCCGTCGAATAATGAAGAAGTGGTGCTTGATTGGAATAGCCGGCTCCAGGAAGTAAAATCGCCAATTTTGAGGCATGCTCATCGGTACTTAAAACAGTATAATGAATATCCTTTTCTTTATAACCTGTGACAGAATCTGTTTTTACTTTAAACATATACAAAACCCCTTTTATTGATTATTTATTACTCGGTTCAGTTGCATTTTGATCGACATCAACGGTCCATGAAACAATCGTTGTACTGTCCCGTACGCCCTTTGCTTCAATCTCCTTTAATAGCTGCCATACAGAATCGTGTGGAGACTGGGAGTGATTAAATACCTTCATAATATCCTTAGGGTTATCAAATGTAGTATGAGGACATTCCGTTAGTCCGTCCGTTGTCATAAAAAGCTGATTCATCCCTTTTCTTAATTCTCTGCGACCCGTACTGTAACACGGCGCATCCAATTCAAATGTATTGACATTCCCGATCCACTCGTAGAAATTTCTTTGATTTAACTGATATTGCTGCATTTCAGCCAGTTCAGGATGAAACAGATGAAGAATACAGTCCCCAACTGAAAACCACCAAATATATTTGTCTTTTCTTAACACAATCAGACATGCTGTTTCCCCTTGTACTTCACGGCAACGGGTTAAAAAGAGCGGATCTTGAAAAATATGTACGATATGATAATCCAATTCCTGAAAAGCTTCGGAAAGTGGCTTGTTAAAAATTGAAGTCAGGCTATGTTCTTCTTTCGTAATAGTCTCCACGACAAGTTCGGCACTTTCCGCACTGTTATGAGCGTCCAAAATCATGACAAATTCCCAATTCTGTTCTTCATTCATCCAAACGATACAACCATCCTCGTTTTTATATTGCCCTGATGATGAATTGCCGCCAAACCGTCCAATCGTAAGGTTCTTGAATTGCTGAATATGCGGTAAATCAACAAAATGCGTTTCGCTCCCTACCCAACTGAATTTGAACATTTCTACATACCTCCTTATTCCACAGTTCTTTATAGATTTTCATAGTATAGCACCAATAATATAAAAATTGTAAAATATGGTATATTTTTAGGTGGAGGAGGTATGAAAATGAAGAAGATCTCTTTATTCGCAACTTTATTCATTTCCAGTTTTGCGCTATTAGCTGCATGTGATGAAAAAACTGAAGTTGGTGACTCAACCTTAACCGCGCAAGCAGAAGATTTCGAAACGTATTTTTATGAAAGTGATCGATATTCCCTCACTCTACATGAAGACGACTTAACGATAATGGGTACTATGGGTATTAATGTAAATGATGACCGAAAAAGTGCTATTGATGAAGTTATGCTCTCTTATTTTGAAACTACAGAAGAAGACGTTATACCATTTTTTCAAATTGAATTTTCAGATGCGAAAGTGGAAGTACAAGGCGATCAATACTTGATTACAGCAGATGACGGCCTCTCGCTGGAATTCACAAAGTTTAAGGATCATATCATTGTGGATGCTGAAGGTATGGAATATATTCGAAAGGTTAAGTAGTCGCCTGCCATAAAAAAAGCTTAGCCCTTTACCGAGCTAAGCTTTTTGATTTAATATGACTATTTCTTTTCATACTCATCAAATTTTATATTTTTCTTACTCGCCATGAGATAAATATAACTTGTTGCCATTGATTTATCTTCCTGAATGATTAATTCATTGCCCGATTTATCGATAAATTTATAATTACCTAATGCATTCGGCACATACTCCAATGCAACACGGTCAATCGAATCCCAATGCATTTTCTGAGAGCCGATTAGCTGGCGTTTATACACTTCCTGTTCATTAATCGCTGTGTAGGTACTAGTGGAACCGTATAACGTCACCAACCCACCGATAAGGAGCACTAAACTAAGCGCATATGTCGCAATTTTGCGTTTCCAGCAAAGCACTGCAAAGGCTACAGCTAATATAAAAAACCCCGCCATAATCAGTTTTACATTTGTGCGAAACGAATAAATATAAAAATAAGAGCGATCGGTCAAAAATAAATCCGGAACAGTCATCGGTACAAATATGGCGAACAACGGTGAAATAATAATACAAGTAACCGCCATTACACCAAAAATCAGCCTCGGTGAATAGTTTTTAAACATGGCCGTTCTCATCCCTTCTTAAAAAACCTCTATACTATAAATCTAATGGAAAATGAAAGTAATTTCAATAATATGGAAAAATAAATATAGAGAGAATGAAAAAAGCAATCGGTTTCCCAATTGCTTCATCGTTTTTCTTATTAAACTTCTACACGGTAACGCCAATTTGCGTGTTTAACATCCTCATAATTGATGTATGCAACACTTGCTTCAATGACATCGTTTAAGTTCAGGTTATGGTCTTTTGCAAATTCCTTCAGGCTATCCAGTAATTCCTTATCGCATGTCGTCCGAAATTCGATGCGGTCTTTAGGCCGGTTTTTTTTATCGTAAACGATTGTACCAGATTCAATTAAATTACTGTATCCATTTTCCAGTAAATAACCGATATGTGTATCATATTTTTCGGCAAGCTGTTTTAAACTGTTAATAATTGCCGCGCTCATACGCGTTTTGTACCGGATTCTTGATTCGTCCGTTGTTTGAATCAGTTTCCCGTTATGTATCTTCCACATTGTCATTCTCCTATCAGCAATTCATTACGTATATTATAGCCATTATTGCCAAAAATAAAACACTCCTTATGGCATAAGGAGTGAAAGGCGTAAAGCTGCGGTCGGTATTGCGTATTCAGTTGTAATGTTTCGTACGTTAGTTTAACATCTTATAAAACGTTTGAGCTGAAATTTTCAATAGTATATCTCAATTCGTGTATGCATTTCGCTCGCCTAACTTTAGTTGGCATCTTTCGAAAATCTTCGTTAAAGCATTTTGTTCATTAATTGCCTAAAATAAACTGTGAATGTTGCTTGATAAACGCATACAACGAAGCTAATAGAAATCATCATATAAACTATCTAAACTAGTGGTTAACTTACATCTACTCTTCAGTGACCGCAACTTTACTTACAAGTAATATACCACCTTAAACTACCCTTAAACCTATTTTGAGAACTTTTTTTTCGGAATTTTTATGATTCGAGTATATAATAGTAGGAACGGAGGTGTCTTAGCATGCTAAAAATTAAAAAAATCGAGTTTATGAAAGTTCTGTATGATGACGCATTAGCGCAGAACATCTTTTCAATCGCGAATATTACGTTTTCAAATAGAAGTCCGATACAAGGAGCCCTCCTCTACTGGCAGCAAAATGAATCAAAGGAACCTTATACAAAAGAAGGCGACTACAAGTTTTTCTATGACTTGGCAAAAGCGCAATATTTTGCAGCGGTAAAGTTCCCTAAAGACTGTGACTTAACACAGGATGAACGCCAGGAACTCGCCTATTTATTATTGGAAGAGCGCGGCGCAATCGGAACATACAGTTTTGTTTCGACGAAGCCAAAAGCCACTTTCCAATTAAATAAGGCCTTTCAGGAAATTTCGTTCCCTGCCCATTTTTCAGTAGATGATTTTAACGAGCTTTCCATTGTGAAACAGCTGGAATCGAATGACGAAACCGTTTACGAGCAGCTACCATATGACCGCGTATTTTTAGAAGCTTATAGAAACTGGTGCCATCAGGCTGTCCAGTTGCATCCATCTCGCTTAATAGCTTATTTTCAATACTTGCCGTTTACGTATGTGAGCTATGCCAATCCGCTTTTATCGGAACAGTTTTTAATCGATTATTTGCCTGACGTGAATCTGGAAGCACTTCAATATAACAAGCCGGTACTTGCCCGGTTGTCGATGTCATTTAAACGTTACTTAGTCACAACGTTAATGGCAAATAAAAAACATCTGAATCCGGACTTTGTCGATCAACTGGATGATTTCATTGAAAGCAATGTCTTTTATAATTCATTTGAGCTTATCTATTTACCGGAAGCCGATGAAATTCCTGATATGGACCTGCAGCTTTTTGAATATGACCGTGGTTCGTATAAATGGGCCGGCAGTGAGCATTTAGTGAAAGGAATTCCGTCACTGGTCAGTCAGAAGTATAACCGCTATGGGGACCGTCGATTAACAAATGCCGAAATGGATAAAAAGTTTAAAGCATACAGTGATGAACAAAAGCAGTTATTCACAGCCATTGCGGAGCTGCATTGGTTGAATCGATACAAAAATGAGCTGGATTGGTCTTATATTTGCCAATACAATGTGCATTTGACGGAACAATTTCTAACAGCACATATCCATTATGTCGATTTCAATGCGCTTGGTCAGAATACGGATATTGCAGTCAATGCGGAATTTTTATCAACCTATTTACACCGGTTTAACCATCAAAAAGCGGTTCCGTTAATTATTTCTCATTTAACAGAGCAGTTTTATTTAACACATAAAGATGAAATTAAAGTCGACCTCGATTTGCTCTATAAATATATGGACAATATCGATGAGGAAGAGTTTTTACGAATTGAAAGTTATTTGCTTGATTAATAAAGGGCTGCTTTGTAACTCGATTACAAAGCGGCCTTTTTGCTGTAGAAAGGATTAAGCAATAAAAAAATCAACCTACAACGGATTCGTAGATTGATTTAATACAGTAAATTAAGTTGTAATTTCATAAACACCTCGATGCAGCATGGCGTAGTTAGCACTTATGTGGGACATTTCCATCGTCAGATCCGGCTGGATATAATGAATGTTCACAAGTTCGATGGAATGAACCGGCATAACATCCTTATAATAAACGGTTTCAGTTTGAGGACTAACCATTTCGTCTCATCTCCTGTTCCATTGCATAATCGTTATAAGAAAGTAATTGCTGATAAGAAAGCTGATTAACGTAATACCGGAAATTCACCGGCTGTAATCCAAACTGTTCACACTTCTCTACATACATTTGATACCCTTTTTCGAAATAACTCATTGTTCTTCTCTCCTTTGTTATATAACAGTTTTTATTTGTAAATTAAATATATAACAGTTTATGATTGCTGTCAATAAATTATCTGAATTTTTGTACTAGTTTTATACATTTCGACAAAGGTTTTTATGGGAAATCCGCAGTAGACAATCATTTCATCTTGTCGACATCTTTGTTACCATAGGAGTCGGGAGGAATTACATGAATCTTATTTACAAAAATCTTATCGAATTTGGGTTAAGTCCATTGTTTGCTGAATATCTTTCAGTGGCGCTTATGATTATTTTTATTGTAATCATTTGCTTAATCGCAAATTTCATCACAAAAAAGATCGTCATCCGATTTATTACACACATCGTCAACAACAACAAGTACCAGTGGGATAACATTCTATTGGAAAAGAAAGTATTCCATAAGTTATCGCATATCGTACCGGCGATCATAATTTACTATTTTGCTGGAGCCTTTACGTATCAGACCCTTATTGAAAAAGGGGCAATTACGTATATTATAATCGTGGTTTTAAGTCTGCTAGGCAGTTTGTTGAATGCGATTCACGATATTTATCAAACATTTGAAATTTCAAAGGTACAACCGATTAAAGGCTATATTCAAGTCGTGAAAATCATTGTTTATGTACTCGGTATTATCCTGGTTATCGCAAACCTGATTGGCGAAAATCCGCTGATTATCTTAAGCGGACTAGGTGCATTGTCAGCTGTACTGCTTCTCGTTTTTAAAGACTCCTTATTAGGTCTAGTAGCAGGAATTCAGTTGTCCTCAAATGATATGGTGCGTGTCGGTGATTGGATTGAAATGCCGAAATACGGTGCGGACGGGGATGTCATTGATCTTTCATTAAATACCGTGAAAGTTCAAAACTTTGATAAAACTATTACGACCATTCCTAGTTATGCATTGATTTCGGATTCCTTTAAAAACTGGAGAGGGATGCAGGTTACTGGTGGCAGACGGATCAAACGCTCGATTTTTATTGATACAACAAGTATCGCGTTTTGTTCAGAGGAAAAGATCGAGCAGTTGCGAAACATCCATTATCTTACGGACTATATTGATACGAGACAACGTGAAATTGCCGAGTACAATAGTAAACATCGTATTGATACAAGCAACCAGGTGAACGGCAGAGCGTTGACAAATGTCGGGTTGTTCCGGACATATATTAGCAACTATTTAAAAAACCATCCAGGAATCCACAAAGACATGACAACGATGGTGAGACAATTGGCGCCAAGTGAACACGGGCTGCCACTTGAAATTTACACATTTACAAACGATATTAACTGGGCGGTATATGAGTCGATTCAATCGGATATATTCGATCATCTCTTTGCGATCGCATCCGAGTTTGACTTGAGACTATTCCAAAACCCAACCGGCAATGATTTTAAAGCTATGAGTTCATTTCAGCAAAATAAACATGAAGGCGAATAAGATTCATTGACCGCTTAAAAATCCCCATTTTCTCATAAAGAGAAGATGGGGATTTTGTTGACTTTAATATGTTATATGAAGGATAGATTAACATGGATATAAAACCGAGTTTACATAATATTATTATTATTATAAATTATTAAACGGATTGTTTTTAAGTACTTGCTGAATTTGTTCGTCTTCGATATGTGTATAGATTTGTGTTGTCGCTACACTGGAGTGCCCGAGAATATGCTGCAGTGTTCGGATGTCCGCCCCGGATTTATACATCATCGTCGCGGAAGTATGTCGCAGTTTATGCGGCGTCAGTTTTTCTTTCGGGGACGGGCTGTTGGTATTGATCACTTTCACGATTCGGGCAATCGACTGTCTCGCAAAGCGTGTCCCTTTCTGAGAGGTGAACAGTGGCTCTTTCCCTTCCCCTTTATATGCATGCCGCTCCTCTAAATACTTTTCCAACGCGTTCATACATGCATCATTTAAATACACATGACGTTCTTTATTCCCTTTCCCGATTACCGTCAGCATCCGGCCATTAATGGAATCGGTATTCAGTGAACATAATTCGGAAACCCGAATACCGAGATTCAGGAAAAAGACCATCATGCATTCATCACGTGCACTGTACGATTGTGTTTGGATAGCACCAATGAAATCTTTTGCCTCATTATAGTTTAAATAAATTGGCTGGCGTCGCCCGATTTTTGGGGTTTCCAAATGTTCGGCCGGGTTTTCATCGATGAGACGGCGCTTTCCTTTTAAGTATTTGAAAAAGGCTTTTAATGTTGCAACTTTCCGCGCACGGGCTGCTGAGGAATTGCCGCGCTGCACTTCGCAATATTCCATAAATAAATACAAGTCTTCCAGAGACACTTCTTTAATCTGGTCGATTGTAAATTCGGATATGTCGATTGTATGTAAACGGTCCAACGAAATATCTTCTTCGATCGCTTTTAGAAAACGCATAAACAGAATAAGGTCATATTCGTATTCTTTTCGGGTTCTTTGGGACTTTCCGGTAATTGTTGTTAAGTAAATCAAAAAATCACGTAAAAATTTCGGCAGCTTCATTTTCGGCCATTCCCCCCTCTATTTAGCTCTTATTATAGCATAAAAAATGTTCCCAAATTTATATTTGGGAACATTATTGCTAATTTAGTAGTTTTAAGCGGTTTTTCGACAATAAAAAGGAACATCTGTTCTTATATCGTAAATTCGCTCTCAGACGAAGTGAAATGTCGATTCGTGGATGATGACCCATGTCGAATCGTCTGAGAGCGATTTTTGTCGAAGCCCTTTTTGGTTAAATTTATCGAATTTTGGGAATAGATGTTTCAGGAGGTGAAAGGATGAATTCCCTTAAAAGTCACTATGTTTTTTATTATCCTTTCAATTATCGACAGTATGATTTTGGAAAATTACAGCATGAATTAAAGCGCAACAAATTTTATCATTTTACAATCGATGAAGAAGAATTTAATGAAACACTTTATGGAGCCGATATTCAAGTTTCCCCCCAATTGCTAACACAATTCTTTTATCCTTTTATGGAAGAGAAATTATTGAATGATGATATTTCCGTACGAAACTTCAACCGCTACTCGAAAAAAATCCATTGCGAAGGAAAAATGAAGACGGCATTTGATGAAGTTCCCTTTACATTACTGAGTGCGGATATCAATCTGTGTCCATTCGGTATTGGGATTTTAGCATTGAGAATACAATTGGCAGATGATGTGGACATGAATGCCGCGTTATCATTCGGTCATTATTTTAGAGTGTTGCGGCCAAAAATTGAGGAAGAACTAGGCGCGGAAATTTATTACGACAATTTTATCTTTCATAATACCGATGAGCTATTATTAAAAAAAATTGCCCCGTTTTTAGAGAAGTATTTTATCGATTATTCATCTATTCACAAAAACATAAGCAAAATCCCGTTTTTCGAAGATGAGCGTATGTACGTCAATGCATTCTTTCATATGGAAGAAGACGCGGAAATCGATGAGGAACTATTGTTTCGGGCAGGACAGTTAAATGGACGCGATAATAATGGGGATCCGTATATTTCAAGTACAAATGAAGAATATATAAAACGTTTCGTCGAGGAACATTGCTACGAAAGATGGGCACCACAATTTCATATTATTACAACATTGCAAGGTCAAATTCACCTATCAACGATGGATGACAAAAGTATGTATAAATCCTTAAACAGCTTTCATTCGGTCTCTTATTACATATTTCTCATTCATTATTTCTATAAACTGATGCTGCTGAAACTGGTCTTTGAACATAGTGAACTGAAGTTTTCCAGGGATAAGGATATTGTAAAGGAATTAATTGAACAGATTACGAAGTTTGCATCGAGGTATTATTTTTCGGAAGTATCGGCACGTACAGAGGGAAAAGAAATCTCACATTATCTCCGGAAAGTCTTCCGGATCGACGGACTTTACCGAGAGACGAAGGAAACTCTTGAGGAACTGTACAGGATCCAGGAAGACCGTTCTACAGACCGTTTAAATAAACTGATCTTTATTTTAACGATTTTCAGTATGATTTCCGGCATATACGGAATGAATTTAGTGATTGAGATGCTGGCGGAGCCATTTAAATTATCCGAAATTTTTAGTTTTACTTTCTTTGAATGGACCGCACTAATACTGATGCTTATTGGCTTAATGACGCTGGCACTGCTTATTTTAAATCAGGTTTACAAATTTTCAACAAGCTATTACGGAAAAATAAATAGACGAAGACAACGCTAAAAGGGATATGGGAAAAGTCAATGGACTGTTCCCGTATCCCTCTTTTTTACTTTCACTAGACAAATAGAGTAATCTGTTCCCCGCTACGATCGACTTTCCAGTTTGAAGAAAGCATCGCGCGAATTTGCTGTTCAATGATCGGATCAACATGTAGTGATTGCAGACCGTTCCCTTCAGGCAAGAGTTCATACTGATCATCTGATATTTGAAAACGCATGCGCAGCAAGTTTCTCAAACCATTGATCGTTACAAATTTCACCTTATAGTTTCCTGCAAAAGCCTGTTCCATCTCTTCAGCCTGTTCATTCCATAAAGTTTTCAAACTCTCTGTATCGATATCATACGTTTCTTTTAATCGATGAAGTTCATCATTTTCAATATATTGTTTTATTTGTTCAAATGTATACGGATGGGTTTTCAGTAGTTCAATCGTATACGCTTCCATCATGGATATTGCCATTCGTTTTCCCTCTCAATCTTTCATCAATCCAATTATTAACTAGCCGTTTTTCGGGAAACGTTGCTCCCGTTCAAGCAATACGCCTTTTCTTGCATAGCCGAACTGCTCGTATAATACTTTCGGATCCTCTTGTTTTGTTAATAGTTTCTGAATTGCGTGGTAGCGCATATTAGTCGCGGTCACTTTAAATTGAAGCTGTTCGGACATCGCCTTAAAAATGCGCTCAATCGTTTTGACGGTGACCGGCTCCCCCATTTTATTGCCGACGCCGAGCCAAACATATGGTGACTGTTCCGTCAGCGGCATGAATTCAATTGTGTGGCGTTTATAGTCTTCTAGCAGTTCAAGCAGTTTTTTGGAACACTGCAAAATGCGGTAGCTTTTTGAAGCCAGTACGATCACTTCATGTTTTTCGGAGTTGATATGCTTCCATTCCATCCGTACAAGCTCTGCTGGTTTAATGCCAAGCTCCGCAACAGTAAATACAATGACCGTATTGCGTAATGCGAGCCATTCATGTTCCTCATTCAAGGCAAT
This sequence comes from Solibacillus sp. FSL R5-0691, assembly GCF_037974225.1. Classification (GTDB taxonomy): domain Bacteria; phylum Bacillota; class Bacilli; order Bacillales_A; family Planococcaceae; genus Solibacillus. Next base: position 1,700,537 of record NZ_CP150231.1, read on the forward strand.
CTCATACTGCTTCGGCCAATAAGCTAATGCTCGATTGAATTGTTTTTCCTTCAGTACGTTCAGTTCCGTCTCCTCTTTAGTCAACGGGGCGATGATTTCTTCATTATATACGGAAATGACACCGCGCAGCTGCAAGAAAGTAAGAAAATGGCGAATGGATGCGAATTTGCGGTTGACTGAATTGAATGAAGGATACTTTTCCTGAATCGTTTTTGCATAAAGTTGCAGGGCTTCATTTATTCGATTCTCATGCTCAATAATCTCCGCGAATTGCTTTGCATCCAATGTATATTGTTTCGTCGTATGAAAAGATTTATTTAAGGACTTTAAGTAAGCAGTAAATGCCTTAACATACGGTTGGATTTTTTCCACATTTTTCGCCCCTTTCTTTTTATTGTATCATGCCAAGTGGTAAGATTTACATCGATTTGATACAGTAAATTGCTGAATATTCGTTAAATTTACTTGAACCAACCGGAATGCATGTTATTGTATATTTTTTCGTCTATAATGACTATGTATACATAGTTAAGGGGGATCATAAATGCAAGTACGTACGACTAGACTTGAAGCGGAAGAAGCGAAAATCATTTATCAGGAAACTGCGGGGCTCGCCATCATTACAATTCACCGCCCACAACTTAAAAATGCATTGACGGCGAATATGTGGGACCAGCTTGCCAAAATTGCACTGCGCACATTGGAAAATCCAAAAAACAAGGTGCTGTTATTGCGTGGTTCGGGCGAGAACTTTACGGCAGGCTCAGATATTAAAGAATTTAATTCGATTTCGCTGGAAAAAGCGGAAGAAGCTTTCGTGCATATGGAAAGAACGATTTCGACAATTGAAAACTTGCCGATTCCGGTAATCGGTGTCATTAACGGACCGGCAATGGGCGCTGGACTGGAGCTTGCCCTTGCCTGTGATATTCGCATCGGCTCGGACAAAGCTAAAATGGGGATTCCGGTCGGTAAGCTCGGTATTACATTGAACAATAAATTTGCCAAACGTTTAGTCGATTTGGTCGGCCCATCTGCAACAAAAGATTTTGTATTCACTGGACGCATGTATAAAGCAGAAGAAGCGTTTAAAGCCGGAATGCTCAATTATTTAGTTGCAGAGAAAGATTTGAACCGTTTTGCCATCCGTATGGGGAAACTTGTTGCCGGCATGTCTCCGGACTCCTTATTAGCAGTCAAACGTTCGGTTAAAGAATGTGTGGATTCAGCCCCTGCTTTATGGGAAGGTTCAACACCGTTTGTTTCCGAAAGAGACTTTTCTGAAGGTGTCCGTGCATTTGTTGAAAAACGCCAGCCGGTTTTCACAAGACAGCTTCCAAATCAATAAAAAAACTGCCTCCGATAAGCGGGGGCAGTTTTATTTATAAGTGCAGCAAACTGCCATTCCGTCATTCGCTTTAATTCGAGCAGATTATACAATGTCGTTTACTGATTTTAAGGCGACGCTTGTCAATTGCTGTTGAATTTTCCGGTGACTCATTTTCGTTGGTCTCAAAAGCGCATTTCGACAAAACGCTCTATTTCAACAAACCTTAATCAATAAAAATTTTTCCGGGGTTTAGAATATTGTTCGGATCAAATGCCCGTTTAATTTCTTTCATCCACATATAGGCAAGTCCATGTTCTTGCTGTTGGTATTTTTTCTTACCATAACCTACACCATGTTCCCCCGTGCATGTACCCCCAAGTGACAATGCGTATTCCACGACATGTTCATTCAGTTCTTTTGCTCTTGCAATCTCTTCTTTGCTGTCCATATCCACCATCAGCAAGATATGATAATTCCCGTCGCCTACATGACCGACAATCCCCGCGTCGATCTGCATGCTTTCAATTTTTTCACGGGAATTTAGAATTGCATCCGGCAATGAATTAATCGGAACGACAACATCTGTAGACATCAGTTTTTTTCCTGGCGCGGAATGAATATATGTATACGCCATATTATGACGAAGTTCCCATAAATGATTGCGTGCTCGTTCATCCTGCTCGAATGCCAGCTCGATACAGCCATTGTCGTTCAATAATTCGGTTGCAAAAATTACATCCGACTGCAAGCCTGCTTCATTACCGTGGAATTCCAAAAATAGTGTTGGCGTTTCAGGGAAATTTGTTCCCGAAGCACTGTTTACCTTTTCAATACTTTGTTTATCGACAAGTTCCATTCGGGCCATTGGTATACCGGCCTGCTTTAATGAGACAACAGCATCGACCGCCTGCTGAACTGTTTCAAATGTCGCGCGACCGGCCACAATTCTTTCCGGGATTCCGAAAACGCGTAATGTCAATTCAGTAATGACCCCGAGTGTCCCCTCGGAACCGACCATTAAACCATTCAAATGATAGCCTGAGGAAGATTTTGCGGCCAATCCCCCTGTATGAATTACATCCCCATTTGCCAACACCACTTCTAGATCACGCACTTGGTCACGCATAATGCCGTAGCGAACGGAAGTTGTTCCACTCGCATTTGTCGCAGCCATTCCCCCTAATGTCGCATCGGCACCCGGATCGACTGAAAAGAATAAGCCGTACTTTTTTAATTCTTTATTCAGCTGGCTGCGCGTTACACCTGGTTGAACCTTTACAAGAAAGTCCTCAGACCGTACTTCCAATACGGCATTCATAAGCGATAAATCCAGAGAGATTCCCCCTTGATACGGGATGACATGTCCTTCCAAACTTGTCCCAAGACCAAATGGTACTACTGGAATACGCTGTTCATTTGCTAATGTTAAAATTTTACTAACTTCCTGTGCCGTTTTCGGGTAGACGACAACATCCGGTAAATTCGGTTCATGATACGATTCATCTTTTCCGTGTTGTGTACGTAACACTTCATTTGTTGTCACTTGTTCATGTGATAAAATTTGTTTTAATTGTTCAATGTAATTCACTGTTTCTCCCCCTTGCTGTTTTCGATGGCCTGTTGCTAGTCCAAGCACTTAATAAATAGAATATACTAAATCGTCTAAAAATAGAAACTACTTATTTATTATACGATATTTTCCATATAAAAAAGCTGACTTATTACGCCAGCTTCTGTTATAGCTATTCATTTAATTCCTTTTATTTGTACATGAATCGTTTCGGGTTCAATACCGAAATGCAGGAAAAATTCCTGAGAAATTTCCTTTTGAAGTGCAAATAGAAATTCCGGGACTACATAGGCAACTGGTGACTTTAAGAACAGCGCAATTGTCATTTGAGGTATGCCGTCTGTTTGCATATTGGCTATTTCGAATTTCGCCAGTTTATCCTGCTTTTCAAGTACATGTTCCAACACATCGGTAAATACAGTACGGGAAATATAAACACTATTTTGATGAAAATCCGGCTGTACAATCGTCGTTTCACCGAGTTTCACTTGTGAAGAGGAGAAAATTTCCTTCCCTCGCTGAATTAAACGTTTGAAAAAGTTTTGTTCTACTTGGCGGTATGGAACTGGCATGACATGTTTGCCCTGAATTTCCCGCACATACTTGGCAATGCGAATTTCTTTTTCCGTACGGATATTCTGGACATAGTGAAATTCATCAATTTCTCCAAGCTGTAAACGAGCTGCAATTTTTTTCGTCATCTTGTCTGAAGTACCGATCAATAAAATGGACTTTACATGATGAGTGTGAATCGCCTCCAGTACTTCCGCTTTATGTAAGTCATCGTCCAAAATGGCGCGGCGCACTGCTTTTAAAGTATTTTTCTCAAATTTAGCCGATGTTCCTGCCGCTTTTTCCCCGTTTACAATTAATATCCCGTCATCCATAATGGCCTCAATGTTATTGTCATGCGCAAATTGCAAAGCACTTGTACTCTTTCCTGTACCACTTGGTCCGCTCAACGAATAGATTTTCATCCTACACCTCTTAATAATTTATTTTTCTGTGAATAATATTTCCCGGTACTTTTTATTGCTCTTCCACTCCGGATTCGTGCTTTATGTTGTGAATTAATTCTCTTTTCTGATTTCATCCCCATTATACGGGATCTGTATGATAAAATGGTGCTTACAATTGAAAGTTTTAAGGAGTGTTAAGATTGAATATCCAACCGTCTAAAAAAATGTCATTGTTTGTGCCGGCAATATTTGGTGACTTAAAAAAACATGCCAAATTGCAAGAGCAAAAAGGAACGGAACTGATCGATTTAAGTCTTGGGAGCCCTGATATCGCTCCGGCAGAGAAGTTGCGGAAAAAAATGTCCGAGCTTACTGCACTCTCTTCTTCTTACGGCTACACTTTAACGGGTATTCAAACATTCAATGAAGCGGTATGTCGTTATTACAAACGAGTCAACAATGTTGAGTTAGATCCGGAAACGGAAGTTGTACAAACAATTGGCTCACAGGAAGGGCTAGTCCATCTGCCGGTAGCATTCTGTGATCCAGGTGACATCGTACTGACTACAAACCCGGCATATGTTGCGTATGATGCAGGAATTCACTTGGCTGGTGCAACGCCTTATTATATGCCATTGACAAAGGAAAATCAGTATTTGCCGGATCTGTCAGCTATTCCAGAAGAAATTCGCCAAAAAGCTAAATTACTCATTTTAAATTTGCCGGGTAACCCGGTACCGGCCATGCCATCCATTGCGTATTTTGAAGAAGTTGTGGCATTCGCGAAAAAGTATAATATTATCGTTCTGCATGATGCGGCCTATTCTGAGTTCTACTTTAAAGGAGATGCTCCGATCAGCTTCCTTGCGACACCTGGTGCAAAAGAAGTCGGTCTGGAAATTAACTCGTTATCGAAAAGTTTCAGTTTGGCTGGGACTCGTATTGCCTACATAGTTGGAAATGCACAATTGGTCGGTATTATGAAACAGCTGAAGTCAAATTTGGATTTCGGTATTTTCGAACCGATTCAGCAAGTAGCTGCATTAGCATTGGATAATGCAGAAGAAGTTACAAATGTACTGAGAGAAACGTTTTCTGTCCGTCATAAAACGCTTATGGAAGGCTTAACATCAATCGGCTGGGAAGTTGCACCGAGCGATGGCGGGATGTTCGTCTGGGCAAAATATCCGTATGATATTAAATGTATCGATTTTGCTTATAAAGCAATCGAACAGGCAGGTGTTGTCATGGTACCAGGCACGGTATTTGGCACAGCTGGTGAAGGCTATATGCGTCTTGCACTCGTACAACCTGTGGAAAAGCTTCAAGAAGCGGTTAAACGACTATCATCAATCAAATTCTAAAGGAAAGGCGCTGCTGAATGTAATTATCAGCAGCGCCTTTTTGTTTATTCAATGGCGCTATACGTAATAACACCTTGTTCTTCGATTGCCACTCCATCCAAAAATACAACAGTTGTCTGTAAGATGAGCTCCTCATCTTTCCCGCATACCCAGCGCTCGTCCGGAATGATCTCAAACGGAATGATTTCACCGTCTTTTGAACGGATCCCGCCAACTAGCTGAAACGAGTGTTTTCCAAGTATCGAAAATTCGCCGTCCAATTCTTCACAAAGTACTTTTAATGAAATGTAATCGATTTGATGCTCTTCTGTATGTGCTGTCACATAAACAGAACCATTTAATATGTCACCTTCTACAAGTTCTGTTTTTTCGATAACGGTTTCAACTTTTACGCCATTTTCTTCTACTGATGTTAGCCATTTGCTTAACATGTATTCTCCTCCAGTTAAATATGTAATTGATGATCGATTTTAAAAAAGGGAGCATGTTAAAAGTTTTTCTTTTAACATACCCCATCTTTACAATTTCCTGTTTTTCTTATTTCAATTCTTCATACAGATTCGTCTCGTCTGATTGGAAACGATTGTAGCGTTGTTTAAAGAGTCGATACGTATGTGAAATGAGAACTTTAATTAAAGCATAACCAGGAATACCTAGCACGACACCTGGAACTCCAAATAAAGAGCCAGCTGTTAATAATACAAAAATAATCGTAATAGGATGGATACTTAATGATTTACCCATAATCTGAGGGGAAATAAACTTCCCTTCGATTAATTGTACAATTGTCCATACAATTGCTAACTTTACTAACAGCCAAGGCGAATTTACAATCGCAATAATTGCGGCAGGTGTTGCTGCAATCGCTGGTCCCAAATATGGAACAACACTTGTAATCATCGCCAGGAAGCCAAGCAATAAAGCATAAGGCATTCCGATAATTAAAAAGCCGATTGTCATCATAACACCAATACAAAACGATACTAAAATCTGGCCTTGTATGTAGGAGCTGATTTGCTTGTCCATATCATGCAGCACTTCTCCGATTTGCTCACGCATGCGTGGCGGGAACAGGAATAAAATGAAGCGCGGCATTTTATCGCCTTCGTATAATAAGTAAAATGTAATAAACGGTACAATGACAAGCGATAAAATGATACCTGTAACGGTTGATAGGAAACCTGTTATTCCACTAGCCACACCAGTAGCTAAACTGCCTAAAGTTACCTTGACCGTCGTTATAAAGCTGTCTGTAAAATCCGTTAAAATCTGATTGTAGTCAAAGTTGATTTTTTCAAAATACTCGCTGAAATGAGAGTTATTTAAAAATGCCAATAAATCATTCGCGAGTGCCATTAAAACTACAGGGAATTCTTGTACTAAGTTTGTAAACTGATCACGTAAAAACGGGAAAACAAGTAAGACCAGTAAAGTAATCAATGCGATTACTACTATATACAAAATCAGAATCGCCAATGCGCGCGGCACTTTCCATCTTACTAGAAGCTTCAATGGAGGGCGTAATAAGTAAAACAAGATGACACCTAATACCCCGGGTAATATGATGACTTCGAATAATACATGTAACGGTTCGAATATAAAAGAAATTTTATCGTAAACGAATACCGTACAGCCAACTAATAAGATGATCACTAATAAGAATAATAAATTTTTACCACCTAAAAATCGAATAAATTTAGAAGAGAAAAATTTAGACGTTTCCTGGGGTAATGAATTTACTTTATTCATTTCATTCTTTCTCTGCAAAAGACCACCTCAATATTTCAACAATATTTAATTTATAACTTATTTTATCATGAAAAACCTTCATACATATAATGCTTACTCGTTTAAATTTAAAAAATCATGCAAAATTTGAGAATTTTTCTCTACATCTATTTCGAGTACTTCCCCTGCATGTCGGTACTTATTAATTTTATACGTTCCTTCAGCTGGAATTGTCATTTTTTCAACATTGATTTCCCCGCCTGATACTGCTTTTAATGCAGTTGTCAGTTGGTCTTTGCTCGTTAAGTCTGTTGTGATATATCCTTGTGTCGCACCGATAAATTTAGGGATGTTTGCAATATTTTTTGGTGAAAACAACTGATCTTTTAATGCTTCAATAACCTTCTGCTGACGCGCTACACGTCCGAAGTCTCCTTCAGCATCGCTACGGAAACGGGCATAGCCGAGCAGTTCTTTACCATTCAGGTTTTGAAGGCCTTTTTTAATTTCCACATAGATTAAACCGCCCATGTCTTTTTCAACATCCATTTCAATACCGTTTGGAGCTAAAATATCGATCAATGTTTCAAAGCTTTTAAAATCAATCATGGCATAATGGTGGATCGGGATATCAAACATATTATTTAACGTTTCCTGAAGTAACGGTACCCCACCTAAATAATAGGCCGTATTCAGTTTATAGGATTGATAACCAGGTATTTCCGCATAAATATCACGCATAAAGGAAACGAGCTTCATATCATTCGTTTTTCGGTTCCATGAAAGCACCATCATCGTATCGGAACGCGATTTTTCCTCGCCTCGAGTATCAACACCTAAAATTAAATAATTTTCTATAGTCGGATGATTATCATCTGGTTCAAAGTCTTCTACTTCTATTTTATTGTCACTTGCCATTTCCTTCCCTTTATTAAACTGGACATATCCATATCCAATTACACTTAAAAGCAAAAGAAAAATGACTACGAATATTACCCGGCCTTTACGCATTTTTTTCTTTTGATAGCGGGTTTGACGTGTCTGTTCTTCCATTCCTACAACTTCCTTTCTATTTCTGTGAAGTTTAGACGATTTACATTAAATTTAGTTGCAAATTACTTATAGTATACCATTTTATGCACATTTTCTTCCTAACTAATGATATGTCCGCATATCTTTTTTCTTTATTTTTATTACGAAGCTTACTATTATATGCTATTAAAAGTTTAATAAATTGAATGTCATTCTTATCCATGTTAGAATACATCATATTTACTTTATTGAAGTAAAGTGTTGGTTTACTGGTTTATAAGGAGTGATATGAAATGGAAAAGGCAACATTTGCAGGTGGTTGTTTTTGGTGTATGGTCAAACCTTTTGATCAATGGGAAGGCATCGAAAAAGTAACAAGCGGTTATACAGGCGGCCATGTGGAAAACCCTACATATGAAGATGTAAAACGTGGAGACTCTGGTCATGTGGAAGCAGTGGAAATTGAATTTAACCCAGAGATTTTCAGCTATGAAAAGCTATTGGATATATATTGGATGCAAATTGATCCAACAGATGCTGGTGGTCAGTTCCACGATCGCGGTGAATCTTATAAGACCGTTATTTTTACGCATAACGAAGAACAATATGCGGCTGCATTGCAGTCGAAGAAAAACCTGGCGGAAAGCGGCCGATTCAAAAAGCCGATAGTAACTGAAATTAAACCGGCAGAAACTTTTTGGCCAGCAGAAGATTACCATCAGGATTATTACAAAAAAGAAGAAGCACATTACAAGCAAGACCGTGACAAATCCGGTCGTGATGAGTTTATTAACACCCATTGGAAAGAAAGTTAATCTTTCTGCATAAAAGGAACGTACCATTCGATATTTCGAGCGGTACGTTCCTTTTTCGTAAAATTATGAACAAGATTAAATGAAGATTTCATTGAAAGCTTTGTAAATGAATTTTTTATAAATCGTCTCGGGAAAGTCCTCTACGCCATTTTTTGCGAAGATGATATCACGCTTTGCGGCAACTGCATCTTTTTCATAATACGAAGCTAATGCCCGTACAGCAAAGAACTGATAATATTTAGCTAAATCAATGGGATGGTGTAAATAGTCAGGAATGGTTAAAGCAGCACCGATTTGGAGTGCTTTCGAGTAGTTTTGTAATTTAAATTCCGCATACATTTCTTCACCGACGAAGATTGGGTTTTTAAACAAAAATAAATAATCCTGCAGCTTAGTTTTGTAATGTTCGATTTCCGGTACGATTTGGGCATATTTCTTTTCAACAATGTTCATATAGTGCAGTTTACTGTATAAATACCTGACCGAAATTGCCGGATCATCAGCAAACTCAGATAAAAGCATTAATTTTTCTATGTACTCTTTACTTTTGTTAATATTCTCATTCGCAATGGATTGAATAAACAACAAATGATAAAAGCGGTCCATCCGATAAAATATTTGCTTCTTTTTTGCCATTTCCAATGCCTTTTGTAAATAATGATCCGACATTTTAACATCATCAGCTGCCGAGTAGGAAATCGTTAAATTGTAATACAGATCAAGGATGACCATCGGATCCATCATCAATTCATATGGTTCGATCCGTTTTTCCCCTTGCTTTAATATAGCTAATGTTTCACTGTAATTGCGCTGATCTATTGCAGCCTGGCATAAATAAAAATAACAGCGAAGCATTCGGCTATACGCATGAATTTCCTCATATTGATCGATAAACTTCCAATATTCGTCGAGGGATTTCGCTTTATTAATCGTACGATTCATTAAGAAATAAACTTCTCTTAAGCGAATTTGTTCATAGTTTGTGCCTTGTATTTCCGGTAAATAAGGTTCGATTTTTTCGATTATTTTAATCGTAAGTGATTGGAGTTCTTCAGGGTCGCGGATGAGCTTTCTACGCTCTACATCTTCTTCGATTGCTGTATACAAGTTTCTGAGCATTGTCAGTGTCCCGTCATCCAATAGATAATCGACATCGACATTTAATCTTTTCGCAATAAAATGTAGACTTTCCATTGAAGGCTGAGCTTTACCATTTTCGATTAAACTTAGCATACCTTTCGTTAAACGTTCCCCTACTAACTCGGTCTGAGTTAATTTTTTCTGTTTTCTCAGCTTTTTTATGCGTTCTCCTAGTATATTCAATATTTCACCTACACTTCTTAACTGAATATTCTTATTAAACTATGAATACAGAATTTTTACAATATCTTAACTTAAAGTTTAATGATTTAAACCGTAAAATAGTTAAAAAAGAATGTACTGCACATGGCAATACATTCCTTTAGTATAGTGAGATAGCAAATTCAATGAGTAAATTGAATTTAATCACTGAAAGTATTTTTTTAGAACATACTGGATTTTTTTATGAAAAGTTTAATTTTGAGCAATTGTTAATACTGTAATTATTTAACATTCTATTAAGTGTTAGCAATAATCGCCTCAATAAATGTTTTACCGTATTTCTCCAATTTGCTCTCCCCTACACCGCTAACTTCTAAAAATTGAGTACTGTTTTTAGGTTTACGAACACACATATCCTTTAACGATTTATCGGAGAAAACTACAAAAGGCGGAACTTTTTCCCGATCGGCAATTTCTTTGCGTATTTTACGAAGAATTTCAAATAGAGGATCATTTGGCTCTACTGTCGATTCAATAATACGTGCTTCTTTACGCAATACCTTTTTTTGTCCAAGCAGTACTTCTTTACCTTCATCGGAAATGGATAACGTCGGGAACTGGCCATTATTTACGACGATCAGCTTTTCAGAAATTAAAAACTCGATGAAGCTGGCAATTTCTTTCGCATTCATAGCACGTAAAATACCGTAAGTGGGCAGCTTTTGGAAATTGAATTCAAGTACTTTTTTACTGCGTGACCCAGCCAATACCGAAGCAGTTAACTGTTTCCCGAATTTTTGGCCCATTCGTACGATACATGACAATACTTTTTGTGCATCAGTTGTTACATCCAGCTGAGGACGATTATCTGTACAATTCGCACATTTCCCGCAATCTTGACCTGCCTCATCACCAAAATACTCAATAATATAACTTTGAAGACAGCGCTCTGTATGACAGTAATCGATCATCGCATGCAGCTTTTGCAGTTCAAATGGAATTCGAGAACGATCTTGTGCCTGATCGATTAAAAAACGCTGTGTTTGTTCGTCGGAAGAGCTGTATAGTAATATACATTCACTATCCAGTCCATCACGCCCAGCACGTCCTGCCTCCTGATAATAACTCTCCATATTGCGTGGCATGTTATAATGCAGCACATAGCGTACATTGGTCTTATTTATTCCCATACCAAAAGCATTTGTTGCGACCATTATTTGAACTTCATCATTTAAAAAGCGATTTTGTTCATATGTACGGTCTTCTTCAAACATACCACCATGATATTTCGCTACGGCAAAACCTGCTTTGTTCAGCATCTCATAGACCGCTTCGACGGATTTTCGAGTAGCTGCATAAATAATGCCTGCTTCATTTTCATTTGCTTTCACATATTTCTTTATATAGGCTTCTTTGTTTTCCCCAAGCAACACCGAAAATGTTAAATTTTCACGTGCAAAACCGGTTATAAAAGTATTTTCCTTTTCAATGGAAAGAAGCTGTTGGATATCTGCACTTACCTCTTCAGTAGCAGTGGCTGTCAATGCAATAACAGTCGGTTTCTTCTTCCATAAATGCAACAGCTGCTGGATAGACCGGTAACTTGGACGGAAATCATGCCCCCACTGTGAAATACAATGTGCTTCATCAATAGCTAATAACGGCACATTTATTTGGGAAAGTTCCATACAAAATCGCTCATTTTCAAGTCTTTCCGGAGCAATGTAAAGCAATTTGATTTTACCGCTTTGTACACCATACATAACGTCTTGTACTTCTTCATAACTAAGTGAACTGTTAATGTAAGCAGCTGAAATCCCGCTCGACACAAGCATGTCTACCTGGTCTTTCATTAGAGAAATCAATGGTGAAATAACAAGTGTCGTACCTTCCATACATAAAGCTGGAATTTGATAGCAAAGTGATTTCCCTCCACCCGTTGGCATAATAACAAGGGTATCTTGGTTATTTAACACATTATCGATAATTTGGGTTTGACCAGGACGGAAAGAGTCATAACCAAAGTTTGTTTTTAAATGTTGTAATGCTAGTGAAATCATAATCCCTCCTAAATAACTTCAATTTCTCTATTATACATGCAAATAAAAGTTCGTAAAAGGGAGTTTAGTTTACATAATATAGTTATTGAGTTATTTACTCTAATACATTGAATAGATTTTCGATGATATGTCCCCTATTTTCAATAATTTCGACATATAAAAATAGAACCCTTTCTTTATCTAAAAACAATTTATTTGCATTATTTTATGGTTTGGTTTATTTCTTAGTGGCCTATTTTTGTATATAAATTTCTAATATATAGTGTCGGATAATATGTAAAGTTTTAAAAAGGGGTTATATAACTGTTCCAATTAGGCAGTCGTTCTGTAGGGTATTTCTAATAAAATTCTAAAAGTTCTAATATAAATTTAATTGTTCTAATAAAAGTCGGATCTTCTAATATATCAACGTGTTATTCAAATAAATAGACTGAATGTTCTAATAATGTAGAGGGGTCTTCTAATATCACTCCCCCATCTTCTAATAAAGCACTGAATTGTTCTAATAAAAATCAAAGTTAAGTTCTTCCCTAGTAACTCATCTGTCAGAAGCAGTGATCTGCACTATATTTTCTAATATCGTGTCAAAATGTTCTAATATCTTCCCGGCTTCTTCTAATAAGCCCCTCCGATTTTCTAATAAAACCTCAAAACATTAATATAGTTAACTATAATCAGATTATGTAAACTAAATCCCCTTCATCATAAAAAGAAGTGACTGAACGATTCAGACACTCCTCCATTATACTGATTTCTTTTGCCTTTGCATTCTGATAATCGAAAGTGACATAAAAGCGAATAATATGACGATAATCCACTTCGTAACATAATGCTTACCGGTCACATCATACACAATGCCGATGATAAGTGGAACAATCGCACTCATCATAAAACCGCCCGACAATACCATGGAGCTCCATTCATTTGCTTCGGCTTTATTTTTTGCTTCATCCAAAGGAAGCATTAACCCGATCGGGAATAATCCGCTAAGTACAAAACCGAAAACTACCGCGCTCACCCAAATTGCCCAAACTTCATTGATAAAAAATACAGCCGAACCGAATAGCCCCACCATAATTAAACTATGCAGCCATATGATTCGGTTGGGGTAACGATTAATGAAAGACGGAATCAGTAAATTCCCTGACAGCTGTACGATGGTCATCAATGTTAAGACAGAACCAGCCGTTAACAAGGCCATCCCCTGTTCCAGCGCTACGGAAGTGAGCCATGTCGTCAAACTGAAAAACAGTGACGTTTGGAAACCGAAAAATAAAAGAATCGACCAGGCTACTTTATTTTTCCATGGATTTCGCCTCTCCACGGTCTGAGAACTAATACTAGATGTACCACCTGAATCCTTCACGACAGTAAACCAGCTGATCAGCGCGATAATGGCCAATACACCCCATATTCCTAATGCAAGTGACCAATTTCCGTCGAATGTCTTATATATAATAGCCGTGAAACCGGCACTTAATGTAGCCCCGAACCCCATCGCAAAGGAATAGACACCAATGACCGGTTCCATTTTTGTCGGAAACATTTCTTTTATATAGGCATTAATAATCGGACTGATGATCGCAATCGCAAATCCTGCCAAGAAACTCGTTATAATGAGTGCACTATAATTCGAAAATACAATTCTTGCCGCCGTAGCAAGACCGATCAAGGCGATTAAAATGGTGACCGACTAGCGATACCCGTACTTTTTTTGTATCGGTACTGCCAAAGGAGCAAACAGGCCCATACAAAATACCGGGATTGAGGTCAGTAAACTCATATGGGTACTCGAAACTTGTAAAGCTTCCCTTATTGTCGATAGAATTGGACCGACAGACGTAATAGCCGGACGCAGATTGATGGAAACAAGTATAATCGAAAAAATAATGAAAACAGATTTTCCTTTTGATAATTGCTTCATATTTCGTTCCTCGTTTCTCTTTTAATAACTCCATCGTAAAACGGATGAAAATGTATGACCATTAAATGATTTTGCTTTATAAGATTCGTTTATTTCCGATGCGCTGTTATTTAATTTAAGAATAAGACATGCTATAATAGAAACATTGTGTGCAAAAGAGAATTCTCTTTTTTAAGCAATCGAAAATACAAAGAAACAATTCAAGGAGGTACTTGCATGATTCAAGTATCAGGTGTAGGTCTACGTTATGGTGACCGTAAATTATTTGACGATGTAAATATTAAATTCACTCCAGGTAACTGTTATGGTCTAATCGGAGCAAACGGTGCTGGTAAATCGACATTCTTAAAAATCTTATCTGGTGACATCGAGGCACAAGAAGGCCACGTATCAATGGGTAAAGATGAGCGTCTTTCAGTATTAAAGCAAAACCACTTCGAATACGATGAATTCAACGTATTGGATACAGTTGTAATGGGTAACAAACGTCTTTGGGAAGTAAAAGCTGAAAAAGATGCAATCTACATGAAACCTGAAATGACAGACGAAGATGGTATGCGTGCTGCTGAGCTTGAAGGCGAATTCGCTGACATGAACGGTTGGGAAGCAGAATCTGATGCTGCCACTCTTTTAAACGGACTAGGTATCGGCGATGACATGCACTACATGATGATGACTGACTTGGAAGGTTCAGACAAAGTAAAAGTATTACTTGCGCAAGCTTTATTCGGTAAGCCGGACGTATTACTACTGGATGAGCCTACCAACCACTTGGACTTAAAAGCGATTAAATGGTTGGAAGAGTTCTTAATTAATTTTGAAAACACAGTAATCGTTGTATCCCATGACCGTCACTTCTTAAATAAAGTATGTACACATATCGCAGACTTAGACTTCGGTAAAATCAAACTTTATGTAGGTAACTACGATTTCTGGTATGAGTCTTCACAATTAGCTCAAAAGTTAATGGCTGACCAAAATGCGAAAAAAGAAGAAAAAATTAAAGAATTAAAAGACTTCATTGCTCGTTTCTCTGCAAACGCGTCGAAATCTTCTCAAGCAACTTCTCGTAAAAAAATGCTTGATAAAATCGAGCTGGATGACATTCAACCATCTAGCCGTAAATATCCATTCATCAACTTCCAAATCGGCCGTGAAATCGGTAATGACGTATTAACAGTTGATGGGTTAACAGCTTCACAAGATGGCGAAATTTTATTCAAAGATATGCGCTTCTCTATGAACAAAGAAGACAAAATTATCCTTTTAGGTTCTCCAAATGCAAAATCTGCATTAATGGACATTTTAATGGATCGTCAAAAGGCTGATGCCGGCACGTACAAATGGGGTGTTACAACATCTCAAAGCTATTTCGAAATGGATCATGACCAATACTTCGGCGGTAACGAAAAAACCCTTGTTGACTGGTTACGTCCGTATTCTCCTGAAGATGAAACAGAAAGCTTCCTACGTGGTTTCCTAGGCCGTATGTTATTCTCTGGTGAAGAAGTGAAGAAATCTCCGGCAGTATTATCCGGTGGTGAAAAAGTGCGCTGTATGCTTTCTAAAATGATGCTTTCAAACTCGAACGTATTATTATTGGATGAGCCAACAAACCACTTAGACCTTGAGTCAATCCAAGCATTGAATGAAGGCTTAATCCGCTTCAAAGGTGCGATGATCTTTACATCACATGACCACCAATTCATTCAAACAATCGCAAACCGCGTAATCGAAATCCGTGAAGACGGTTCTATTTTAGATAAACCATTAACATATGATGAGTATCTAGAGTGGAAAGATGCACAAGGTTTAAGCTAATAAACGAAAAAGAAGGAGGCAGTTATTCTGCCCTCCTTCTTTTTATTTTGAACGTTATTCGGTAATCGTATTTTTATAAATGTCGAGTAGTTCATGCAATTGCTTTTTCTTTTTTTCATCAGCCTTTAATTGATCCAGTTTTTCTATATATTGTGTAATGGAATAACGGGAAAGGACCGGTAAATCAAACGTTTGCACAAGCAGATCAAAGAATATTTGCTGTTCATCCGACAAATAGATCGTAAGCGGGTAATCCTCAGTGAAAACATATTGTCCTTTAGTATTTCTACCGATTTGTGGTGCATAATCCGGTAAGGAAAATGATAATTCAGGTTGCGGCACCAGTGCCTCAACAATTTCCCCATCATTCATCGACCACATTTTGTCAAATTTATATTCCCATGTGAAGTTTGCAGCCATTCGGTAACGCGCTTCGGTCCAGCCTTTATTATACCGACGATTTGTATCAAGCCCGATATTTTGTTCCTTCATTCGTTTTAAAAGTAATTTATACTCTTCCTTCACTAACAAATAATCATCGATATATGCAGATAATGAAATATCCAAATTCTTCAGTAGATCATCCATATATTTTTTAAAATAAGGATTTTCCATTTGCTCTGTTAGAGACTTATCAAGCTGTTCACGTGCTTTAATACGTGCTGTTTCATCTATTTCTATATCGAAATCCTGCTTCAAATAATTAAATAACCCATAGATCTCCCCTACTTCTTCATTTGCCATTCGATAAGCAAACGATTTATTAGGAATATTTTCATCCAAGTGATAATTTTCATATTCAAACAACTGTAATGTAATACCCTTATGCTTCCGCAGCTTGCTGGGATTAAATGAAGGTATTTCATTATACTGATAATGTAACTCTCCCCCTAGTTCCCAATCTATGCTCCGCTCCGCGATTTCAAAGAGTTTCAGCAAATCATTCACAACTGCCGGATCTTCATTTCCTGCAGCTGTTTCTTGCTCAATTGCATTTTGATACTGTTTGAAATTATACCTTGCCAATTCCTGAAAGTTGTTCTTTTTTTCTATCAGGTAAATCAAACGGGTTTGTTCTTCTGTTAACCGATGCCGGTTAAAATCTTCTGAAGCGAGAATAATTTCTCCAGCCTGATTTTTAGCGAAATCAAGATAATAAGTAGAAACTGTAAAAGGCAAATCTAAATCAGTCCCAGTAGGATCAATATGAATAAATTCACTTACAGCTAAATATTCCTGATAATCAAAAGATATTCCCAACTTCTTTGCATACCAGTCTTCCTGATCGCCTTTTGGATAGATTGTACCCGAATTAAACATATTCCTTTCTAAAATTTCATGTTCTTTATTAACGAGTAAATACTCCTCGATATAGTCCTGCTTGGTAATTTCAAGCTCTTGGAACATCTTCTCAAAATATTGTTTTAATAGTGGATTTTGCATATCATATGTAACTTGCTCATCTAAAATTTTCAGCTGTAATTGGCGCTTTTCATCGCTTAACGTAGTATTTTGCTGTTGTAAATAATCGATCAGTGCATATTTAGAGATCGCTTCACTTAGTGCAGAAGACTTTACCGCTTCTTTTGATCGTATATTTCCATCTCGGTAGAATTTCTCATATTGATTAATTTTTAAATATGTCTCGAATAGGGGTTTTTTATTATCTTGACTTTCCGCAAGAACGTTCACTTGTTCATCGGTTTCTTTACTTTGCTTTTTCTCATAAAACGTTGCAAACAAACCAGCTAATATTAAAATAATAATAATTCCCCATGTTAATATTCTTTTTTTCTTAATACTTAAACTATGTACTTTTCGTATTGGAATCTCAACCTTCCTTCAGTTTTCCCTAAATTATATCACTATATGTAAATATTTGTAATGCAAAAGAAAAAGCCGCGTAAATGAATACGCAGCTTCGGAATTTGTACAATTATAATTTGATTACATTAGATGCTTGTGGTCCGCGGTTGCCATCTACAACTTCGAATTCCACTTGTTGTCCTTCTTCCAATGTTTTGAAACCTTCACCTTGAATTGCAGAGAAGTGTACGAATACATCGTTTTCTCCTTCTACCTCGATGAAGCCAAAACCTTTTTCTGAGTTAAACCATTTTACTGTACCTTGTTTCATCAATAAATACCTCCAAAAATAAAAGTTAACAATTAAAAAACCAAATAAAAAAACACATATTACAAGAGTACCGATCCACTAACTCGATTACTGTTTGTAATATGTGAAGCCATTGTATTCGGTCAATCTTTCAATTGTTAAATATAGTATATATATCATAATTATGACTGTCAATTACCATTTGGTAAATTAAGCAAATTTTCAATCAAATGTAGTTATTATTGTGTAATCGCTTCTGGTGTCAAAACAATTATACCGTGATAAATTTGGGCATCGTCATCACACGCTTCACAAAATTCACATTCATCCTCAGACCAAAATGCATAAAATCGTTCATTTTTATGTGCTTCAAACTCATATTTGTTTCGAAATTGAGTAAGCAAATGATTCAATGCCATTTGGAATTGATGTTCTGTATCATATTGATCTGTTGATACGATATACTCTTCCCAACCGTCAAATTGCCACCAAGGCTCATAATCCGCCTTCATATAAATAATTTTATACATATACATTATCCTTTCTTTCTCTATATTTTATACACTTTTGTCTGTGATGTCTAATAATGCTTATTATATTAGGGGAAGAATGGAAATCAAAATAATTGTGCTGCTTTCCAAATCATTTTACTTTTTAATAGAGCCAAAACTTGTTACGATTAATAAAAAGCCGCCATTTCTATTTCGGTTGAAATATTTGGTATGTAATAATTAATTCTGTTGATTATTCTGCAATATAGTAAGTAAAATTGAAACTTTTTTACGTTTCATACGTATCAATAGTATCGAGTAAAGGAGGTATGAAAATGCTTGGTCCTATAAATTTTCTAACACGGCATCTAATTAATGTATTAGTTTTTTCCACAGCAGTAACACTTACGTTTGTTAATTTTACCGGAATGACAACGATGCTGGCATTACCTCTTGGAGCAGCAGCATATTTCATCAGCAATAAAGTAACTTACGCTATTCAGAAAACGACACAGAGTAAAAAAATTGGGCTTTCCAAATCGGAATACAATTTAATCGAAGCACAATTAAAACAGGCCCGTTCACATATTCAGGCATTAAATCAGCAATATGTCCGAGTGCGTTCGGTACGTTCGTTCAAGCAAATCAATGAAATGCAAAAACTGGCAAAACGCATTATCAATATTGTACAGACAAATCCACACAAATTTTATGCAGTGGAAGATTTCTTCTATGCACACTTGCCGTCAGCCGTACAGCTGTCCGATAAATACACGTTACTGACAAAAGAGCAGGTGCCTGGTACTGAAGTGCATTTAGCATTGGAAGATACACGCAGAACTTTAAAAGAACTGCAAATTACGATGGAATCAGATTTGAAAAGTGCTTTATCTTCGGATATCGAAAACTTGAAAATCGAACTCGACTTTGCAAAATTGTCGAATGAAAAGCGTAAAGATCGATTAAAAATCGGCGGTGAGTAACAAATGAATATGACAAATAATCCATTTGATGCCTTTACAGCGAGTGAAAACGTTGACTTGCAAGTAAGTAAAGAACAATTTGCGGTGAATGTTGCAAACAATGCAGCCTCACCGCTTTTCGCATCATTATCCAATGATATGAAACAACGGGCATTGCAACTGGCCCAAAATTTAGAGCCCAAAAATTATGAAACCGTTCTGGCATTTGGATTGCCGGCACAAGAAGCATTGAAAAAGTTCACGACCCAGATGCTGCAGTATATTCAGCGCAAAGATGTACGGAAAGTCGGTGAAGTATTATCCGATTTGATGCAGCACTTGGAAATGATTGACCCGGATGCTTTAATCGAACAGGAAAAAGGTTTTTTTGCTAAACTGTTCAGTCGTTCCACACAGTCTATTCAAGAAATTATGACCCATTACAATAAGTTGAGTAAACGGATTGACCGCTTAAGTATTCAACTGGAATATAACCAAAATGCATTATTAAACGATTATCAGTTTTTGAATAAACTGTATGCGATCAATGAAGATTATTTCCAGGAAATCAATGTTTATATTGCAACACTGGAAATAAAAAAACAGCATATGCGCGATGTTGTGTTACCTGCACTTCAAAAAGAAATTGTAGAAGGACAAAATCCATTTAAACAGCATGAATTGAAAGATATTGAAATGCAAATCGAATGGATTGACCGCCGTATGTATGACCTGGAACTGTCCCGTGAAGTGGCAATCCAGTATGCCCCGCAAATCCGGATGATTCAGCAAACAAATCAAATGCTGATCGAAAAAATTCAAAGTTCGATTATGACGACGATTCCTTTATGGCAGTCGCAAATAGCGATGTTATTAAATATGAACAATCAGCGTCGAGCAATACGTTCCCAAGAGCGTCTGATGGATGCATCGGAACAATTAATGCGTAAGAACGGCAAAATGCTGGAAGTGTCCAAAAAAGCGGCAAACCGTCCAGCATTATCCCATAGTGATATTGACCGCTTTAAACAGACCCAAATGCAATTGCTGCACGATATTGAGGATACATTACGGGTGCACGTTGAAACAGACGAAAAGCGTCACGCAATCGAACATACAATCTTAGAGCAAAAATAAAAAGGTGTGCGAAAAAGCCATAATGACTTTTCGCACACCTTTTATTTTAAGCGAAGTATTCTTTGTAGAAACCGCCAACTTCACCTGTATTGTCGATGACAAAAATGAACTCTTCTGTTTCGTTTTTCACTTCATACTCTTTACCTACTGTTAAAACATTTGATACTAAATATTTCGATGCATCTGTATGTACGCATTTTACTGTGCGAATTGTCGGCGCATCTTTCCAATTTAAATGTAACATGTTGTTCCCTCACTTTTATCTATTATCGATACTCTCCTATTTTATATGATTTTCCTGCCAGTGGAAAGCGAGTTGTAGTAAAAATCAACTTTTCTTGTTTCTAAATGATCTCATTCAAGTTAAACTCCTAAATTTGTCGCTGTTAGAGATATTTGATAGAACAACTTTTCCATGTTAAACTCACAAACAGAGGTGGAAATAATGGTATTTGGTAGTGTTCCGATGTGGTTTTTTGCGATTGCCATTGCTTTTGTAATTGTATTTATAATAATAAGCGAATGGAATTCACGAAAATAAGCTCGCAGTTAACTGCGAGCTTATTGCTTTTACCGTAATGTTCGTTTCAGGAATTCTTTTGTACGGTCGTGTTTCGGGTTTACGAGCAATTGTTCCGGAGGGCCTTCTTCAACGATAACCCCTTTATCCATAAATACAATCCGGTCTGATACTTCTTTGGCGAACTCCATTTCATGAGTAACAATCAGCATTGTATTCCCCTGGTCTGCCAGATGGCGCATTACCTTTAATACTTCCCCTACCATTTCAGGGTCAAGCGCTGATGTCGGTTCATCAAACAGCATTACATCCGGATCCATTGCTAATGCACGAGCAATGGCAACACGTTGTTTCTGTCCACCGGATAAATGTTTCGGTTTCGCATTCTTATAGGCACTCATGCCGACAAGCTCCAAATACTTCATCGCATTTCGTTCGGCTTCCTCTTTAGAACGCTTCAACACTTTAATTTGACCAACAATACAGTTATTTAGCACATCCAGATTATTGAATAAATTGAACTGCTGGAATACCATACCTAAATGCGTACGGTACTTTTCAATTTGATGACCGTCATTTAAAATATTCTCACCATTGTAGATGATTTCGCCTGCTGTTGGTGTTTCCAGTAAATTAATGCAGCGTAACAGTGTAGATTTCCCTGAACCGGAAGAGCCGATCAATGTTACGACTTCCCCTTTGTTTACCTGGAAATTAACATCTTTTAAAACTTCGTGATCACCGAATTTTTTATTTAAATGGTTAATATCAATTACAACTGCCATCTTATTCACCGTCCTTATCTAGCTTGTTGCCTGTAATCAGTTCCACTTTATACGAAGATGGACCATCCATCTTTTTCTCGAATAATAGTAAGAAACGAGTTACAGTAAATGTCATGATAAAGTATAATACCGTCGCGATAAAGAACGCTTCGATGTATTTGTAGTTACTGCCTGCGATCGAATTCGCTGTAAAGAACAGCTCCACTACCGAAATGACACTTAATACAGATGAATCTTTAATATTCATAACGAACTGATTCCCTGTTGCAGGTAAAATATTGCGCGCTACTTGCGGCAGCACAATATGAATCATTGTTTGCAGGTGATTCATACCAATCGCCTGTGCAGCTTCAAATTGCCCTTTATCAATCGATACGATACCACCGCGTACATATTCGGCCATATAGGCGCCTGTGTTTAAACTGATGACAATAGAGGCTGCTAAAAAGCGGTCGATATCGATGCCTAAATAGACAAGACCGTAAAATACGACCATCGCTTGTACCATCATTGGCGTTCCTCTAAAAACTTCCACATATGCTGTTAAAATAAAATTAACAACCTTCAATAGTGCTGATTTAATATTTTTTTTGCGTTGTGGAATTGTGTGCATAATCCCGATGAAAAATCCGATCAGCGTTCCGCAAATTGTCCCGATAATTGCCAAGAGCAGTGCTGTCCATGCGCCTCGTACAAATAAATCCCAGTTGTCCGTAAACAAGTTCCATGATGATTCTAAAAATGCCATCGCCTTGTCCTCCGTTTCTATCTTTGTTTATATTATTTATGTACGAAATGATTATTTTAATAGAAAAAGGTTGTCTTCCGTCTGCCGGCAAGACAACCTCATTAAAACTGTTAATCCAACACGATTATTGTGCTGCTGGTTGATTTGCAATTGCGTCTTCCATTAATTGTTGACGCTCTTCTTCCGAAATTTCAGCTAAAACTTTGTTAATTTGTTCACGTAAATCAGAACCCTTTTTCAAACCTACCGCTACAGCTGTTGACGCTTCGTCTGCTTCGAAGTTTGGCTCAGGTACGATGTATTTAATGTTATTAAGTGCCATCTCAGCAGAGATACCTTCTGGACGTTCTGAAACATATCCATCAATTGCGCCTGACTGTAATTGTACACGCATTGCACCAAAATCAGTTGCCGCTACTTGTTTTTGAACACCTTCGATTTGATCGATTACATCATAGTGTGTTGTCGCTTGCTGACCAGTAATTTTCGCACCTGCAAAGTCAGATAATGAAGTTGCATTAGCATATGGGCCGTCTTCTTTTACAACGATGACATAGTCACTTGTATAATAGTTCTCTGTAAAATCAACTACTTCCTTACGTTCAGGCATTGGTGACATACCAGCAATTACTAGATCAATGGCACCTGATTGTAGTGATGGAATTAAGCCATCCCAGTCTGTCTTAACAATTTGAAGTTCCATGTCCAGACCTTCAGCGATTTTCTTCGCGATTTCCACGTCATAGCCTGCTGCGTATTCCTTAGAACCTTTAATTTGAACTCCGCCATTGGCATCATCTTTTTGTGACCAGTTGAAAGGTGCATACGCTGCTTCCATTCCAATTTTAAGCACTTTTTTGTCGGAATCAGAACCGCCTGTAGTACCTTCTTCGCTTGAGCCACATGCAGCCAGCAATAGCATTGTCATGGCTGTCAGTAAAATTAATAGTCTCTTTTTCATAGAAAATCTCTCCTCTTTTATTAAATTTCGGACGCATTATATGCAAAAAACGACCTAAAAGAAGAACTTTAGGTCGTTTAAATTATAATTAGCCCGAATCCTCTACAGTTCCCATTTTGAGATAGCACAACTCAACCATCAGGGATATAGATGATTGAGACAGTTCTGCAATTGTTCACTGCAGACCCAGCATTGTAAAATTGAGCATTTACAACACTTCGGCGATATTTCCTTCTTTTATATTTCACAGCCAGCTCATGGCTCCATATAAAACTGTTAAGTATCGCGCCTCTACCTCACGAGATTGTGAGGTTTTAATATGAAATTGATAAGTTTTATATTACATTATTGCGACATTTCCGTCAACAATCATTTTTCTGAAATTTTAAGGTGAAAAAAGTAAATGCGCAATACATAAAGTATCGCGCATTCGTAGAGAAAATACTATTAAGAATTTAATAATAAATCTTCTGGGTTTTCGATCATTTCTTTAACTGTTTTCAGGAAGCCAACAGAATCTTTACCATCGATGATACGGTGGTCGTAAGATAATGCTACGTACATCATTGGACGAATTTGAACTTCACCATTAACAGCTACTGGACGGTTTACGATTGAGTGCATACCTAAAATACCAGCTTGAGTACCGTTCATGATTGGTGTTGACATTAATGAACCGAATACACCACCGTTAGTGATAGTGAATGATCCGCCAGCCATGTCGTTTAAGCCTAATTTTTTGTCGCGTGCTTTTCCAGCTAACTCTGCAATGTTTTTCTCGATTTCAGCAAAGTTTTTCGCATTTGCATCACGAACAACTGGTACTACTAAACCTTCTTCAGTTGATACGGCAATACCGATATCGAAGAAGTTGTTTAAGTGAATTTCATCACCGTTAATTTGTGCATTTACATATGGATATTTCTTCAATGCTGCTACTACAGCTTTTGTGAAGAATGACATGAAGCCTAATTTAATATCGTTAGCTTTCACGAACTCATCTTGTTTACGTTTACGTAAAGCCATAATGTTCGTCATATCAATTTCGTTGAATGTAGTTAACATTGCAGTTGATTGCTTAACTTCTAATAGACGTTTTGCAATTGTTTGACGACGACGGCTCATTTTTTCAACTGTTACACGGTCTGTGTCAGCTGCTGGTGTAAAGATCATTGGACCGTTACCTGCTGCTGGTGCTTGAGTAGCTGATGCTGCAGGAGCTGCTGGTGCTGTACCATGAGCTGCAACGTCTTGTACACGTACGCGACCTTGTGGATCAACAGGTGAAATTGCTGCTAAGTCGATGCCTTTTTCACGAGCTAATTTACGAGCTGCCGGTGAAGCGATTACACGCTCACTTGAAGTTTCTTCGGCAGCAACTTGTGCAGGTGCTGCTGCTTTAGGAGCTTCTTCTTTTGCTGGAGCCGGAGCTGCTGCTGGTGCTTCTTCTTTAGCAGCTGGTGCAGGTGCTGCGCCTTCGCCAGCTTCAACAACTGCGATTACTTGTCCTACTAATACAGTATCGCCTTCTTCAGCTAAAATTTGCTTTAAAACGCCTGCTTCTTCAGAGATGATTTCAGCATTAACTTTATCAGTTTCTAACTCAACGATGAATTCGCCTTTTTCTACGCGATCTCCAACTTTTTTCACCCACTGGGCAATTGTACCTTCAGTAATTGATTCTGCTAATTCAGGGACTTTAATTTCAGCCACGTTCATATCCTCCTTTAATTACGCTACACATCCATTGTATAGCAAGCCACTTCTATTTTAAATAGAAGCAGCTCTTTTTAAACAAATCATTTATTACTTTTCAAGTGCTTCGTTCACTAATTTCGCTTGTGCTGCTTTATGTGAATCGCCATCACCTTCAGAAGTTGAGCTCATTGCAGGACGTCCTACATAGCGCACTTTTTTGCCTTCTGCGATATCATATAATGTTTCAAGAACATATGTCCATGAACCTTGGTTTTTCGGTTCTTCCTGTACCCAAACGATTTCTTTTACATTCGGGAAACGAGCGATAATATCTTTCACTTGTTGTGCAGGGAATGGATAAATTTGTTCAACACGAACAATGTGTAAGTGATCTAAGCCTTCGCCGTCTTTCACGCGTTCAGCTAAATCGATCATTACTTTACCAGTACCAAGTACTACTTTTTCTACCGCTTCTGTGTTTTTGCCTAAACCTTCTTGCTCGATTACTTCTTGGAAGCGACCGTTTGCAAGCTGTTCAGCAGTAGCTGCAGCAAGTGGGTGACGTAAAAGTGATTTTGGAGAAACCACTACTAATGGACGTACACCTTCAGTACCTAATAATGCAGCTTGACGGCGTAATAAGTGGTAGTAGTTGCCTGCATTTGAACAGTTCGCTACGAACCAGTTATTTTCTGCAGATAACTGCAGGAATCGTTCCATACGGCTTGATGAGTGTTCCGGACCTTGGCCTTCATAACCATGTGGTAAAAGAAGTACGAATCCGGATTTTTGACCCCATTTAGCGCGTGCACTTGAGATGAAGTTATCAAACATTACTTGTGCCATGTTTGCAAAGTCACCGAATTGTGCTTCCCATACAGATAATACATTTTGGTTTTCTAGATTATACCCGTATTCGAAACCTACTACACCTGCTTCTGTAAGTGGTGAGTTATAAACTGAGAATGATGCTTTTGCACCTTCAATGTGGTGTAACGGTGTAAATTCAGAACCATTGTTTTTATCATGTAATACTAAGTGACGTTGAGAGAACGTACCACGCTGAGCATCCTGACCAGTGAAACGAACAGGTGTGCCATCTTGTGTGATTGTTGCATATGCTAATGTTTCAGCATGACCCCAGTCGATTTTACCATCTGCAAAAGCATCACGGCGTTTAGCTAAAATTTTACCTAACTTGTTTTGCGGTTCAAAACCATCTGCAAAGACAAGAAGATCTTCATTTACTTTAGCAAGACGTTCAGCATCTACTTTCGTATCGATTTCAGGGAATTCGATTTTAAGTTCTTCCGGCATGTTAGGCGTTACATGCTCGTCTTTTTCAGCCATTTCTTTTACATGATCATACGCAGCTTGCATTTCCGCATAAATAGCAGTATCTAATGCTTTTACTTCATCAGCAGACATAACACCTGCTTCTGCTAATTCTGCACCGTATAATGCACGAATTGGTTCATGTTTTGCTACTAATTTATATGTTTCAGGGTTTGTTACTGTCGGATCATCTGTTTCGTTATGACCGTAACGGCGGTAACCGATTAAGTCGATTACGATATCCTTTTTGAACTTCGCACGGTATTCCGCAACAAAGCGACCAACAGCTGCCACTGTTTCAGGGCTATCAGCGTTTACATGGATTACCGGAATATCATAGCCTTTTGCAGGGTCAGATGAGTAATTAGATGAACGTGAATCATGTAATTCAGTCGTGAAACCGATCATGTTGTTCGCGATAATTTGTACAGTACCACCTGTTTTGAATCCAGCTGTTTGAGAGAAGTTGAAGCCTTCCGTTACAATCCCTTGACCAGCGAATGCCGCGTCACCGTGTAAAATGATACCGAATGCATTTGATGGATCATGTTTTGCAACACCTGTTTCTGATACATCATCTTGTGCTGCACGTACAGAACCGATTACAAGCGGATTCCCTACTTCTAAGTGAGATGGGTTGTAAGCTAATTTAACGTTCAATCCTGAATCATGAGTGTAAGATGCACCCATATGATATTTAACGTCGCCAGTCCAGCCTTTTGTAATTTCTAGTTTACCGTCTTCTGGGAAGAATAGGTCATTAGAAACATGGGCAAAGTCAGAGAACATCATATCGTATGGTTTATTTAATACGTGAGTTAATACGTTTAAACGACCACGGTGTGCCATACCAATTCGAACGTTTTTTACACCTTTCGCTTCAGCTGATTTGATAATTTCATCTAATAAAATGATTTGAGTGTCTAAACCTTCTCCAGAGAAACGTTTTTGACCAACAAATGTTTTATGAATGAATTTTTCAAAGTTTTCAATGCGTGTTAAACGCTCTAATACTGCTTTCTTTTCATCAGCAGATAACGTTTTTTTGAATGTGCCGCCTTCTACTTGCGCTTCGATCCAAGCACGTTCTTCGGGATTTTGTAAATGTGCAACTTCCACACCAATTTTATCAGTGTAGACAGATTTTAAATAATCAATTGCTTCCTTACCGTTTGTAACACCTGCAGGAACATTAGCGAAAAATACTGATGCAGGAATAGCCTGTAAATCTGATGCTGTTAAATTGAATACGCTTTCTTCAATGCGCGAAGTATCTAATTGACGATTTTTTAATGGGTATAAATCTGCTGCTAAATGGCCGTACTCACGAATTGATTCTGCCAACTTAACTGCTGCTAAAACTTTTTTGTAGTCTCCAGTACCTGTTACTGCTGCTGTTGCAACCGGTTGTTGACCATCTGCAAATACAGGACCACCGTAAGCCTGGAATAATTCCACTAGTTCCGGTTCTACTTCTTCAGGAGATTGCAGGAATAAGTCATACTGCTCTAATACATAACCTAAGTTAGGACCAGAAAACGCTGACCATGGAGAACCTGCAGGTAATACATTGTTCGACATGAAAATAACCTCCAAATTTTTGCCTTATGGCTGTTCCAATAATTTACTTAAAAAGGTATAATTTTGTATATTACAATACAAAAATTACCTTCTTTTGTACGTAGATAAATTAAGTACCCTCTTTTTATCTACCAAAACAAAGCAAATAATATTTTATCATTCTTCCACATGGACTAAAAGCACATTTATATACGGCGGAAGAACATTTTTTCCATCTCAATCTTACTACTCTTCACAAAAAATACAACTCTTTTTATCAAATTAAGCAATTTTTTTCGTGAACTATTGAAATAGTAATTAGATTGAGAAAAATTATTCATTTTTTAAGAAGTTTAAGGTAAAAAAAGGTACCTTTCTGTATTTTACTTTCGACATCAATTTCCACTTCATATTTATCTGCGAGCATCTTTGTAATACTTAACCCAAGTCCAGTACCTGCAATTTTATTAGTTCGTGATGCATCCACTCGGTAAAACCGATCGAAAATATGTGGTAAATGTTGTTCAGAAATACCGATACCATTGTCTTCTATCTTAACTAAAATCTGCGACTGTAATTCATTATAATCAATTGTTACATGAAGATTTGGAACATTGCTATTATATCGTATACTATTACTCAAAATATTTCTAAAGATTTGCGCTAAAGCATGCTCGGTAATGGAGGCAGCCGCTTTATCACCGTTTACGGTCAGACGAAACTCAGTGCTGGGATGGAGCTGCAGTAATTCATCTCTTACTTGTTCGTATACTTGTTCTATATCAGCTGAAGCTTTTTCATCTGCCTGTTCCCTTCTTGCCAGTTGCAATAGTTCCTCAATCATTTTCCTCATACGCGCAATTTCGGTTAACGAAGTGTTTAATGCTTCTTCCATTACTTCCGGTTCGTCTTTCCCCCACCGTTTGATTAAAGATAAATGACCTTCAATAACTTGAATCGGTGTTCGCAGTTCATGTGAGGCATCTGCGACAAATTGCTGCTGCTTTGTAAATGAAATTTCAAGTTCATTCATCAAAGTACGATACATATGAAGTAAGTCGCCAATTTCATCTTTTGCCGTATAATCAAATTTCGGCTGAGCTGCAAACCCGTTTTTTCTGACGTAACTCATGGCATCCCTTAACTGAACAAGCGGTTTCATTAACATATTCGCCAAGTAATAACTGATCATAACCGAAAATAAAATAGCACCAAAACCGATAATAAAGATGGTCGTCAAAATATAGTTCATCATCGAATGAAATGCAGCTAAAGGGTGAATCAGCTGCATAATTCCTTGAAATTGACCGATCTGAACGACTCTATGGATGACAAAGTTCTCAGATCCTGAAATCATCTGCTTTTCAATCATCGTTGAATAATAATTTTGAGTTTTGGGCAGTCCTGCAGCCGGCGCAGCATCATTGATACGCATTACCTCAATACCATCCAAATTAAATACACGTACTGTTTGTTCCTGATTTAAAATAGCTTTCATCAATGCTGTGTTGTTTTGAAGTGCCTGTACTGTAACAGTGTTTCCTTGTGATTCAAAATAGGTTGTCATATCATCAACCGTTCGCAATGCATTTTTTTCCTCATTATGAATCAGCCATGTTTGCAGCGCGATATACAGCACAACAGATATGAGGGCATAGCTTACAAAAATCGTTACCCCGACTGCGAGCATCCACTTCGATTTTAAGGAAAGGTTCAGTAATTTGTTTTTCATCATCCTCACCCGCGTATCACATAGCCAACACCACGTACAGTTTCAATGTACGGAGTATTTTCTGTTTGCAGTTTTGAACGTAAATGGCGAATATATACATCGACTACATTAGTTTCTACCTCAGAATCAAATCCCCAAACCATTTCTAAAATATGTTCCCTTGTACATACATGATTTTTGTTCTCCACAAGCAGCTTTAATAAATCAAATTCTTTTCTGGTAAGCTCGATTTTGTTATTTTCAAATATTACTTCATATGCCTGAACATCAATTACCAAATCTCTATAAACGAGTTGCTTAGATTTTTGAGTGTGCTTGACTCTCCTTAATATCGAACGAATCCGGGCCAGTAGTTCCTCGATCGCAAAAGGCTTCACAATATAGTCATCTGCCCCTGCATCCAATCCTGACACACGGTCCATGACTTCATCACGTGCGGTTATTAACAGAATCGGTACATCGCTGAATTTACGTATTCTTCTGCATACTTCAATTCCATTTAATTGCGGCAGCATGACATCGAGTAAAATACAGTCGAATTGTTCACTTTCCGCCAATTCGAGACCCGTCCTCCCATCATATGCAGTAACGGTTTCAAACTGCTCATGCTTAAGTTCCAATTCAAGGAAACGCGCAATATTCTTTTCATCTTCAATAATTAAAATCTTCTGGTTCATCAGCTTCCCTCTCTATCAACAATCTATATCAACATTTAGTGTACCAATTGTATTTTACAATAAAAAAAGAATACGGAGTAAATTTCCGTATTCTTGAAAATGAAATAAAGATATAACTTTAATTGAAAGACTGTTTCGCTTTGTATAATTCCTGATCCGCTAAATCAATTAATACATCCAGGCTTACACTATGCTTTGGATATATTGATAGGCCCATTGAGGCTGTAGGGGAGAAATGTGCCTCTCGAATCATCCATCCAATTTGCAGATTTTCTTTGATTCTGCCCATAATTTGAGCGAGTTGAGCAGTACGATCTGTCTCGTAAATGGACAACCCTGTTAAAACTATTAAAAATTCATCTCCGCCAAGCCTTATAACGAGGTCTTCATTTCGTACGCTTCGAACGAGCGATTTACCGAATTGAATTAAAAATTCATCGCCAACATCGTGGCCGTACAGATCATTTACTCGTTTAAAATTATCCCCGTCAAGATATAAAATCGCCAGGCAGGTGCCTGTTTCATCCGCTTCTGCCTTAAGCATCGGAAAGTCCTTATACAGTTTACGGCGATTCCCTAGCTGTGTCAGACTATCATGATACGCTAAATAGGTTAACTGATCTTCCAGCTGCTTTCGCTCGGTAATTTCTCTAGAAACCATGACGATTTCCGTAATTTCATGATTTGCCAGATCAAATGTTAATGTATAATTCCCTTCCGTCCATATCGTACTATTATCTTTTTTATACAAAAGCAGTTCAATTTTTTGTTCCTCTACTCTATCAACCAATACGGGGTTCAATGCTTCATGCCACAGTTGAACACATTCAGGCTTCAGCAATCGATCATACGGGACACCAATCAGCTCTTCCTCATGATAACCAAGTTTCCTTGTATAGGAAGGTGAAGCGTATTTAATTTTTCCGTAGCGGTCTGTGACGACAATAAAATCATTTGTGTTTTCAGTAATCGCTCTGAAATTGCGTTCAATTTTATAAAGGTCGGACATTAATTGCTTTTCAGACGAAATATTATATTGCACCATTAAAAACTGCTCGATATCCCCTAGCTCATTTTTCAAAGGGATCACAGTGGAATCCACCCAATAAATATCGCCATTCTTTCTGCAATTGCACACTTCATCACGCCAAATCCCTTCTTTACTGACATTATGCCAATAACTCGTTGAACCAAAATCAGATTGATATGTCGAATGTAAAAAGTGGTAAGGCTTGCCGATTAATTCGCCACGCGTGTAACCTGTATTTTCGATAACCCGTTCATTGACATCCATCATATTTCCGTCAGCATCAGTAAAAATAACTTCGGCAAATGAATTGATCGCATTTTTGAACATTTCCAAGCCATGCGATGCCGTTCGTAATGCCTGTCCTTGTTTAATAAACTCTGTTATTTCCTGCAATATAATAAATACGGCAATATTATCACCATTACTTGTCAGCGTCGAAAAAGAAGCAGTAAAACATCGCTGTTCATTATATTTATCAATAAAGAACAGCATTTTTGATTGAATATTTTCACCAAGCTGCGCACGTTTCAAATAAGATTTTAATCTCTTTGCCATTTTTCTTTCTATAAATGGCATATCTAATATACTGGTACGGGATGCATCTTCCAACTGTATATTAAATTCATCCAAAAATTTCGTGTTGGCTTCAAGAAGCTGCAGATCATTGGAAACGAGTATTGTTGATAAAAATGAGTTGGAAAATAAGGAGCGCATAAATAAATATTTATCTTCCAAATCTAGACTCATCGACACTTCCTTTGTTATAGCCAAAATATAATTTTTCCCGTCTTGTGTTACTGGAATAGTTGTCGTTCTTTGTTTTCGAACATTCATTCTTTCATAGGTGAAATCCTCGAATTCAACTTGTTTGTTTTGTTCGAGTGTTAAGTCATAATGGTGAATAATTGTTTTTGCCAAATGGGACGGGATTACCTGTTCGATCGTTTTGCCGCAGGGATTTGTATTAATCAATTTTACTGCAGCATCATTGACAAAAATATAACGATACTTTTCATCTGTTTTTTCCATAAAGAACACAGCATCATTACTATTTTTGAATAACAAATTCAATAGATCCATTGAATAAATGGAACTCATCATCCTTGTCCCCCTACTTTACTGATCTTTACAGAAAGCTTTCTATTTTATCTTTCACAAAAACTTTGCATTTCTCATATTGGATTTGCTCTTCTGAAGGCTGTATACGAACTAACTCAATTTTTTCTTCTTGCAACTCGAATTCATACTCCCCTAATATCGTTGCATTTCCGATCAGTGCCAATTCCCAGCTTCCTTCATTATTAGAAACCTCACATTGAACAAAGCCTCCCGGATTATAGACGGTTACTTTACTACTCGAAACGTAGCCTTCAATTGAGGCAATTAGGGCAGAGGCAGTCATTGCAGTACCGCATGCATTTGTAAAACCTACACCTCGCTCATAAGTTCGGACAAAAATCTCATCAGCCGATAATGGTTGTACATAGCTGACATTCACTCCATCAGGGCAATATTCATTTTCACTGTTCAAACAGGCAGCAAGTTGCTGCTGGTGTGTTGTGTTTTCGATATATTTTTTATCAACGATTCCGATTAAATGCGGGTTCGGTACTGATATTGCTGTAAAAGGAATTTCTTCTGAAAAAGCAGGTATTACTTCATGGCGCAATTGTTGTTTGTCCTCTACCTTCATTGGCAATGAAGCTAATTCAAAGGAAATGGGCGAGATTTCAACAGAGTATGTAGGTAGCTGTTCAAAAATGGAGTCTTCTCGTTTCACTTTCAGGCATGCATGCATTGTTTCAATAACCGCTTCATTTACATTGAATTTTTCGCAGACATACCGTGCGACACAGCGCAAACCATTTCCGCACATCGAAGCTTCCGAGCCATCTGCATTGATGACGCGCATTTTTGCATCTGCCACGGAAGACGGAAGCACCAGTAATAAGCCATCTGCTCCACCATCATTGGTTGGGGGGCATAATTGTTTTGTGATATTCACAAAATCAAATTGTTCGTCATATAATGCTTCGTATAAATAAAATGTATTGCCAGAACCATGTACTTTTATTAGTTGAATATTCATATTTTTGTACCTCCACGCTCTCTCTTATTTTATTATATTATACTTTTAAAAAATTCATCTTGTCATTAATAGTTTTTATTTACGCATTTTTCTGAATATATCGACTTTTAACAGAAAAAAATGTTTTTTTCGAGCTTGAAAGTTGCGACAAGAGAATATATTATAATAAACTGTAGATATATTTCTTATTTCGATATTGTTATTAATTGTCTAGGATAGAGCGAGACATACGAATTATGCATAATAGTTTAACGTCAAATTCTTTTAGGTAAGATCAAGCTCGAAATGACTACTGCCTTATGATAAAGAACCTTTTAGCATCAGAAGATTATTCGCACCATTTCTTTAACAACAGGCTCTACCATTTTCTTCTTAAAAGGAGGCGTTTCACATGTTAAAACAGAGAGAACTTCATGAAACAGCAGAATTATACGAATTATTACGTCATCCGTCTGTGTTTCCATTCGTACGTCAGAAAGCGACTTCAGCTGAAGAGTATTTATTTATGACTAAACAATTAATTGAAGAAGAACAAAACGGATTAACGATTTCACGTACAATTGTAGATGATTGGGGTGTCCCAATCGGAACAATCAGTATTTTTGATATCCAAGATGGCGCCGGCTTTTTAGGAACATGGATCGGCAAACCATATCAAGGCATCGGTTATAATCAGAAAGCGAAATTAGCGTTTTTAAATGAACTATTTTTCGACTATGATTTCCATACAGTTTTCTTACGCATCCGCGAAGAAAATGCGCGCTCACAAGCAGCAGCACTAAAATTACCTTATGTAGTAGATGCCGAGGAATCAAATCCATCTCTTTTCGCACAAATTAATCAAGGCGTAAATAAATTCCGTCTTTTCAAAATTCCAAAGGATCTGTTCTATTTAACGACAGCAAATACGCTCGAAGAAGCAGAAGAACAGGCAATGTAAAGAAGAAGTTTCACAGTGATGCGAATCCCTACTTTACGCTTATATGAATGTCACGTTATAAATATTCCTTAAACAAAACAAGGGGCTACCTTAAAAGTATGAACTTTTAGGTAACCCCTTTTTTATCGATTATTTTTCATATTGAGTAATTAAAGCAACCATTTCTTTCGGAGTTTTCGGATGTTCGACCTCCAGCATATGATCGATCATTTCTTCCGCTTTCTCTTCAAGCTTCTGAATTGCTTGCATGAATGACGCTTTTGTCAATTTTTCCTCATCCAATACTTGTGCAAAGCCTTGTTTTTTAAACAAGTTGGCATTTAAAATCTGATCGCCGCGACTTTTTGCAGCAGATAGAGGAATAAGCAGCATCGGCTTATGCAACGCTAAAAATTCAAAAATCGAGTTCGAACCGGCACGCGATACAACATAATCTGTCGCATACAATAAATCCGGCAATTCTGTCGTCACATATTCAAATTGACGGTAGCCCTGAAGATTTTCAAGTTTTTTGTCGGCGTTCCCTTTACCACATAAATGGATGATCTGGTAGTTCTCAAGCAAGGCCGGTAAATTTTCGCGAAGCGCATCATTTATTACGACAGATCCCAAGCTTCCGCCCATAACAAGCATTACTTTTTTCTCGGTTGTAAATCCACATAACGCCATGCCCCGTTCGCGATTCCCTTCAAATAGCTGCTGACGGATGATCGAACCCGTACAAGTCGATTTGTCGATCGGTAAATGTTTCATCGTTTCTTTGAATACCGTGAAAATATGGGACGCGAACGGCAATGAAATTTTATTTGCTAATCCAGGCGTTACATCCGATTCATGAACAACAACCGGTATATTTGCCAACTTTGCCGCAATCACAACAGGCACTGATACAAATCCACCCTTTGAAAAAATGACGGTCGGCTTAATTTTCTTGATAACTGAAAAGGCTTGTGTAATCCCCGCCATCACTTTAAACGGATCTGTAAAGTTCTGTACTGAAAAGTATCGACGCAGCTTTCCGCTTGAAATACTATGATATGGCAAAGAAGGGAAAGCATTTGTAATCAGTTCCTTTTCAATCCCATCATGTGAGCCTATATAATGGACATTATACCCCGCTTCCTGCAATGAAGGGATAATCGCTTCATTTAGTGATACGTGACCGGCCGTACCTCCGCCTGTTAAAATAATTGTTTTTTCTTTCATAAATTTCTCCTAACAAAGCAATTGTCATTGCATCTATCTTATGCAATAGTACATTTCAACATGCTTCGATAAATATCTTATTTATTTGTTGTTACTTTTTATTTTCATGATTGTTTTACAAAACTCTTAAACTTTTCTTTTTTAATAACCTTAAATTATTATTTCAAAAAAATGATTTATGTAATTATCACTTCAATTCCTGGAATTTTCGTCTCTTTTCAAAAGAGACTTTTAAAAGTATACCGTATATTGTAGCACATTTTGGCACTTTATAAAGCTTTTCTCTAAAATTGGGTGTTTTCACATATAAATTTTTAAAGTTCCCAAAAAATAATTAGTATTCAATAAAAGTATTTATATTGTTTCAAGAATTCCGTTAATGCTTTGAAAAACCAAAAAGCTATCCTTTTCAAATGCGAAAAGAATAGCTTCAGCAAAATATTTTTTAATAAATGTTGTGTCCAACTGTTCCCTTCCTGTACATAGCCGACACTATTGACGAATTAAGGTACAGAAATAATTTCAAGATTATTGATGTTCTCACCAATAATCACTAGGTTCGGTTCCATTTTTATATATTCCGGCAGCCATTGGACCATTCCATAGGCATACTGGAACAACATTGGATTTTTGATGCCTTCAATCGGGACGTACCCTTTCATACGGTAAACCGTATCGGGCAAAGTTCGAACCCAATCTTCAAACTGTTCTTGAGTAAAGCTTGTGTCAAACCGTACGAGGCGAGAGCCTAAATTAAAGCTTTCACCTATACGTGCTGACACGATGTCTTCTTTAGAAACCCGAGCTGTAGACTGCATATTTTGCAATAACTTCAACGGTACTCGTCCATTAGTTGTCTGAAGGATAAAAGCATTTGCATTGAACCCTTGCAGCTCATAGACAACTTGCGCCTGTTCCGATTCCGTAAGCAAGTCCGTTTTGTTCGCCAATAACAGATGGGCATGACGAATTTGTTCCATAAATAGTGAACGTACCTGTGGCGTCAGACTTGAGCGGTCTAACCATAAGCGGCTGTCTGCCACTGTTACAATCCCCTTAATATTTAACTTATCCGCAAATAAAGGCGAGTAGACTGCATCCAGTGCTTCTACAGGGTGTGCGGCCCCTGTTGTTTCAATAATAAGTACATCAAATTCTTGATCGTGTAAAAGCGATTGAATTTGCGCTTCCGTTTTTTCCGCCCCACTGCAGCAAATACAGCCTTCCAGCATTTCCTTCAAAGGTACATCCTGTTCCACCGCCTGTGAATCAAAAGGCAGCTTTCCTAATTCATTCATAATTACAGCAGGCTTTAAATTTGCCTCTTTCAATTGACGAATGACATCGGTCAACATGGACGTTTTGCCGCTTCCTAAAAATCCGCTAAATAAATATACATCTTTCATCGTTTCACTTCCTATAATAATGGGCTGGCAATCAAGTGTTTTTGCACTTTTTGCCAGCCCGCAATTTTTATTCTTTTGTCGTTTCTTCAGGCTTTATATCCAATAATTCTTTTGCCTTTAAAATTTGAGGATCTTCATTTTTCAGCTTTTCGCTAATTGCATCCATTAAGGCATAGGTTGTATCGCCTGTTAAAATACCTGTCACTTCAAGTTCATTATCTTGTTGGTATTCTTTTAATGCTGCTTCTGTCGATTCGTCAAACTTTGTATCAACTTCACCTGGTTCATAACCTAAAACTTCCAAGATGCGCTCAGCTGTTTTGATGGACGCATGATCGGAATTCTGTTCATATGTCTGGCTTGGATCAATATATGGTAATGAAGCATAATCCGGATAGTCAACTTTCACATCCGGTGCAATTCCTTTTTCATTCACCCAGTTGCCGTCTGGTGTTAACCATTTGCCTGTTGTGAACTTCAAGTTTGCTCCGTCTTCCATATAGATGATTTCCTGCATTGTCCCTTTACCAAAGGAAGTCAAACCAACGATTTGGGCACCTGCAGACTCTTTTAGAGCACCTGCCAAAATCTCAGAAGCAGAAGCACTTCCTTCATCGATTAAGATTGTTAAAGGAAGTTTATATTTAGAACGATTATCTGCAGCTACAATTTGTGGCGCTTCATCTTTTTCTTGAATTTGAACGATTGTTTTTCCTTCTTCAACAAACAAGTTTGAAATATCGATTGCTGCTTTTAAATAGCCGCCTGGATTCTGACGTACATCTAAAACAATCCCTTTCATTCCCTGTTTTTCATATTCAATTAACAGTTTTTCCAGTTCTACTGCAGTATTTTCACTGAAAGATGTGATTTGGAAGTGAGCAATTCCTTCTTCATCAATATCACCATATACAGTTTCTACCGGAATATCATCACGCACAATAGTTGTATCAAAGCTTTCAGCATCTCCGCGCTGAATTGTCAGAGTGACTTCAGATCCTTTTTCACCGCGAATCAATAACACAGCTTCTGTAGAGCTCATGCCTTTGACGCTTTTCCCGTCAACCGCTAATACCATATCTTTCGGTTGTAAACCTGCTTTTTCTGCAGGAGTATTTTTAATTGGAGATACGATCATGATATATCCATTTCGCTCTTGAATCTCCGCACCAATTCCTTGAAAACTTGAAGAAAGGCTTTCATTGAAAGAGGTTGCCTCATCTTTATTCATATAATCAGAATAAGGGTCACCCAATGCATCAAACATTCCGTTGATTGCACCATATACCACTTCTTCTTCATTTATGTCTTCATAATATTTTTGCTGAAGTGCATCATACGCATCATAAAGTTTTTTGAATTCTGCCCGTTCTACCGGTTCTTTTACTTCCACAACTTTCTTTTCACCGAATGTTAACGCAAAAATTGTTAAACCGGCTGTACATAAAATTGTCAGGAAAATAACCATTATGAATGCAAATGGTTTCATGCGTAAATACTTTCCTGCCGGTTTTGTTATTTGCTCTTCGTTTAAACCGTTTTGATCCTCATCTCTTTTTTGTTCATCCATTTCAATTTCACCACTCTCATTTATACACTGTCTGATGTCACACTATACCAATAATATCAGTTTACAAGCGACTAGAAAAGGATAGACGTCATTTTTTTTATTTCATTTCATATTAAATAGGAAAAAGCAGCGATTTCCGCTATATAGGGGACTCGCTGCCTGATCTATTATTCAGTTTTTGCTTCTTTTAAAACTTCATTTGGTATATTGATCTCTTTTACTTCATCGAATTTAGAATAGACAATGTTTGCATCATTTTCAATCGTTGTTTCCTGACCTTCGACATTTGTGATGATTTTCAGATCCATATCCATTTCTTTAATGTCAAACGTATCTTTTGCTACAACTATATTATACTGTGAATCTTCAAAGGACATATTTTTTAAAATCTCCTCATTCATTTCCATTGATTCTCCAAGGCTTGCACCCATTTGCGAAAGGATGAACTGCTTGAATTGATCCCCTTCTATATTCAATGTCAGTAAATAATTTTCTTCGTCTTGTTCAAAACTGAAATCTTCGATAAACTGCTCAAGCTGTTCAAGTTGCTGTGATGCATCTGCCTGTGCACCGGTTTGCGCTAACAGCTGTTCATATTGTTCATCCGGCATTTTCAGCCATTCATTCGATTCGCCGTTATATAAGTAAAAGCCATCTTCTTCTGTCATATACATTTCAATAGGCATTTCCATGTTATCCTCGCCCATATCCATTTCTATTGTTCCTTTAGAATACATGGCCATCGGATTTTGCTGAATGTCCATTGCCAAATTTGAGTTGCTTGTCATTTCCATCGTCTGACCATCCATTAAGAAAGTCGTCACCTGATCCATTTTTGTTTCAGCATGAACACTTTTTAAATTTTGCTGGCGCTGCATGGCATTTTCATATACTTGCTGTAAAGTTAAATTGGCTTCGTTTTCTGTACCGTCAACCGGTTCTGCTGTATCCCCACATCCTGCAACCAATGCAATTGATAATGTAGACATTGCGAATAAATATCTTTTTTTCAAATTATTTCAACCCTTCCTACAGTAAACTTCCCCTATCCATTCCCTAATATGTACTATTTATATCGTTAAAATTGAAATAAGGTTAATTGTATTTTAATTTATTATTAAAAATCTTCTATGGAAAGCGTGCATTTTTTTAGAAATGCCGGATAGAATAAAAAGTGTCTACAGGCATAGACACTTTTTATTGTTCACCAATTTAGTTTTATACCGTATTGTTCATTTAAAAACACATGCAGCTCTTTATAAGTACAAAGCGCAATCCCGATCACAATTTCATTTTCATTCATGTCTTTTTCGATTCTCAGGTTGTTATCAAAAATGTGGAAATTCATCGGCAATGCTTTAATATCGACACTAATATTATGTGCGGCTTTGTTGCGCCAATAATTCAGCAACCATAAGTTTTCGAATAATTTCTGTTCGATTAAACCTAATGCATAAACAGAATAGACTTTCGTACTGTAATTGGAGCTCGCCATCGGGATATAAGTTGCCTGATCCTTGAAGCTCCGAACTTTTGGCAGCTTTTCCTGAATCAAATGGTTAATGGCATTTTCACAAAACAGACTCACCGTGACAATATTCGCTAACGGATCCACTGTGCTTGAGATTCGATCAATAAATTTCTTCGCTACTTCCTGACTCATCCCCTCACTCCTTTTTACTTTTTGACCGTCATCTTTTGTGCTTTAAAATTGCCGGTATTTCAGTTTGCCCACAACATAAAATCGATATGCCAAACATCGGCTAAGAAAATTTTTGAAATTTTAATCGGCGAAAAAACTAAAAATGCACAATACAGATGTAATGTGCATTTACCCAATTATTGAATATGTGCGCTTTCCTGCTATTTCTTCATTAGCTTGATTTGGCGCTCCATTCTTTTATCTGCTTTATAATCACGAACAATCAAAATTGCATGAATCACTGCCGGTATCCATATTAAAAAACATAAGAAAAAGTTAATTAATGCTTGGATCGGTTTTCCGCAAAACAGGACGGCTAAAGGCGGCAAGAAAATAGCTAATAAATACATCATTTGTTTCACCTGCTCCTTAAACTTTATTTATTGAATTAGTCTGCCCATTAAATTGACCGCTATTATAAATCATTTTCTCTAAATGAAATAACATTCCGTATGTTCTGACCACAAAAAAAAGCACCTAACAGTTATTACCTGTCAGGTACTTTCGAATTAGCATTGCAATCCCTTACTATTATTAGTCTTGAATAGCCGCTTCCAACGCAATAACCATCATGTCATTGAACGTAGTTTGGCGTTCTTCTGAAGTTGTTACTTCACCAGTTAAGATGTGGTCAGATACAGTTAATACTGTTAAAGCTTGACGACCGAATTTCGCAGCTAATGTGTAAAGTGCTGAAGTTTCCATTTCAACAGCTAATACGCCATATTGCGCTAATTTTTCGTTTTGTGCTTCATCTGAATAGAACATATCTGCAGTGAAAATATTACCTACACGTACATTTAAGTTCGCTTCTTTAGCAGCATTGTATGCTTTCAATAATAAATCAAAGTCTGCAGTTGGTGCATAATCGATTGTACCGCCGAAAACAACGCGATTCATATTTGAATCTGTAGACGAAGTTTGTGCAATAATAACGTCACGTACTTTCACGTCTTTTTGAATCGCACCACAAGTACCTACACGGATTAGTTTTTGTACACCGTACTCTTGCATTAATTCAGTAGCATAAATTGAAATGGATGGTACACCCATGCCTGTACCTTGTACAGAAACACGTTTCCCTTTATAAGTTCCTGTGTAGCCAAGAATGTTACGTACTTCGTTATATTGTACAACATCTTCTAAAAATGTTTCGGCAATATATTTTGCACGTAATGGATCTCCTGGTAATAGTACAATTTCTGCAATGTCGCCTTTTTTGGCATTAATATGAACGCTCATCAAAAAACCTCTTTTCATCATAATTCTTTTAAATTGTAAACGTTTTCGTATAAACATTCAATCGTTAGACGTCTTGCTTCACAAAAAAATTTGCATAAAAAACAATATTTGGACAAAATAACGATTAATTTTACGCAGCTTGCCTTACTTTCACTATACCCCATCTGGCAAATTGCATGCAAAACATTGCTTATACCGAAAATTTATTTTCATAAAGGTCCCATAATTGGTCAAAGGCACCGATTGTTAAAAATTCATTGGACTGAAATTCTATATAATTTGTAAGCTCATCAAAGCTGTCAGACATTTTTGGAAAAGCATGATCGTGAAACATGCTTTCCGCAAAACGCACTTTCTCGTCCGACCATTCTCCCCCTCTAAATGTGAGAGCAAAATGATAAAATGATTTTTTCAAAATTTTCCCTCCTTTATACTTTTTTCACAATAAATAGTGTAAATTTCCCATTCATGTAGTAAAATAGTTAAATATTGATTTTTCAGAAAGTGGTGAATTATTTGCGAAAGAGCAAGAAAAATAAACCTAATAAAGAAAAACGAATAAAAAAATCTATTAAACCGAAAGCCCTATTTCACTTCTTTCACCTAATACGAGGGAAAATTTTAATTACTTTTACTATTTTAATGGCAATAATTATCTCGATGCAAATTTTGTCGTATATCAATATAACAAATTTGGAGAATAATTTACGAGAATTTGCTGAAGAAAATCTCCAGCAGCAAATGCATATCAATAGTTTAGCTTCTGATATCGCGAAACTTTCAAGCCATGAACAAACTTATTTAATTACGGGCGACGAAAAATTTCTTCAATTATATGAAGAGACGAAGGAACGAATACATACAAATTTAACATCTGTTGAAGCATCGTTTAGAAATCAGGATGAAGAACTTAAAATCGTCGGCTTAATCCAACAGTTTTATGCTAATTATTTATCCTATTCTAAATCGACGATTGAAGTACGTCAAAAATATGGCTATGAAAATGCCGCTAAACTGTTTGCTAATAGCGGAAGTCAAAATTTCAAAGGCTATATAGATGAAAATACAGGGAAACTGATTCAAATACTTGAACAGCGCAATGAAAAAACGATTTCTGACTTGGAACAGTTTGCATTTGCCTCAAAAATAATGATTTCTGCCTTAACGGGTGTTGCTGTTATTTTAACTATTTCATTGGGTTACATATTATCGAAATCGATTCGGAGAAATACGAAAAAAATCAATGAATCGATTCTGGATATCGCACAAGCTGGCGGTGACTTAACACGACGTGTAAACGTTAAAACAAAAGATGAATTTTCATTAATAGCAAATTCCACGAACATTTTAATCGAATCAATCTCTGCTTTGGTGAAACGCGTGTCAAACCTTGCCGATAATGTATCGGGAAGTTCACAGGAATTAATGGCACTAGCAGATGAAAACGCGCGAACAATTGATTTTATTGCTGATTCTACGATGAACATCGCGAGTGATAGCAGTGAAATTCTAAACAGTATCGGAAGTGCCGGAAATGAAATGCAAAATTTGGAACAATCGATGCATATTTTAGATGAAAAGGCTCGGGAAGTTCAGCAAGCGGCATCTGAAATGAAAAACGCTGCACATCAGGGTAGCAGATCGGTGAATCATTCAGCCAATGTGATGCTTGAAATTGAAGAAACAATGGCAACAACTTCGGATACGGTTGAAAAATTAGGGGAAAGATCCAAAAATATTACGTCCATTATCAGTACCATTACAGCAATTGCCGAACAGACGAATCTCCTAGCTTTAAATGCGGCGATTGAGGCTGCTCGGGCCGGAGAACATGGACGGGGCTTTGCGGTTGTAGCGGCTGAAGTTCGAAAACTTGCTGAGCAATCCCAAAAAGCAGCAAAAGAAGTTTCAGCAATTGTCGGATCGATTCAAACAGAGGTCAATTCCATTATCGAGCAAAACCACACTGGGGTAGAAAAAGTAATCCGCGGTGTTGAAGTGACGAATGAGACGACAAATTCTTTACAAAATATTTTACTGCAAACAGAGAAAACATCTGATATCTTAACACAAATGGTTACTCAGATTGAACAAACGTTAAATAATAGTCACAGTGTCACAACTTCATTCGTACATGTGGCAGCGATTGCAGACAATACTGCTGCGAATACAGAACGCAGTGCAGCAGCTGCATCACAAGGTTCCGCATCCATGGAGGAAATTAATGCTTCAGCCGTCGAACTGGCTTCACAAGCTGATCACCTGCGAAGTGTTGTTAACGAATTTAAAATCTAAAAAAAACTCGCTCATGGGTAATTCCATAAGCGAGTTTTTTTATTCAAACAATGATTTATATTCAGCGTAACCTTCTTTTTCAAGATCCTCTACCGGAATAAAGCGCAATGCCGCTGAGTTAATGCAATAACGCAATCCACCCAATTCTTGTGGACCATCAGGAAATACATGGCCTAAATGGGAATCGGCTGTTTTACTGCGGACTTCCACACGACGCATACCGTGTGATGTATCAAAATGCTCTGTTACCACCACTGACTCAATTGGCTTTGAAAAAGATGGCCAGCCGCATCCTGCATCATATTTGTCTTTTGAACTGAAAAGTGGCTTTCCTGAAACGATATCCACATAGATACCATCTTC
The DNA here is from genome assembly GCF_037974225.1 of Solibacillus sp. FSL R5-0691. Taxonomy (GTDB): domain Bacteria; phylum Bacillota; class Bacilli; order Bacillales_A; family Planococcaceae; genus Solibacillus. The sequence goes on from NZ_CP150231.1 coordinate 1,745,007, forward strand.
GAAAACATCATTGTACTCATTGCGGAATGGAGGTTCCGTTCCTTGGTTTTGAGTAACATGATACTGCATATCTGTTAATTCTTTTAAACGCTGCTCTTTATTCATTTATTTCGACCCCCAGTGTTTTTCGATAAATCCTGCACGTCCAGAACCTACAGAATAGCGTTCGTAATGTGCCGGATTCTTTTTATAATAGTGCTGATGATAATCTTCCGCTGCGTAAAATGGCTTTGCTTCAAGTATTTTAACAGCAATCGGTGATCTGAATTTACCGCTCGCCTCCAGTTTGGACTTGGATAGTTCCGCAATCTGCTTTTGGACATCATCATGGTAAAAAATCGCCGTAGTGTATGATTCGCCACGGTCATAAAATTGACCGCCTGCATCTGTCGGATCAATCAGTGTCCAATAAAGTTCAACCAGTTTTTCATACGGATAAATTTCAGGATCAAACGTAATCTGAACTGCCTCGAGATGCCCCGTTGTTTCACTGCATACTTGTTCGTATGTCGGGTTTTCAACATGACCGCCCGTGTAACCGGAAACGACTTCTATAATACCGGGCTGTTGGTCAAATGGCTTTACCATACACCAAAAGCAGCCCCCTGCAAATGTCGCTTTTTCATATGCCATTTAAAATTACCTCCTATTTTACTTCGTCTGGTTTGGAATAACTACTTCCAACTCTATTTTATCATTCGGTAAATCAATTTCCTTTGCGCGCACTCTCGAACCGCTTGCGATATTAATGCGCGACAGATCCACATATATTTCTTCATCATTTGGCTTTACCGTTATCCAGTTTGGAAAATTAACCGCATCATCAATCATTTTCAGAACCGTTTTCGGAGGAATATTTACCTTGCCCACATGGACAGCCTCTTGACTCAGTGTAATATTACCATTATTTACAACTGGAATGAAATCCATCTGTATCGGTAATTCAATATTAAAAACAGTTAAAGTACTATATAAATAAATTTTATCGTCCACTGTCAGCTCTACTGGAACCGGGGACTGGTTCATAGCTTCCGATAAATATTGTTTTGCAATTGCTTCGAATTCTTTCGCTGTCGTTTCTACCGTCAGTATATTGCCCTCTACTTGGAGTGGCGGCTGTTCGGTAGCCTGGTTGACGTCAGCAGTTATTAAATAGAGCAATGTGGCGAATGTTATGAGTACTGCTCCAGCCAATAGTAAAAATGCGACTTTCCATTTGTTCATCTTCTCACTCCTCAAATCCTAATAAACCGTCTGACATCTGCTCAATATCACATTGTTGCATAGTTTCAATGATACGCTTTGTCATACGATCATATCCTGTGCTATTCGGATGAAAGAAGTCTACATGATATACCATATCCTCATTTGATACAAATAAATCCTCTACAGATACGAAACACGCATTTTCATCTGTGGCAGCAAGCTTTTCGATTTCTTCATTCCACTCCGAAATAATCGGATCAAAAGGTGTTATTTCATCGACTACGATTGAAAAGGGATTATAAAACCCGACTAAAATAATCGGCGCCTCAGGATTTACTTTGCGAATTTCTGCTATGACTTTTTCGTAACGCTCAGCAAAGCGGGGCAATTCCTTATCAAACATAGATTTTTTCATTGAAAACAAATTCTTTTTAACAATTTTCATTACATCATTACCACCGAGCGTAATCGTAATCAGATTTGCTTTTTGCAGCTCTTCTTCATAGTGGCCACGCTCAAGTAAACTTAGCAGCTGGTCACTGCGTCTACCATTTTTACCTCGATTATCGAGTTCCACTTCCTCTACCATCGGCCATTTTTCCAGCTCCTGCTGCAGACGAATTGTATAGCCATAATCCTGTGTTTCATCTCCAACACCACGTGTAAGTGAATCACCTAATGCTAAATAAAAAACCGATTGTGCATTTTCTTCCTTACGATCAGACCAGTCTAGTTGAAATACATCATTTATAATATCAAAAAAGCTCGTTGCGACTGTTTCTTCGTTTTCGGCTTCTTCTTCTGATATAGACAACTCATTGTTATCACTGGATGAATTGTCGGATTGTTGTGCTTCTTCTATTTGTGGGTCAATTGTAACGGAGCATGCGGACAAGAAAATGACAGCTAATGATGTGAGTACTAACCGCCACATGCAACTTCCCCCTTTTTATTTTGTTATTTCATTATAAAATATTTTCCTTATCTTTAGGAATGATTTGCCTATAAAAATAGTGATATATCAGAAAATATTTTTTCACTTTACAAAAAAAGTAATTCTAAAGTTGATATTCTTTAGAATTACCTTTTACCTATTCTGTATAATAAATAAAACCGATTGCACCTTCACCTGTATGTGTACTGATAACCGGCGAAGTAAAGGCAACTTCAACTTGCCCTGTATAGCCTGTTGCTTTTACCTGTTCAATCAACGGATTCACTAAAGTATCCAACGAATTTGCATGGGAGATGCCGACACCTGCCACTTTTTTGCCTTGAGTATCCTTTTCAAATTCACTCATTAAATATTTCACCACTTGCTTATAACTGCGCGGTTTTGCACAAATCGTCACTTCCCCAATATCCAAGTGACCAATCGGCTTAATATTCAACAAAGAACTGACAACTGCCTTACCTTTTCCGATTCGGCCGCCCTTCACCATGTTTTCCAATGTGTCCAATGCAACAAAAAGACGTGTGTTTTCACGTACTCGATTCACACCTGCAACAATTTCCTCCACAGAAGCACCTGCATTGCGTAAACGGATCGCTTCACGAAGCTGGAATGCCAATCCAAAAGCTATATAACGTGAATCTATTACAGTTACGTCAGAATCACTCATTTGCGATGCTTGATTGGCTGACTGATAGGTACCGCTCATATTGCCTGTCATATGGATCGATACAATTTTTGAACCATCTTTTCCAAGTTCGTCATATAATTCTTTAAATGCACCTGGAGACGGCTGAGAACTTTTTGGCAGTTCTTTTGCTGTTTTTAGTAACTCAATAAATGTATCCGGTTGCAAATTTACACGATCTGTATACATTTTTTCATCAATTTGAACTGTTAGTGGTACTACATGAATTCCATGTTCCTGAATTTCTGCGTCTGTTAAATCGCAAGTTGAATCTGTTACGATATGAATTTGACTCAAAGAAAACACATCCTTTATCTATCTTCCTTACTATTATAAAGAAATCATATTTGTTTACCAATATGACATTTGTCATTGAAGAATGACCCCGTTTATCACTATTTACATATGACATATAGCAGTATAACATCATGACATCCATCTATCACGAATAATTTGATTAATTGTTATACTAATATAGAGGAGCGTGATGACACATGCACAATTTAGACGCATTTGACTATAAAAACTGGAAAGAAGAACTTTGGAATGCCATTACACATGGGATTGGGCTTGCCATCAGCATACCTGCCTGCATACTATTAATCATCCATTCATCAGTATACGGCACGGCAGTACATATTACTTCCTACGCTATTTTTGGCGCATCTTTAATTTTACTGTTTCTAATGTCGACATTATTACATAGTGTTCCGGAAAAATATAAACGGTTCTTTTCAATATTGGACCATTCATCAATTTATATATTGATTGCTGGTACTTATACCCCGTTTTTACTAATTGCAATCGGGGGCGTGACAGGCATTGTCATGCTGTGTATTATTTGGTTTATTGCCATATTAGGCGTTGTGTTCAAATGTTTGTTCATTCACCGATTCGAGAAATTGTCATTGCTGCTTTATATTTTCATGGGCTGGCTTATCATTTTCGCTATACGGCCACTATATGAATATTTAACGTTTGATGGTTTTATGCTGATGCTTATTGGCGGATTGCTGTTTACATTTGGGGCAATTTTTTATGCATGGACCCGCCTTCCGTACAATCATGCAATTTGGCATTTATTCGTTATTGCTGGATGTGGGTGCATGGTGGCTTGTGTATATATTTATTTAATATAAAAGAAGTAAAGGACATGCTGAAAAATTGATTCAGCATGTCCTTTTACAGTTATTTTTCATAAATACAATACTGGAATGTATAGCCATCTTCTGACTCAATCGGTTCAAGACATGATACTTTTTTCCATTCATCGTATGACGGGAAATAAGTGTCCCCTTTAAAGCTGTGATTGATGAGCGTAATATATAATCTATCGGCAATTGCCATCGATTGCTCAAATATTTGAGCACCGCCAATAATCATCACTTCTTCTTCACCTTCAACAAGCGCCAACGCTTCATCCAGGCTCCCTACAACTTCGATTCCTTCAGCTGTAAAGTCTTCATTCCTTGTAATGACAATATTTCGGCGGCCCGGTAATGGTCGTCCGATTGAATCATAGGTTTTCCGGCCCATAATCATCGGTTTTCCCATTGTCATTTCCTTAAAGTATTTCAAATCCCCAGGTAAATACCACGGCAAATCGTTTTGATAGCCAATAACCCGGTTTTCATCATGCGCTACGATTAATGAAATCATGGAGATCCCCCTTTATACCGCAATCGGTGCTTTAATTGATGGATGCGGATGATACCCTTCCAACGAAATGTCTTCCATTTCAAAATCAAAGATCGATTGCTTTTCAAGATTTAACTTTAAGATCGGCAATTGCTTCGGTTCACGTGTAAGCTGTTCTTTTACTTGTTCAAAATGGTTTGAATAAATATGGGTATCGGCCATGCTATGCACAAACTCACCAACCTCAAGCCCACATTCATGCGCGATTAAATGCGTCAGCAATGCATAGCTCGCAATGTTGAATGGTACCCCAAGAAATGAATCCGCACTTCGCTGTGTAAGCATACAGCTTAATTTACCGTCAGCAACATAAAACTGGAACATGGCATGGCATGGCGGTAGAGCCGCTTTACTGCCCTTTCCTCCTGCATCGATCACATCTTCCGGGTTCCACGCATTCACGATAATTCGACGGGAATCCGGGTTATGTTTAATTAAATCGATTGCATCCTGTAATTGATCGATCGATTCACCTTCTGATGTTGTCCAATTACGCCACTGTTTCCCATAAACATTACCCAAATCACCGTATTTTGAAGCAAATTCATCATCATGTAAAACGCGTTCACAAAATGAAGAAAGCTCTGTTTGATACTGTTCATTAAATGCTTCATCTATCAGGCAGCGTCTTCCGAAATCACTCATATCAGGTCCACTGTACTCTTCTGATTCTACCCACTTTTTGAATGCCCATTATTACGATAGGTAACTCTTTGAAGTTATCTCCAAGTTTTCCCCCGTACCACACCCTACGTGAAGCTTTCGCTTCATAAGGCGTTCCATCTTAATTATTGATTAATTTATCTTTGGTAAATTACAACTTTTACGATATTTATTGACCACTTTTATTTGCTTTTCAGTCAATTGGTATAAATCTATATATTTCTTTATCGTATCTTTTTCTACTGCATGAATGAGCCTATGCATATCTTTGTGTATAATCACTAAGTTTTTAAACTCATCCATACCACCATCTGCTTTAGGTATGATGTGGTGACACTGAACTAACTCTGCGGGTAAAAATACATTAAGTATTTTACATTTACCCTTTTGCATACTGTATGATGAAATTTTGTTATCCGCATATTCAATGTTGTCCGTTTTAAGACTTTGCTTATATAAACGAGATAACTCATGTACAATGCCTTCTTCTAACTGCTTTTTAGTTGCTCTACCTTCTACTGTATAATTACAAATTTCTTGCTTAAAATTTGTATTCGCAAAAGCTTGTGTATCAGCGAAAACAAATAGATAGATACCTTGTAAGCCGTATGTTCGCATGGCATTTTTGTTGTACATTTTAAATACAGGTGAATCAGTTCGTGGTATATCATACCTACATATGGTTCGCAGTTTGTTGTATAAGGTTCGAGAAAGTCGGTATTGAATGTTTCTAAATCCCCGATAACAGTTTGTTGCGTACTTAAAGTAATTTTTAACTCCCATTACAAAGATGTTGTATTCTTTTATCGACGATGTTTCAGGTTTCGCTTTGATATTCTTAATTAATTCACGTGCTTTTTGAACGATTTCGTCACACTTATCTTGTGTGATTTCCGTTCGAGCTACCCATTTATTTTTCTTTTTGAAAGCAAAAATAGCATACCCAAGAAACTTGGATTTCTCTTTTCGTAGGTCTGTAATTTTCGACTTATCCTCGGCTATTTCTAATCCAAGTCTGTCCTTTAAGTAGCCCTTTACAGCGTGATAAATTTTCCAAGCATTAACCTTGTTGTTTGTAAAAATTTTAAAATCATCTGCGTATCGAACGATATACATTTCTTTAAGTTTAGTCTGTTTCATTACTTTTATTTTATTTCCTTGGAGTGTGTAAGAGGCTCTCGTTTGAAAGTTTTCCCACTGAGAATATATCCACTGGTCTAAATCATTCAATACTACGTTAGATAATATTGGACTTAGTATTGAACCCTGTGGTGTACCTTTTTCTTGTTTCCCTTCGCCTACAACTGCTGCTTTTAACATTTTGTTAATCATTGTTAAAACTCGTTTATCTTTTATGCCTATATTGTATAGCTGCTTAATCAGTTTATTATGATTAACATTGTCAAAGAAACCTTTAACATCAATATCGACAACATAAAGTAGTTTATTGCAGTTGACTAAATGTCGACATCTAGCAATTGCGTGGTGTTGGCTTCGGTTTGGACGGAATCCGTAAGAGTGATTGTAAAACTTCGCTTCAACAATTGGCTCAATGACCTGTTTAAACATTTGTTGAATAAGTCTATCTCTTATTGTAGGGATTCCTAAAGGTCTCTTTTTCCCATTACTTTTCGGAATAAAAACACGTTTTATTTTATCGGGTTTGTAATTATTGATTCTTTCTCTAATTTCGTTAATTAATGACTGAATTTCTGTTTCTTTGTAATCATCAATTGTTTTGCCATCTACTCCAGCCGTTTTTGAACCTTTGTTAGTTTTCATGTTGCGAAAAGCCAACATAATGTTTTCCTCACTCGTAATAATCCTTAGTAGATTCTTACTTAAGGATGCATTATTTTTACTAACCTCATATAGTTCATCAAATGTTTCTTGAAGACTGTAGTAGCTAACATTTCGTAATGTTGTATCCATCGGTGTCTACCACTCCCATCCTTCTGTTCAATTTGAACATAAAATGAGTCACACCTTCTTACTCGACCTTATGAATTACATTTACCAAATTACATTTTCAATACTTAAGACTTGGGGCTATCCCTCCACTACTTGTTATCATAGCTTCTTCGGTACTATGCCCCTACTCTCACAACAGTAAATGAATTTCGCTCTGTGTAAGCAGCTTATATCAACCAGCCCGATTATAGTCGTTTTAAATAGCTGTCTGTTGCTTTCCACGTTCCGAATAATCTAGCTTTACATACGTACTTAGGTAGTTACTATGAGCCTGTGATTTTATACTGTCATTGTTCAGTATCCCGAATTTCAGAGGGACGATTTTTACTTTTCGGTAAACCACGAGAAGTATCTTTTGCGATACCCCTCCCGTAAGTTTCCTTACGTTCATCTTTTAGACCCGTACATTCGCAACTTCGTCAGTTCTTTTCGAACATTCTTACCATATACGTTTTATAGCCCCCCGACCTATCCTCACCTTATCCGTAGACTTAGGATTATTGTTCAGTCGACTTCGCCTAGCTTCTAACCCCCGATAGCTATAACTACCGAACGCTAGTAGGAGTTTAGGGAACTTGTTTCTTGCCAACATGACGGCAATCATTCCAAGTATCGATTATTCAGTTATGACATTGCTAGTTGCAATGCCCCTACACTTCATGCATTAAGCACTTATAGTAGAACGTGTCGCACCGTCCCATATATGGTTATTATTCTGAAGCAAATAGCGAATATTCGTATCCCCTTTTATAAACCATAGAAGTTCACTTGCCACGAGTTTGAATGGCACGCGCTTCGTCGTTAGAATCGGAAAGCCTTCCTGTAAATTAAAGCGCATCTGATAGCCAAAAACGCTGCGTGTCCCTGTTCCTGTACGGTCAGATTTATCGGTACCGTTGTCCATAATATATTGCAATAAATTTAAATATGTATGATCTGCATGTGTCAATATTTTCACTCCTAAAGAATGTTCTCCGTATTTATTATATAGACTTATGATGAGAATAACACATAATCTGCAAAATCGAACCGAAAAGACTACATAGAATTTTAATTTGTAATATGGAAATCGATCTGTATGTATTAAAAATGTGCACAATAAAAGGCGCTACTCGTATTTCGTCTGCTGAGTAGCGCCTTTAGTCAAATGTGTCTAAGTCATCGTATAGCTCAATCGTTTGCGTCAATTTTTATGTTGCCTCCCTAAGTATTGTTTTGTTGTTTTCAAGAATTTGAATCATTTGAAGTAAAATTTTGTCCTCAATTTTTTGAGTACCATTAACTTCTTTCGCAATAATTTTTGTTAATTCCAAAATTGTATTTACGTCGAGCTTATGTTTTTCCGCTAATTGGAATGCTCGCCCTAACTGACCGGTTATCATCGGCAGTCCTCCTTTTTACTATAGTATACAAATATTATACCTCGAGTTACATAAAAATTCACCTTTAATTTTCAAATTTTTCGTAAATTAAATGAAAAAATAAAGGTTCTTTTTCCATCCTCATAGTAATAATATGATAAATCTCCGGATACTCTATTAACAACGTTAAATAAATAACTTTCGCATTAATTATTACGAAATCAGAACTATATATTTCCCTTCTGTTTGCTGCAGATATTAATTCCTATTTTTAATTATTTTTATTTTTAAGTGACCTTTTTTATTCGTATTTTGATACATTTTCTTTTTAAAAAAATAAAGTATAAACAAACAGTTACAGGGAAAAATACAAGCAGAAATAGATACTTGAATTTCTTTAGTATGTGTTTTTTACATACCGATGAACTTCTTTATCTAAAATAAAGGAGATGTTTTAAATGGGAGCATTATATAGAATTGCCCTCGTACTCGTAATTATTGGAGCAATTAACTGGGGACTTATCGGCTTTTTCAAATTTGATCTAGTCGCATCTTTATTTGGCGGACAAACTGCCGGATTATCACGAATCATTTATGCACTTGTCGGTCTTGCCGGTCTTGCATGCATTCCGCTGTTAATGAAAAACCTTGATGAAAAGGACAATGCAACCGTTACACATACAAGAGCAACAAATAGACCGAACTATAATATGGAAGCTGGGAAAGAAGCTGATTTCTCAGAATACGCAAAGCAAAAGAACAAAAACAACAAAAATGAAAATAACGAAAAGCAATAAAAATTAAATACAAAAATAGACCAGGCTCAGTAATGAGTATCTGGTCTTTTTAAGGAATTAAAAGCTTGGGAAGCAAGTCTCTCAAAAAATTCATAATAAACCGGTAATTATTTTTATCCATCCGAAAATCGAGGTCCATAATATGATACTTAAAATTAGCCCATTAAATAAACCTACGAAGAATCTGTTTTCCAACCTTATCACTCCTTAAACTAATGGTTGGCCAAACACGGATAATTTAAGCTTTAAATCTTTTTGTTTCTTTTGGTAATGGATGGAAGGAAATATGAATCCCTTTAATTCCACATTTTTAGTAAAAATATCCAAAAAGTTGTATAGTGGAAGAAGAGAATAAATTAATGGGGTGAAATCATGAGTTTTTGGACATGGATTGCAATCATTATTGCGTTAGTTAGTGGAGTTTTTGCTGCTAATTCCGGTAAGAAGAAATCCGAAAAATAATAAAAAAGGCACCCGACCTATTGGCGGGTGCTGCATTGTTATGATAACCACTTAGGCGGTGTATTTTTGCTCCAGTATATCTCGCCTAGGTCGTAATGCTTTGAATAATTGTCTTCATACGTATGATAGTGGAAATTGTAGTAGTAGCCATCAAAAGGACGGTTCTCTGTTCGCACATGGAAACGGATTACGTCTGTTTTAGATTGATTGTCAACAATGTGGAAGATTTTTTCTGAGTAATCACCACTCGGTTTTTCGGAAACCGTTAAGTTACGCAGCTTATCATCGCCAATCCGGTCCACTGTCAGCGCAATCGCTTCTTCGATTTTCGGGAAAATATTAGTTTCGAATTGTTGTTCAATAACCGGTCCGACTTTTGTTCCAAATTTTATGTATGATTGTTCTTTTGCTGCTGACACAAAGTCATCGGTTGTTGGCAGCGGTTTTTCATCAACAATAATATCGTCCAGCTGATAGGCAGCTGAAATATGGTTATCGCTTGGACGATCCAATACAGACTTCCCATGACGGTCTTCATCAAAATTTGCCCAAATTTCATGCTTTGGTGTAATTAAACCAAACGATAATAACGCGACAGAAACAACAAGAGATTTGTAAATCCATTTTTTCAAGTCTATCACCCACTTTTATTATGTATAATTTTAAAACACTCTTCCTTAATATATACGAATATTTCAACAAATAGTTTCATCTTTATTGTAATCATTGTACAATAAAAAAGGAAGATATTGTAGGTTATATTAAGGGAGGTTGTAAAAAAATGGACATTGTTATGGGTCTTGGATTATTACTAATGCTTGGGTATATGACTTCTTTATGCTTCACGGACTAATATTTTCTTAAGCGCCATCCAAACCGATTTGGATGGTTTTTTATTCGGAGAATTGGACAAGGGGCCCCCAAGTATTGGGGACCCCTTTAGTATTTAATAGATAGATTTATAAATAAATGAAAGTCTCAACCCGATCATCCGGGGAATTTATATTTATTCGGAGTGCACAACTCCAGTTTTAACCGCGGTAAAATTCTACTAATCTCTTCTAACTTAAGCAACATAGTCCCAACCTGCTACTATGTCCTTGCAGCCCTGAAGCTTGCGCCAGTGTGAATAAGTATCTTCAAAAACACTAGCAGAAATGCCAATTCATTTATAGCACTATCTAAAATAGCACATAGTTAATCATAACACATATGTTCGCGTTTGTAAACTGAATTTAGGCTCGTGCAAATTTCATTAATGTCCGCTATACTTGAAAAATCGGAATTCAAAGGAGCTATGTCAAGATGAATGAAGTTGAAACAACATTATCAATCCAAATGAAACGGATGGCTGTTACATTGTTGGATATGCAGCAAAGCCGTTTTGTATCTGCAAGTGAAACAATGGATTTATCCGCACTTCAGTCTGAAGTGTATAATCAGTTTTTTGAATCATACATAGATGCAACGATGAATAGTCCAAAATCTGTTGCATGTAAATTTTTAGACCGGGACAATGATATTCTGACGAAAATGAACCGTTATGTAGAATATCCAGATGACACTCATTTCCTATCATTAGCCAATGATTTATCAAATAAACTGTATCAAATTATGCAAACGGTATCGAACAGTAACGGTTCGGTCTTTGTCGCACATATTGAACTAATTGGCGAAGATTATATTTTACTGTTAAAGCTGGATCCGAAAGATGCAGTCCAGATTGATTTGGAAACATTGCATTTGAAAACAATCGAAAATATATTACCAGATGCATCCAGCCGTGTACAAAAATGTGCACTTATCCGAATGAATTATGATCCGCTCGAAGAAAATGTTTATGTACTGGATAAACAATCGGATGGCGAACCGGCGAAGTTTTTCATGGAAACTTTCCTGCAGGCTACACCAATCGCATCCGACAAAAAGAAAACAAAAATGCTGATGAAGGAATTATATGAAAAAATCGCGGAATCGCTCAACGAAGAGCAGACTCCGCAACTTCAAAGAGCAATTGACGAAGAGTTTGAACACGGAAAATATATTGAACTCGATGCTTCGGTCCACAATATTTACGAAGCAATCGCACCTCCGGAGAATAGGGAAGATTTTGTTGAGCAAGGTGCCAAATTGTTTATCAATGAATTTACCGGCCGCAATCCTGACTTCACGCCTACATTTGAAGTGAAACGGGATGATTTGCATGTCGTCTATAAATCGGCAGAAGGTGAGATTCTCTTCCGTTATGATAAAGGCTTGGACAATATTGACGTGAAGCACGATCAAGTAAGCGGTACGTATACGATCACTATCCGTGATGCTGATACAGTAGGGTTTACCCTTCATAAAAAACCGCTATAATCTTACTAATATAATCAATATAAAAGGGGCTGTGTTTTTCACAGCCCCTTTTTGCAATCTATTTAGACGTTAACGCAATAAATTCCTCAACATCTTTTTCACATAGTGCGATTCCTTTTAACCAGAAATCTTCTTTCGTGATATCTTCACCTAAATGTTTCATTGCCAATTCTTCAACTGTCATGATCGCTGTATCACGCAATAGAGCCATATACTTTTCTTCGAAGCCCTTACCTTCTTCTTTTGCTTTCGCGTAAATACTTAATGAGAATAAATAGCCGAATGTGTACGGGAAGTTATAGAACGGTACACCTGTAATATAGAAATGCATTTTTGATGCCCAGAAGTGCGGATGTGTTTCACCTAGACCGCCTGCATGTGCTTCAATTTGAGCTTCTTCCATCAGTTCGTTCAAACGTTTCGTTGAGACAATCCCTTTTTTACGCTCATCATAGAAACGAGTTTCAAATAAGTAACGCGCATGGATATTCATAAAGAAGGCAACAGAACGCTGAACTTTATCTTCCAGTAATGCAATCTTTTCTTGTTCAGTTGTTGCTTCTTCAACTGCTGCATCGGCAACAATCATTTCTGCGAATGTTGAAGCTGTTTCAGCAACATTCATTGCATAACGACGGTTCAATGGATGAACAGGGCGCAATGCATAAGAATGGAAAGCATGCCCCAGCTCATGAGCCAGTGTCGAAACATTTGACATCGAACCAGAGTAAGTCATAAAAATACGAGATTGTTCTGATAACGGCATTCCTGTACAGAAACCGCCCGGTCGTTTGTTATCACGGTCTTCCGCTTCAATCCATCCGTCTTCAAATGCCATGCGTGCAAAGCTTTCCATTTCTGAACCAAAACGGCCGAAATGCTTCAGGATAAACTCGGCCCCCTCCTGGTAGGACATAGTAGCTTTTGAATCCGTAACAGGTGCATCAAAGTCAAACCAGTCCAGTTGCTCTGTACCTAACAGATTTGCTTTATGCTGCAAGTAACCAGCAAATGTTGCCTTACGAGATGTAATGGCACCCCACATTGCATCAATCGTTTCCTGTTTCATACGGTTAATTTGCAGAGGCTCTTTTGTTACCGAGTCCCAGCCGCGCTTTTTATAGACAGCTAAACGGAAACCTGCCAAGTGATTCAATGTTTTGGCAAAGAACTCTTCACGCTCTGTAAACACCTTTTCCAATGCGTCAAAAGCCGCTTTTCGTACTGTACGGTCTTTATGTGAGCTTAAATTGTTCGCTTGTCCAACTGACAGTAATTTCTTTTCGCCATCCACTTCTACTTCCACTTTAATATCGCCGATCAGCATACTGTAAAGTTGACCCCAAGAACTGTAGCCATCAACACCTAAAGCTGAAATTAGCGCTTCTTCTTCTTCAGATAATGACTCTTTTGATTTTTCACGCCATTCCGTTAAGATGAATTCAAATTGAGCTAATTCTTTTGTCTGCAATAATGCTTCGAAAGTTGCCTGTTCGATTTGACCCAACTTCTGATTGAAACTTTCTAAAATCGGCGATGAATTTGCAGCAATACCGGATAATTGGCCTTGCAGCAATAATGCCTCACGATCTGTCGTGTCTTGTGCAGTTAAGCATGAAAGCACTGCCCCTGCCTGAGAAATATGCAGCATTACTTCTTTGATGCTTTCTAAAATCGATTGGATTTCTAAAGCTGCATCACTGTTTTGTGGAACTTCGAATTTGTCGACTTTCTCTTTTAATACTTCAAGTTTAGGCGTCAAACCTTCAATATGCTCGATTAATTGTGGAGAATCACTACCTCCCGGGAAAAACACATCCAAATCCCAAACTTCAGGATATTTTACATTCACCATTTCATTACCTACTTTCTGAATTGTAGTTCAATTCTTATTTTACTAAAAAATTAGTTATAATGCTCGAAAATACTTCGGTTTTTGAAATAAAAAAGCTAACCTGTATATCGGTTAGCTTCAAGATTATAAAATCGGGGATAATAAACGCGAAACGGATTCTCGAATCTTTGTCCAAGTTTTGCGCTCGTCATATTGTTCTTTTGTTAATTCAAAACTTTCCTTAATATCTGCTTCAAACAGTTCTCTGCACTGTATCGCCAAATCGGCATCATATAGTATAGCATTGATTTCAAAATTCAGGCTAAAACTGCGTACATCAATATTTGCCGTACCAATAGTCGCCACCTCATCATCAATGACAATCATTTTTGCATGTAGAAAGCCTTTTTTATACCGATATACTCGACCGCCAACCTCCAATAAGTCACCACCGTATGCAGAATTGGCTCCATATACGAAAGGATGATCGGTTACTTCGGGCGTCATAATACGCACATCCACACCTGATGAAGCAGCAATTTGAACAGCATGCATAAATGGTTCATCCGGTACAAAATACGGGGACTGAATATAAACATACTTTTTGGCACTTAAAATCATCCGAATATAGCTGTTTTTGATCGATTCGAAATCCGTATCAGGGCCGCTCGATACAATTTGAACAGGTGTATCCGCATCTACTGTAAAGGATGGGAAGTATCTTTGTTCAATTTCAGTCAGCTCTTCTTTTCTCGCCTGATACCAGTCAAATAAAAAATGAGCCTGCATGTTGTAAACGGAATTGCCTTCAATTCTCAAATGTGTATCACGCCAATACCCGATTTCGTCATCCAGACAGGCATATTCATTCCCGACATTAAAGCCGCCAATATATCCTACCTTGCCGTCAATAATAATAAGTTTCCGGTGATTCCGGAAATTGATACGCGGGTTAAACAGTTTAAAATACGAGGAAAAATACGCTTCTACCTGACCACCGGCATCCATTAACTTTTTCAGATCCTTTTTGCGTAATGTACGCGAACCTAAATCGTCGTACATCATCTGCACTTCAATGCCCTCTTTCGCTTTTTTTACGAGTGCATTAAAAATGCTTTTTCCGACATCATCCATTTTATAAATATAATACTGAATATGAATGGTCTGTTTTGCATTTTCGATATCCTCTATGACCGAACGGAATTTTTCTTTCCCTTCCGCCAATATTTTAACATCGTTTTTCGAACTCAATAAAGAGTGGTTATAATCGACGTTCATCTTGATTAATGGTGCATGCTTTTTTGTAATGGCATTTGGAAATTCATATGTTCCATCATCCAACGCATTCTTTTGATCCAGAAAAGTTTCCAACGTTTCCTCCTGCTGCACTACATGCCATCGTACAAAATGTTTCTTCTGTAAATTACGACCGATCAGTAAATATAAAATAAAACCAAAAATAGGTAAGAAAAAGAGCACGAATAACCATGCCCATGTAGATGAAGCGCTTTTCCGGCTAATGAATATTAATACGAGGGCAAACAGTATGTTTAAAGCAAATAAGGCGATGGTTAAAATACCAGTGACTGTCATGTAATTCATCTCTTTTCATTATTTAATTATAAGAGAAAGCAACTATTAAATGTTATAAATTACTAGTTTTTTCTACTATTTTACTATTCCCTGTAAAGTAACTTTTGAGACACTAAAATGCATATTTTAAAGGAATCGATTCATAATTCAGACGGGGTTTGCATTTAGCGTGAAAATGAAAATAACGCTTACCTGATAAGTAAGCGATAACAAGGTTAGATACTAATCTCCAATTCGGGTTTTAAAACGATAATAGTGCTGTAATCCCTTTACTTCATTTATTATAGCTCAATCTTCCTTATATTCAATGACTGTTCGGATTAACCGATCGCACAAAAAAAGCAGATGCACAATGTCTGTGCACCTGCTTGTGATTTATCTCATTTTCTTTAATCTTTTTGATACTTGCTTCCATTTACGTTTTTCCGCAACCTGGGCATCCGTATTCGCTTTTTTCTCGATATAGGCAAGTTCCCGCTGCAGTTTAAAGAAGCTGGTCAACCTTGCAGCATCAAGTGCTCCTTCTTCAACTGCCTGCAAAACAGCACAGCCGGGTTCATTTTTATGCTTACAATCGCGGAACCTGCAGTTTTCCGTAAGCTGCTCAATATCGGAAAAACTTGCATTTAGACTGTCCCCCTGATCCCACAGCTGCAACTCGCGCATTCCGGGTGTGTCGATCAGGCAAGCACCGGATGGTAAAACAACAAGTTCCCGGTGTGTCGTCGTATGACGGCCTTTTGCATCATCTTAACGGATTGTGGATACTTTCATTTGTTCTGTGTTTAGCAAAGCGTTCGTAAGTGTTGACTTCCCTGCACCGGAAGAACCGAGTAATGCCGCAGTTTTCCCTTCAGTTAACAGGGCATGTAATGAAGCCATTCCTTCACCAGTCTGCGCACTCACCGTCATCATATCCACACCAAAAGCAACCGATTCAATTTCTTTTAAAAACGGCGTGACATCCTCACATAAATCCGCTTTCGTTAATACAATAACCGGTGTTGCCCCTGAATCCCATGCAGCTACTAAATACCGTTCTAAGCGGCGGATATTAAAATCATCATTTAAACTCATGACAAGAAAAATGAGATCTACATTTGTCGCCACGATTTGTTCATCGACTTCAAGACCTGCCATTTTTCTTGTGAATTTGGATTTTCGATCAAATAAATGATGAATAATGGCACGTTCTTCTCCCGGCATTTGTTCAATAACGACAAAATCACCAACAGCCGGGTAATCTTTTCTTGAAAAGGCATGGTAAGCAAAGTTTCCTGACACCGTTGCCAAATACTCCCCCTGTTCTGTCAGGACACGGTAGGAATGTTTATGTTCGAGGATGACGCGGCCCACAAGCTTTGTCGTCATATCAATTGATAATGTTTGTAGTTGTGTATCAAAAAATGTTGTAAAACCTTATTGTTGTAAATTCAATGGAATTGCCTCCTAATGGCGTATGATAGTGTATTTGTTTTTCAGGCAAACAAAAAAAACCTTATGACCAGCAATTTTGCCCGTCATAAGGTTTCATACGCACAGTAAAGAAGCGTGACTCTTCTGTATTAGAAGGCACTATAGTGGCGAATGTCATATGACAAGCATAATTGCATTGATTCAATCTCATGTAATTTAGTCATATTCATCACCATCTTTCTCCATTAGTTATTCCAACTATAACAATAGATAGAATGTTTTGTCAATACAGTTCCCCAAGTTTATTTAATACAAGAATGCATTTATTTTTTGTTGCATTTGCAACAATAATCTTTTACGCTAAATGTGTAGTTGCATTTTATATTACACACTTAAAAGGAGCTGAAAGAGATCACTCTATTACGTGAAATCGGGATGATAGCCCGTGCACTTGATTCGATTAGCAATATAGAATTTAAAGAATTTGATTTAACAAAAGGGCAATATTTGTATGTCGTTCGTATTTGTGAACAACCCGGAATTATTCAGGAAAAACTGGCAGATTTAATTAAAGTAGACCGTACAACAGCGGCCCGTGCAATAGCAAAGCTTGAAAAAAATAACTTTATCGAAAAACGGGATGATCAGGTTAATAAAAAAATAAAAAAACTGTATCCAACAAACAAAGCTTTAGCAATTTACCCTTCTATACTGAATGAACATAAACATTCTGAGAATACAGCCATGTCGGGATTTTCTGAAGAGGAAAAAGCCCAACTTGCTACTGCATTAAACAAAATGCGAAAAAACATTGAAAAAGACTGGGAAAATGTAAAGCGAGGAAAAAAACGCAATTATTAAGGAGTAATTATAATGAACATTCAACTAATACATTGTACTACCGAAAATTTAGACGCATTACAAACAATCAGCCGGGATACGTTTTACGAGACGTTTCATGAGCAAAATAGCGAAGAGAGTATGACAGCTTATTTGAATGATGCTTTTTCAGCAGAAAAACTGACAACCGAGCTTGAAAATAAACACTCACTATTTAAGTTACTGTATGTAAATGATGAGCTGGCAGGTTATTTAAAAGTCAATGCAGATGAAGCACAGTCAGAACAGTCAGGGCAAGATACTCTTGAAGTAGAACGAATTTATATTTTAAGCCGTTTTCAGAAACTCGGTTTAGGGAAAGTATTGATGGATGAAGCGATTAAACTGGCCAATGAAAAGAATAAAAACAAAATTTGGCTCGGCGTATGGGAAAAAAATCTGAATGCCATTGCTTTCTATGAGAAAACTGGCTTTGAGAAGACAGGCTCTCATTCATTTTTCATGGGTGAAGAAGAACAAATTGATTTTATTATGACAAAACATTTGTGAGGGAAAACGATGTATATTCCAAAGCAGTATCAATTAACAGATAACCAAAAAATTCGTCAACTCATTAATGAGTATAGTTTTGCGACAGTAGTTTCCATTCATCAAGGGGTACCGACCGCCACTCATTTACCACTCTATTTAAGTGAAGACGGAAAGTTTCTATACGGGCATTTTGCACGTGCCAACACACAATGGAAAGATATTCTCGATCAACAGGTGCTCGCCGTCTTTAATGGCCCTCATAGCTACATCTCTTCTTCCTGGTATGAAACAAAAGATTCAGTACCAACTTGGAATTATGTAGCGGTCCATGTAAAGGGGCTTATCGAAATGATGGAAGATGAAGAAGAAATCCGTCTATCTCTTCACCATTTAATTGAAAAATATGAAACTCCAAATAGCACCTATGATGTAAATGCGGTTGACTCCAAATATATGACCGGCTTATTGAAAGGGATTGTGCCATTTAAAATACGGATTAGTTCCATTGATGCTGCAGCAAAATTAAGCCAAGGTCATTCGAAAGAACGCCAGGCACTCGTCATTGATGAATTATTAAAACGGGATGACGGATTTGATGAAGAAATCGCAAAATTAATGCTGAAAAATTAACGCCTTGTAAAAAGTTTGAATTATTGAAATAGTCTTATATATTAATTGACACTCTTCTCCTAATATGGTAAATTTATCTCGAATTCAAGGTAAAGATTTTCTTGAGTTTCATTATAGTTGGGAGGAATTTATCATGGCAAAATGGCAAATCGATCAGGCACACTCAACAATTGGTTTTGAAGTCAAGCATATGATGGTGTCGAAAGTTAAAGGTCAGTTCACAAATTATTCAGCGGATGTAGAAGTTGATAATTTAGAAGATTTAACATCGGCAAATATTGAAATTACTATCGATGCGACAAGTATTAATACAAACAATGGCGATCGCGACAACCATTTAAAATCGGCGGAATTCTTTGATATTGAACAATACCCTGACATTAAATTTAAATCGACAAACATCACAAAAGACGGTGACGATTATAAAGTTTCAGGCGATTTAACAATAAAAGATGTGACAAAACCGGTCGTATTTGATGTAGAATATGGCGGTAAAGGAACAAACCCATGGGGTGTAGAAGTTTACGGTTTTGAAGCGGAAACGAAAATTGACCGTGAAGAATTCGGTCTTACTTGGAATGCTGCACTTGAAACGGGCGGCGTATTAGTTGGTAAAGATATTAAAATTAAAGTGGAACTCGAATTAAACCCAGCACAATAATTATTATGAATGCGCAGCCGTAGTCATTTTGCATACGGCTGTTTTTTTGCAACTTCTCCCCTATTAACAGCGTTATATACAAAAACATTATTTTCCAGTTAATTGCGAGGTGTCGTTTTGCGGAACTTTTGGTCTTCTATCCTATTATTTAGTTTCTGTCTAGCTTTTATCGGGGTTTGCTTTTATCTAATGCCGACAACTTTATGGACATTTTCCTATACAACACTTATTGCTGTCGCCCTTCTTTTAATGCTCATCATCTATTCGTTACATCAGGAATATAAACAATTGTCATGCGTAAAAAAAGTGGTTGCCTTCTTCATAAATTCAACCTCCATATTGATTACATCATTGATTATTTTGTTTTTCACATTAAAAATCATTGTATATTCATTCGGAGGTTCAGAGCATCTATTAACATCCTATTCACCAAATATGGGCTATACTTTGGAATTCTATGCTTTCGATGCAGGGGCGATGGGATCGTTTGGAATCCGCGGAGAATTGGATGGCCCCTTCGGATTTAAAAAGCAGTTTTATTACGAAAGACATGCTGAAGAAGCGGTTATTCATTGGCTTACCGATGAGATTGTCATTATTAATGGACATGAACTCAATTTAAAAAATGGGGAAACTTTTGGCTATCAAATTTAAGAGGTGAAGATAATGAAAACGGCAATTATTTTTGATATGGATGGTACTTTATTTCAAACAAATCTTATTTTGGAACCGGCGCTCGAACGTACTTTTGAATATTTACGTCAAAAAAAACTTTGGTCAGGTGAAACTCCTATCGAGAAATACCGGGAAATCATGGGTGTTCCTCTTAATGTCGTATGGAAAACGTTATGTCCCGATCATTCCGATACAATACGCGAAAAAAGCAATCAATATTTCCAGTCGGCTCTCATTGAAGAAATTCGTCAAGGAAATGGTGCACTCTATAAAAACGTGTTGACGACACTTCAATCGTTGAGTGAATCCTACCCCTTATATATTGCCAGTAATGGCGAAACCGCTTATTTACAGGCAATTATATCTACTTTCAATTTAGAACGGTGGATTAAAGGATGCTATAGTATAGATATAATTCCATCAAAAAATAAATCACAACTTGTTGAACGGATATTGAAGGAAAATGATATAGAAAGCGGTTTTGTCGTTGGTGATCGCGTTTCGGATATTAACGCAGCTATTGATAACCGTCTAATTGCCATTGCTGTAAACTTTGATTTTGCACAACTTGAAGAAATAACAAAAGCCCATCATATCGTTGAACAGTTTCCACAATTAATCGAAATCACGAAAACCTACCAAACACAACTACTGGAGGAATGACATGAAAAGCTCAACTAAAAATTCGGATTTGCTAAAATTAAGCAGTATATTTGCAATCATAGGTCTACTAATCATTGTATTTAACGGACAGATTGCGGATTCATTTAGCTCTATTTGGTTAAAATCTATTGGAGGTATGGCAGATACAAACGACTACATATTGATGAAAACGAGTTATGCTAATGCATCCCTCCTCATTGGAGGAATTTTGTTTAGCATCAGTTTAGTTGCAATGCTGTTCAGCTGGTATCAGCTTAGAAGTTAAAGAAAAAGCGTCGAATTTTAAATTCAACGCTTTTTTTAATGTTTCAACAAAATTTTATTTGTTATCACTTTTATATTTTTCATGAACAGATGTCTCATGTACCGGTTCATCAGGTATGCGGTTATACGATTCTTTCACAGTTTCTGCATTCGTTTCATGTTGCTGATTGCCTTCTACATGACTGCGCTCGTTATATGATTTCATCTCTTCATCATTTCTTTCATCCGGTAAGCGGTTATAGGACTCTTTTACAGTCTCAATAACTTCTTCCTGTTTCATGGTATTTTCTACATGGCTGCGTTCATTATAGTTTTTCATTTTTGCTTCATCACGCTCATCAGGTAAGCGGTTATAGGATTCCTTATTCGTTACTAGGCTTTTTTTTTCCTCGTCCCCATTGACATGACTTCGTTCATTGTAGTTTTCCGTTTTTTTATCATCACGCTCATCCGGTAAACGGTTAAACGATTCTTTATTTGTTTTAAGCAATAAGTCATCTTTCATTGCTTCATTTTGCACATTTACATGGTTCGTTTCATCAAATTTTTCTACTTTCTCATCTTTACGTTCCTCAGGTAAGCGGTTATATGATTTTTTGTTTGTTTCTGATTCTTTATTTCCCATTTTACATTCCTCCTACTATATCCATGTAGCTAACGATGAATGAAGCGTGATAGTCCTCTATTCCCTTAAATATCTACATAAAAACATGCGGTGCAATTGTCTCCGTCTTAAAACATTTCATACTAAAACCGCCCTTTTATCTAACAGTAAAAGGACGATTTTTATCAATTTGAAGTAAAGCTAAACAGTTCAACCGTAGTTTGGTTAGTTAAAATACAGCCGTTTGTTCCACCTGCTTAGTCATCTGATCTTAAAAATCGTAGAACCCGGCTCATTGTAGTCGGAATGACAGATGCGTGATTTTCGCTTTCTGCTATATAAAATTCACAGTTCATCCATTTCTCAGAAGCAATTGCAGCGAATTTCTGCGCATCATCAACCATATCGCCCTCTTTCCCTCCAACTCCTATGAATATAGGTGCTTCAATAGGATTTTCCACTTGTTGAATTGTCCGAAAAAGCTCATGATCATTCCACCAAATCGATGGGCTTAAAGCTACATATTTATAAAAGCTGTCCGGATAAATTAAATAACTCCACAATACAAATAATCCGCCTAACGAGTGTCCATACAGCGATATTTTCTGATCGTCAACTGCATATTTTTCCTGAAGCATCGGTACAATTTGCTGCAAAATAAAATCCATCAATTGTACTGCTCCTCCAGCCGGAAGCTCCTGCATCACTTTCCCCCTGCGTACAGGAAAATGATAATGAACTGCCGGTGCCGTGAAATCATAAAATCGCTGTTTTGGAATATCCTTTTCATCATGGCCGATACCAACAATAATTGCAGGATCAACCAATGTTTTTTTCCTGTTTCGCAACTGCATTGCCATTGTTTCATACATCAGTTTATTGTAGCGTGTTCCATCCAACACGATGATTACCGGAAACCCTTCTGCCGGAGGGATTTCATTCGGTTCGTAAATGTCCACAATATAAGAATAGCCATTGTACATTGATTGCATTAAATTCACCTATTTCATTAAATTATATGAAAAACAGACGGGCACCTGATGTTCCTGATCAATCATAATCTTAGCGTCAATTTGGAATACACTTTTTAGTATGTCGGCTTTCATTATTTGTTCGGGAGTGCCCGTATGAAGCACTTCCCCCTTTTTCATCGCGATCAGTTCATCTGAAAATCTTGCAGCATGGTTCAAATCATGGAGCACCATAATTATCGTAGAGCCAAACGTTCTATTGAGTTGCTGAACAATTTCAAGCACTTCCAGTTGATGTGCCATATCCAAGTATGTCGTCGGTTCGTCCAACAGTAAAATATCGGTCTCTTGCGCCAAAGCCATCGCCAGCCACACACGCTGCCGTTGCCCACCTGAAAGTGCTGCGATTTCCCGGTTTTGGAACTCCAAAGTGTTTGTGACTTCCATAGCCCAATTAATTTTTTCGTTGTCTTCTTTTGTAAGGCGTCCAACATTTTTCCGGTGAGGATAGCGTCCATACGAAATAAGCTCATGTACTTTCAGCTGTCCCGGTGCTGCCGGAGACTGCACGAGTAATGCCAGTTTTTTTGCGATTTCCTTAGTAGACATCGTATTCATGTTTTCATCCTGCAGAAAAATTTCGCCACATTCCTTTTTTAATATACGGCCGATTGTTTTTAATAAAGTAGATTTACCGCAGCCATTCGGTCCGATAATCGTCGTAATCTTACCTGTTTGAATGCTCACATTTAAATTTTCGATAATTCTTGTATTCTCATAACCTGTCGTTAAGCTTTCAACTTCAAATGCATACAATATATCTCACCCTTTCGATTTTACAAGCAAATACAGAAAATAAGGAATCCCGACAAGTGATACGACTATCCCGACAGAGAGCTCTACAGGTGAAAAGACCGTTTTTGCTACATAATCTGAAAACACAAGCAATACTGCCCCTATAAAAAGGCTTACTGGCATCATGTAGCGATGATGAATTCCGACTAGCTGTCTTGCAATATGCGGTGCCATTAATCCAATGAACCCTATGCTTCCTGAAACGGAAACACAGGCACTGACAAGTCCGACACTTGCAAGCATTAGTTTAATTTTTTCCTTTTCAATACTAATTCCAAGACTAGTAATCGTCTCTTCCTCCAATTGAAAGTAGTCGAGCAAATAGGCTTTCCGGTAAATATAAATACCTAAAATAATCAGCCATGGCATCATTGCACTAACGAAATACCAGTTGGAATTATAAATGGATCCATTCATCCAAATAGCGGCCGCCTGATAATCCCCTTCATCCATTTTCAATGACCAGAATAAAGTAACCGCACTAAAGCCGGTGTTAATCGCAATCCCTGTTAATATCAGCCTTTGCATATCCATTCGTCCATGTTTATATGAAATGATCAATATAATTGCTGCAGCTATTGCTCCTCCTGCAAAACCAAAAATCGGAACAATTAATATTTTTATAAGGCTGTTTATTTCCACATCAATAAGTTCGACATGGAAGAAAAACATGAAGATAACAATTGCACATCCTGCACCGGCGTTAATTCCGATAATTCCCGGATCAGCAAGCGCATTTTTTGTAATCCCCTGAAGTACAACGCCAGCCATCGCAAGGCCCATACCGACAAGTGCAGCCGTAATGATTCTAGGAAGCCTAAAATCAAAAATGACTAAATCAAATTGTTCTGTTGAATCAATCCGCAGTAAAGTTTTAAATACTTCCGGTGTCGTCATGGTAAACGCACCGCTCGTTAAATGGATATACATTGCTAATAAAAGCATGAAAAACAGTATGCCGATTATAAACAGCCATTTTGTTTTTTTAAGCGTCATATTTTTCACCGCCTTTACGTCGAATTAAATATAAGAAAAACGGTACCCCGATTAGTGCCGTTACTACTCCAATCGGTGTTTCAAACGGAAAATTGATGTATCGGCTTACGAGGTCACAGCCTGCAAGGAAAAAGGCACCCATAACAGCCGAACAAGGAATAATTACACGGTAGTCGACGCCCACAAGCATTCTTACAATATGAGGTACGACTAAACCGACAAAAGCTACTTTCCCGACAAGAGCTACAGCAGTACCCGTCAATATAGCAACAGCTAACATGCTTAATACTTTTACTATTCTTGTGTTCTGCCCCAAGCCGACAGCAACATCTTCACCAAGCGCTGTAATCGTTACAGCACGTGCCAATGAAATTGCCAGTAATAGTCCGATCATTCCAATTGGAACACATAAATAAATTAATTCCATTTCTACCATATGTACTTTCGAGTTGTACCACATTGTAATCGTTTGTGAAATTTGATGATACATCGCAATTGCAGTTCCGATGCTGCTTATAAATGTACCGATTACCGTACCGATAATTGCCAGTCTTACTGGAGATAGGCCATTTTTAATGATGGATGCAAAACCAAATACAAGTGCACCGCCAAAAAGTGAACCCAGCATAGAAAGAAGGACTAAATTAAAACTTGAAATCCCAGGCAAAAAAACAAAGGCCATCGTTATAAAAAAGGCTGAACCGTCCGTTACACCCATAATTGATGGCGACGCAAGGAAATTTCGAGTAACCCCTTGCATGATTGCACCTGCAGTTGCTAAAAATGCACCAACAAATAATACAGCGAGCGCTCTAGGTACCCGACCAGACCATATTATTTGGTGATCTACATTTTCTTTATCGTAACGGATAAATGCGTCGAGAATCGTTTCAAGCACTATTGATTTTGTACCCATCGAAATCGACATGATTGTCACAACAACAATGAGAACAGGCATTATTGTTGAAAATAAAATGAAATGCCGGTATGAAAAATTCAAAAATATATGCCTCCTTTTATTGAATAAAAGAAAGAGGCTGCCCGGAAAACCTTTCCGGCACAGCCCTTTCACAGAAATATTGTACAGTCTGTTCTAACTTCTCTGAAGCTGTCTATTGAATAATCCGTGCTTATTTTAGTACATTCTCATTAAATGCTTTCAGGAAGTTAATTTTTGACCAAGCTGTCCCTCCCTGTGCCAATGCATCTATAAGATTAACATGCACATTATTTGTTTTAGCAGCAGTTGTACTGTTAAAAATCGGATTATCTAAAATCTCCTGTAATAACTCAGGCGTATCTTTATTTTCATCATCAGCAAATTGAAGGAAAATCATATCCGGATTCCACTCTGCCAATGTTTCATATGTAATCGTTGTTTGTGCTTCTATTAAATTCAATTCTTCTGGTACTGTAAAACCAAAATCTTCATAAATAGAAGGGTTTAAATATACTCCAGCAGGATAGACCGACAAACCGCCACGTACACGAATGATTACAACCTTTTTATCTTTCAGCTCACTGTTGGCAATCGATTCTTTCGTACTGGCTAATTGCTTATCATAGTCATCCAATGCTTTCTGTGCTTCTGATTCTTTACCGGCTATTTGGCCAAATAATAATAAATTTTCTTTCCAGTTTGTAGAAATATGAGAGTACGGGAATGTCGTTGCTATTTTGTTATAATTCGACATTTGCGCTTCATCCCATTTGCTAGTACCTAAAATTACATCAGGGTTTAAAGAAAGCATTGCCTCGGTACTTGGCTCTTTTTTGGAACCGACAACTGCTGCCCCTGCCAAATCTGCCTCCAAATATTTAGGAATAGTCGTGCCATCCGTAGAAATAACACCCGCAGGCTTTACACCGAGTACTGCAGCATCTTCCATCGCTTCCAAACTTGCTGTAATAATTGTTTCCACATTTGCAGGTACATCATAGTCGTTTCCTAAATAAGTAATTTTTTGTTGTATCGCTTTATCTGCAACAGGTTTTTCTTCACTTGTAACTTGATCTGTTTTATTTTCTGATTCAGCTGCAGATGATGAATCCACCTCTTCATTGCATGCAGCAAGCAATAATGCAATTGCCCCTGCACCAATTAATGTACGATATTTCTTCATTATTTTTCCTCCTGTTTTATTGATAACGATTATCATTATCATTTTATTTACAATGTCGATAATATCAAACGGTTGTTTTTACGTACATAGAGTTTTTTACAAAATGAATGGACTTTTGCTAAACAGTTAAATATTGCTTACGGAAATTTGTCGGTGTCATGTGATATTGCTTTTTAAAAACTCGGCAAAAGTAGAATGCATCTTGATAACCGATTAGTTCAGCAATCTCCTTAATCGGAATTGATGTCGTACGTAGCAATTCACGGGATTGTTTTAATCGGATTTCCGTTAAAAATTGAATTGGTGACATGCCGATTTGCTTATCAAACAAATAAGCAAATCTACGACGATCACATCCTATCTCCTCCGCGATTTCTGCTATTGTTATAGGTAAATTATAATGTTCGGTTATAAATGTAATCGCCTGGTCCACTACATTGTTTGAAGTTTGCATTTTTGCACAAATAACTATGAATTCTACCAACTGCAGGAACAGAGATTTACATTTCAGCCGGTTCATATCACCCGGTATTTTTTCAAAATGGATTAATTGGTGGACTAAATAATCCAATTTATGATGATGACCAGCAACGATTTCAAAATGGCCTATATCCATTGAAAAAGGACGGTTTAACATTTCATAATGCAGTACTGTATAATGCCATGGTTCCTTACTTGTAACTTTAATATCAATCGCCATATTAGGTCCGGCATGAAGGATTACTCCTTTATGTATCGCGTATACTTCCCCATTCAGTGAAAAATTTGCGCTTCCCGACAGAGTAATAACGAGTCCATTTAAACATGGTGCTGTATTACGATTGTGATCATGTACATTAGGAGCTAAACTTGTTACAAATAAATCTGCATATTGAATCGCTGAGTTGGCGAAAAATTTTATTAAATCGTTCGTTTGAATTCTCCTCACCCCTTATATTATTCATTACTATGCGAATGATAATCATTTTCAACAAGGGTACACTACTATGACTAGAAAATTCAACATATTTTTACAACTTGAGAGAATTTATGCAATTCTTCTTATAAAATATATTAGAAAATACACTAAGGAAATCTCGTTTTACATTATTAATTCTATTTTCCGAAAATAATGTTGATACATTCAAATCGATGATTTATATTTATTGTATTTTAATGGAATTGAGGTAAGTGGAACGTGTTTTACGTAATTCAATTTATTCTTGGCGGTACAGTGATGTTGCTCGCTTCTTGGTTAAGCAAATCGAATTTGCATTTTTTATCCGGTATTATTACATTGCTTCCGATATTAACGTTGCTTAATATGAGGCTGCAAGTGAAAAACATGACGGAAGAAACATTTCATATTGTGCAGCAAAACGCCATTTTTGGGGCTGTCGGCATGGTCCTGTTTACTGTACTTGTTTTTTATTTTTCAGGTTTGTGGAAGCCTAGTTATGCTATTTTAGGAGCCCTTTCAATCTATATCATTTTCATGGTCGCCGGCAGACCTTTGCTTACTTTATTACATTTATAATTGGCATCCTATTATATTATATTCTTCAAAATCAAAACGCATGGAACAGTTATTTATATAACCAGCTCCATGCGCATTTAAATTATTGATAAAACGGTTTTACTTCATAACCGCTTTCCTCTAAATGATAGCGAATATTTTTATCCACTAACAAGTGACCCGCTCCGACAACGACAAAGAAAGTTCCTTTTTGTTCTTCTAAAACATCAACAAGCTTTGCCGCCATTTCTGCATCACGTTTACCGAACAGCATCTGGTTGAACTCAGAAGTATCTCCTTCCATTTCACTTAAACTTTCCGCAAACTTTTCTACATCTCCTTTAACCCAATTCGTAAACCAATCCGCCATAAGCTGAACATCTTCTTCGGACTGATCAGCAGGCTCTAAAATACCGTCAAGTGCTGCTACTAAGGATTCTTCCTGTGCTTCTGGCGATAATGCTTCAAACATATCGACTTGTGCATTGATCCCTTCCAGCTCATAAATAGGTTTTTGCTGTAAGTAGGCGCTTAATAGAAATTGCATATCCACCCCATGCATCGCCATTTCTTCTGCTGTTAACCCAAACGCCCCATCCATCATCATCGACGAAAAATTATTGGAGAGCAGCCATGGCTTTTGCATTTCCAGCTCTTCCATTGGCATTTCAAGCTGTGTAGCGACCTTTTGAAGTTTTGCATATGTTTCTTCACTTACAACTTCTTTAATTGTACGACCATCGTTAAACATCGCTTTTTCAATATAATAATCCATACCAGTAGGATCTAATAAGTTTGCTTCAACAAAAAGGCCGTCCGATTCATCAAAGGCTTTTGTCAGTTTTTTATGCATTGGGTAAAGATCCGGCGTTCCTACATGGATTGAGCCCAGCAAATATACTTTGGTATCTTCATCTTCCACTACCCATGCAACACCTTTCGCGCCTGCATTTGCCTGCTCAAATGTATCCTGGATTAGTCGGACTGCAAAAATAACCGCATGTTGTGTCGTAGCTTTTTGATCGAGCATCAGGCCTTTTTCAGAGCCTTGTAAAACTTTATGTTTCTGCATATATGTTACAGCGTCATCTACTGTATCTAATTTGTATTGACCGACAATATTATAAAGAAGGTTTATAATATCACCACGTGTTCCATCGCCTTTTACCGCAACTGGGGTAAACTTTTCTTTCTTCTCTAAATTTAAACTTGCAATCTTTTGTTCAGTGAGTTCAATTAAATTATTTAAACGTTCCTTAGTAATCGCTGAACGGAAACCATCATAGTACCATTCAATCGGAAAAATTCCGTATTTTTCGCCTTCATTCAAAGTACCGATTGCCCAGCTGCTTATATCCGGTGTTACTTCATCAGCTTTAACGGCCGGAATAATTGATGTCAGCATCAATGTAGTCCCCAATGTAGTAGCTAAAACGGTTTTAGTCATCTTTTTCATTCAAACATCCTCCTGCATTAGAAAGTCATTTCCAAATTGATTTTATGAAATAAATTGGAGACGCGATGATGAAATTCATAATTGTTAAGTCATTTCCATAAATATCTCATTAAACAAGTGTAACATAAATTTATTTAAATATAGAATATTTTGGAACTTTCCCAACTTAACATACTTTCACTATCCAAGCTGTACTTAACTTTTATTCTAGATAATTTGGCATAAACAAAATTAACTATATTTTACAAAGGGAAATTATGCAGATTATTTTTTTATAATTGGGGTATTTTAAAAAGTAGTTACAAGAAAGGTGGTTTACATTCATGAAAAAATTTGCATTAATTTGCGCACTAAGTACAACTGCATTGTTAGTAGGCTGTGGTGACAGCGAAGAAGCAACCAACTTACCAGACAATGCACCGACAGAACAAAATACGATGAATCAGACAAGTACTGTAACCGAAACAACGGATGCCCCATTTAACTTTACTCACTTTGATTTGGATATCGAATATGCGGATGATAAAAGTTATGATGTGAGTTATGAAAATGAAGCATCCCGAGCGGAAGCACAGATTGAAGATGAAGTAAACAATACGAAGTTAGAAGGTAACGAAGCGACTAACAAATTGGTTCCGATTTTTGAAAGCTTCACATTCGATAAGGATACACCTGATGATGAAGTAATTGATGAAGTACTCCAAAAATTTGAACAACCTGACAGCTTTTTGGAACTGGAATTAGAAATTAAATTTGCAGATGGTACAGTAAAAGAGTACCGCCGCGTAGCACAGTAATAATAAAATGGGTTTGACAGAAGTAAAAATTTTATAAGAACCGATTCTTCAGCCTACTAAAAAGCCGTTTTATCTCCTAGAGAAAAACGGCTTTTTGAGTTAGAGTTAGCCTGCCAATGTCGTATGCTATCCTAACGAAGGCTAAATTAAATCATTTTTGCAATCTGCAAAGTTTTATACAATACTTTGGCCATTTGTGAACGCGTCAATTTTCCATTCGGGTCAAATTGGCCGTTTCCTTTACCATTAAAAATGCCTAGTTCATATGCCGCTGCGACATAATAACGATCAGCTGCTGAAAGCTGTTTAAAATCCGTAAATGGAACCTTATTTAAATCAGGATCTGAAATATGGATTCCTGCATATTGAAGTAATTGTATAGATATAACAGCCGCTTCTTTACGTGTCACAACTTTTTCGGCATTAAAAAAGTTGGAATGTGGCTTTTCAAGTATACCTGCTTCCAATAGAGCTTGAATGGAACTCTCAAACCACTTCCCATGAACATCCTGATAAGTAGAGAATTCATCTGTCGTTATATTCATGGAACGGGCAATCATCGCTGCATATTGTGCCAATGTTACGTGTGCATTCGGTTTGTAATAGCCGTTCTCACCTGATACGATTTTCCGTTTCGCCAATTGCTCAATTTCATAGCGATGCCCGTCTGTATGGATATCAAAAAGTTTTACTCGATTATTGATTGCTGTATATTGTGCAGATGTTTTCGTTTTTATCGAATAGGTATTTGCTATCTTTCTGTAAGGTGTTGCTGCATACTCCCCATCATCATGCAATCGGACAATTGCTGCGGAGGAAGGCAAGCCCTTTACTTCTATATCAATATAGGATGAAAATTCAAAGCTTTCATCATACATACTTGCCGTAAATAGTATGGATTGTTCATTCGTTTCTTCTATTGTTAACGTTAAAACATCATTATTATTTGTATTTTGTACCGCATTTTTCGGAATTGAAAGTGTAACAGTATCAGATACCGTTACTTTCGTATTCGAATACTTGTTCATTTTGGAAACAGGCAATACTACTGTATACATTTGACCTTTATTTGTAACTTCTATATTTGATGGATATTGATCTGGCTTGCCGGTTTCATCATAATAATATGGATCCCAGCCAGTAGGCGCATTGCGATGTACTTGTTCGATATACAGTAAATCATGATAATTGGAAACGAAGGTTTGCTGTAAGACATTTAATCCGTTGTACATATCACGAACGGCTGATACTTGTTCGATTGAAGAGCTTGTCGACAATTTGGATATTTCATTTATTACCTGCTGTGCGACTGAACGGTTGTTTGTCGGTGAATAATAGAACTCATATTCACGCTTTTTGTCATTCACAAGCGATGTTAATAACATTCTAAAATCGTATGGCAATAATTGATATGCCAGCATGGCCGTTTCATAATTGTAAACATAATTGCTGTCCTTTACAGATAATTGTTCAAGGCTAAGCTTTACTGCTTTCAATTTATTCAAGTTTTCCATATAATTCTGTAGCTGTAAGTATAAATAATTTGGAATGATCGCTTGCTGAGCTGACGATAAAGAAAGGTAATAACGATTCGCTTCCTCAATATCACGCAAAAAAGTACTGTTGCGTGAAGAAATGGCTGACATTTTATTTGAAAAAGTCGTCAGCACATATTGAGGGTTGTCTGTACTTTGCATGTAGTAAAAAAGTGTCGATGAATTACGGACTTGGTTTTGCTGATAATTTGATAATGCGTAATATGCATTTTTTGCCTCATTTAAATAATATTCGTATGTAGTACTTAATGGATTAATCTGGTCAATGAGTTTTTCCGTGTGTTCAACTTGCCAGTCATTTGCTGCATCTGGGTATGTAGGTACACTGAAGATGACAGCCGGTATTGTAAAAAGTGCCATATATTTTGTTGTTTTTTTCATACGTATAAACTACCTTCCTTTAGAAAACTGTTACAAATAGTTTAGCACAAAATACCTATTCGTTGTATATTTTTCCAATTTTTATTTAATACTCTCAAGATGTACCTTTTGATTAAGTTTTATGTTTAAATAGATTATAATATCGAAAATAGTATTTTTTTATCATATGGTGTAAAATTCGATTGACAAATTGGTGTTATGAAGTAATACGTATCAATGAAATGGATTTTATAGAGGGATGGTGGAAAAATTAATGGAAAATGATATGAACTACCTCAAATTCAAGCAATTATTTTCAGATCAAAATAAAAGTGAAGAAGTGAATAATGACTTTTTCAATTATTTCACATCTCTTACTACTAATCATCCGAATATTGTTGTTGTATTGTCTAAATTCGGTAAAGTACTTTCATCAAATAGTCAAAAACTCCATGATTTACTCGGTAAACCAATATTAAATGAAGCGGATTTCCGACAATTTGTTTATGGCGATAATTTGGAGTTACTTCGAAATACTTTTCAAAAAACATTAAAAGGACATTCCGAAAAATGCAATATTGAGATCAGGAATGATCTTAATAATACACTATTTCTCGACCTGACTTTCATTCCGATTATTATTGACGATGAGACTATCGGTATCTATTTGATCGTAACCGATAATACAGATAAAACTTTGATGAAACAGGAACTGTTACTTTGGGAAAATCATTTGAATTATGCACAGCAAATAGCCGAAATCGGAAGCTGGGAATATCATTTCAAAGAAGACAAGCTAATCTGTTCAAAAAACTTTTATAATATGTTCGGATTGGATTACAAAAAATATATCAGTATTGATGAGCCTTTCAAGCAAATCCACCCTGATGATTTGAATATCTCAATTCAATATTTACAAAAATCCATTTATGAAGGCGAAAACTATACACATAAAGTTCGGGTTTATCATAAAAAAACTAATGAATTAAAATATTTTAAAGTACATGCAGAAGTCTTTTGGGAAGAAGGAAAACCGACGAAAGTCTTTGGCATCATTAAAGATGAAACTTATCAAACTTTGCTGAAAAAGCAATTGATTGAGCAAAATGAAGGCTATAAATCCATTTTTGATAATCTTACTTCAGGGATATGGATGAAGGAAGATATAGGCGGTAAATTCCTCTTTGCTTCTAAAGGTTTAGAGGAAATATTGGAGATTCCCCTCTCCACCCTATATGAAGATTCAAAAGCCTGGCATAATATGATTCAGCCAGTACATCTTACAGAATTGGAAAATGGGAAAAAGAAATTGATGCGCGGGAATAGTTTCCAGTGGATATATCGGATTAACTCCGGGAACGAAAATACAAAATGGCTGCTTGAAGAAGTTGTCCCCCGCCTTGATGATCATGGCCAAATAACGAATATATTCGGTTTAGTGACCGACATTACTTATGAAATTGAAAAAGAACACAAAATCAATTACTTATCCAACTACGATCATCTTACAGGTCTGCCAAATCAGCAAAGTCTGTTTAAACAATTGGACCTCTTATGTGAGAGCGATGATCCATTTGCGATACTTTATTTTGACCTTGATCGCTTTAATATTATTAATGACTCACTCGGCTATTATATCGGAGATAAAACATTAAAGTACGTAGCCAATCGTCTTGAAACAATAATGCCGAAAGACAGTTATTTAGCTCGTCTGAGCAGCAATGATTTTATAATGATCATCCATAATTTTGAGAATAAAAAAGAAGTGCTTCAATATGCCAAAATGATAATCAAAAAAATAAGAGAACCATTTACGATTGAGGATTACGAGTTAAATATTTCAACTAGTATTGGAATTACCTTCTATCCTGATGAAGGGAAAGAAAAATTGACGCTTTTGAAAAATGCGCACACAGCCCTTCATAAAGCTAAAAAGGAAGGGAAAAGTAATTTTCAGCTTTCTTCTGATGAAGGCGATATATCAAATTATAAAAAATATGCGTTGGATCGGGATATGCGGAAAGCCATATCAAATGAAGAGTTTGAGCTACACTTCCAGCCGCAGGTAGAGACGAGAAATGGTTCTCTTTGCGGTGCTGAAGCGTTAATTCGCTGGAATCATAAAGAATGGGGATTAGTCTCTCCCGGAGAATTTATCCCGCTTGCCGAAGAAAATCATATGATCAATGGAATTACCGATTGGGTGATTGAAAAAGTATGTCAGCTTCTTAAAGAATGGAAGGAAAAAGGATTGCCGATCATCCCGATAGCAATTAATATTCCTCCTATTCGCTTTATGAAAAAAGGCTTGTTACAACATGTTAAGTTACAATTAGAAAAATACGGAATTGATCCGTTCTATCTGGAATTCGAAATTACAGAAGATACTTTGCTGAATATCGAATCGAGCGTATATTTAACAATTCAAAGCCTAAAAGATCTCGGAATTCGCATCGCAGTTGACGATTTTGGTACCGGCTATGCTTCATTAGCTTCGATACGAAAGTTTAAACCGAATAAAATTAAGATCGACAAAATATTTATCGATAATATTAATAACGAGGATAAGGTAGATAACGGCATTATTTGCGCTACATTACATTTGGCGAAATCCTTGGAGATGAATGTAGTTGCTGAAGGTGTGGAAGAAATTGAACAGCTGAAATTTCTTAAGAAGAATGATTGCGATGTCATTCAAGGCTATTTGTTTTCCAAACCATTAAAAAAAGAACTGTTCGAAAATATACTAAAAGCCGGCTATATATCCCCACAAGTTTCCTAAGCATCACCATTTAAAGAAAAAAACCGAAGCAGCATCCAATGCCGCTTCGGTTTTTTATATTATTTTGATTCGTTATATGCTTTTAAGAATTCTTTTACTTTTGCGCTGTCTGCTTCCAGTTTTAAACCTGTGTCAATTAAAGGTGAAACTGTTGATACAGCCGGCTTTTTCTTACCTTGGTAGTAGCTGATGAACTCTTCTTGGTTGATTGAGTGAAGGACTGCTTTACGTAAGTCTGCAGATTTCGCAGTTTCACGGCCGCTAGTATTGAACAATAAGTACGATACGGCGTTGCTGTCAGCTGTTTTTAATTGTAAGTTTTCATCGCCTTCCACTACATCTGTTTTCGTTTCAGGAACTGATTGTAATACGTGGATTTCACCATTACGCAATGCAGATAGTGCACTGTCATTATCCTGGATGAAACGAACACTGATGTTTTCAATTTTCGGCTCATTTTCTGTTCCTGCCTGGTATGCAGGGTTTTTCACGAATGTTGCTTCATAGTCATTTTTCTTCACTAAAATATATGGACCTGATGCTGCTAAATGGTTTGCATAGCTCGCGCCTTCAGTTACAGTTGATTGGTCACCGTATGCGATATCCGTGTTTGGATCATAGCTTGCTACATCAAATGTATTGACTGCAGTTACCGCAGCTTCTGATACAATACCGCCAGATTGGTGCGCTAAGTAGTTTAATACTTGCGGGAAAGGATTTGGTGTTGTCAATTTAACAACTTGGTATTTCCCTGATGCATTATCTACAGCTTTTTCATCTGTTACAACTTCAGAAATCGCTGCAGGCAGATCATCCGATAATTCTTCTAAAATTGACTTGCCATCTGCAGTTTTCACTGATTCCAATGATGTAATATCCGATACGATTTCAACTGTATCAATATTTTCATGGATTGAATATGTGCGGTGATCCGGTACCGAAGTTTCGTCTTTTGCACGGTTTAATGAGAATACAACATCTTCTGCTGATACTAAATCACCCGTATCAACAGCTTTTTCGCCTTCCACTTTTGCAAAGTTAATATCATCGCGCAGTACGAAATAATATTCTTCATTGTTTTCTGCAATTGCATGGTCGTATGAAAGTGAACCTTCTGATACAACTTCATCTGTATCTGATAAATTCACTAAACGTACATACATATTTGTATTCAATGTATTGATCGAGCCATCATTTGCCTTAACAGGATCAAGTGATGTCAATGATGCCAATGCTTGGTGAAGTACTAATGTTTCAGATGCATTTTTACCTTCATCATTGAATGAAATTGATTCCCATGCCTGAGCACGTGATTTTGGCAGACGTACTGTATCCGGATTCACTTCCGCTTTATAAATACCTTGGAATTTTTGAGAAATATATAATGGTGCAATATAGGCATTGTCGAATACTAAAGCTTGTTCCAGCTCTTTATATTTTTCCTTTGCTTCATCACCCGTTAATGTACTCGCTTCATCGATTAATTTATCGACTGTTTCATCTGAAGTACGGCTGTAGTCCCCGCCTGTTTTGAATAAACCGCGTACTGCATAGTCCGGGTTACCAGTTACAGTCGTCCAACTTGAAATGGCAATATCAAAGTTTCCAGCATCCTGTTGTGCTGTGAAAGAACCGTAATCTGGTTGGATATTCAGTTTCACATCAAAACCATTCTTCACTAATTGGTCACGCACAATATTCATGTCCTGCTCTGAAGAAGACATACCAAGTAATTCGATGACTGGTTTTGCTCCAGCCGTTTCAGTTGTTGAAGAATCTTTTTCCTCTACATCTGATTTTGTTTCGACACAGCCTGCTAATGCTACTGCTGCCACTGTTGCTGTTGATGCTAACGTAAATAATTTTTTATTCATGAAAAATTCCTCCAAAAAGTTAATTAGATTTTGGGTCCAATGCGTCACGCAGTCCATCGCCGAAAAAGTTAAACGATAAAACAAGCAGCATAATACATAGCCCCGGGAAAATCGCTAAATATGAATGTGATTCTAAATACGTACTTCCAACTTTTAAAATATTGCCCCACTCCGGTATATGCGGTTCAATTCCTAATCCGAGGAAGCTTAAACTACTCGTTGAAATAACAGCTCCTCCGATTGTTAAAGTTGCTTTGACAATCATCGGTGCCATTGCATTTGGCACGATATGTTTGAAAATAATCGAGCGGTCATTCGCCCCTAATGCACGGGCGGATTCTACAAATTCATAGTTTGAAATCTGCAGTACATTTGCCCGCATTGTCCGCGCATAGGTCGGGATGGCCCCGACACTTAAAGCGATGATCAGATTTGTCGTATTTGCGCCAAATGCGGCAATGATTGCAATGGCCAGCAAAATTCCTGGAATCGCATATAAAATATCCAATGTACGCATAATTATATTGTCGGTATTTTTACCATAATAGCCGGAAATCGCACCGAGCGCCCCGCCGATTATCGCCGGGATGATCGTCGCACAAAAACCGACGATCAACGAAATTTGCGCACCGAATACAATGCGTGAAAATAAATCCCGACCGAAATTATCGGTACCTAACGGATATTCCAATGTAGGTGTTTGCAGCAGTACTGCATAATTGTTTTCAACTGCAAAGTCATAATCGAATGTCCATGAGCTGACAACCGACAAACTGAACATGAAAACGATGAAAAACAGGCCAAATACAGCCATCGTATTGCGTAAGATTTTATTCCATGTTTTTTGCCATTTCTCTACTGCGGAAGGATCTGTATTTCGTGCTTTACGAATTAATGTGATCCCTAGTAACAGCGAGAAGAAATTACCTGTCAACGTTGGAATAAGCAGGACAATACCAAGCGGTAACACCCATTTCGGTGCTGTATCAGCTGTAACAAATTTCGCGATCAGCACAGCTACTGCCAAGTACAGTAATGCAAGTAGGATAAACCCACCCATTGCAAGAACAAATGTATCCACTACATATGGTTTGAACAAATTAAGCCCTGAAATCAGGATAATGAATATTTGTGTCATAAAAGCATAAACAGCAAATGTGTATTCTGCCGTTTTATTTTTCGATGCGAGCATAAAACCGAATCCGGCAGCAAATACATTCCCCACGAAAATTGTAAGTATCAACGGGATGCCAAGAAGGCGTGTACGTTTTGTCAGTTCTCGGTTTTTTGCCAAATCCTTTTTAATAAGTAGAGATGTGAGCCATACGTAAATTGTTGTGCCTAGATAAATCGCAAAAAAACCAACTACATACGGTCGCCATATACCTTCTGAAAAATTAAAACTATAAAGTAAAAACAGCAATGAAAAAATCGCAGAAAAAGCAATGGTAAACTGTGCATTTACATACTCTTGTGTTATTTTCAACAGCAGTTTTACATCTGATATAAATTTCACGTCGTTACCCTCTCCTAAGATTTTTTCATTTTCGAACGAATTCGTGGGTCAAAGAAAGCGTATAAAATATCGATCAGCATATTCACGATGGAAATGGTAATTGCAATATAGACAACCCCACCCAAAATTGCCGGAATATCCGGAATAAACTGCTTGTCGACAATATAACTTCCTATACCGCTAATATTAAAGACTTTCTCTGTAACTGCCGCACCGCCAAGCATTCCGCCAAACAACAGTCCAATAACTGTAATAATCGGAATCATTGCATTGCGGATTGCGTGTTTTGTAATTACTTTCCGTTCACTTAACCCTTTAGCTTTTGCAGTAATAATATAATCTTCATGGATTACTTCCAGCATACTGGATCTTGTCATACGGGCAATCGATGCAGTAATCGATGTTCCGAGAACAACAATCGGCAGAACGATCGACATCCAATTTCCCGGATTATATGTAGCCGGGAACCATTTCAGTTCAAGCGAGAACGTCAAAATGAAAATCAGCCCTTGCCAGAAACTTGGTATTGATAAACCGATTAATGCGATTAACATGAATACATAATCGATAAATGAATTCGGACGTACTGCTGAAATAATACCGACCGGAATGGCAATGGCAATCGCCATGAGTAATGAAAACATCGCGATTTCAAGCGTTACCGGAAATTTGTTCAATATGCTCTGCGTTACATCTTCCTTCCCGGCAAAGGATGTTCCTAGATCGAATGTGAACAGACCTGACAGTGAATGCCAAAGCTGCACTAAATAAGGCTGATCCAATCCGTATAGCTTATTAAAGTTTTCGACTTGTGCAGGTGTCGCCTCTACCCCAAGTAAATTGCGGGCTGGATCAAACGGCGAAATGTACAAAATCGTAAATACGAGTGTTGCCACCCCAACGATAACGAACACACTCTGTAATAAGCGCTCAAAAATAAAGCGAGCAAATGGATTACTCGTAATAAGTAGTAAAGCATACATCAAAATGCCAGGAATTATCGTAATCAGTAAAAAATACGGACGTTTAAATAGAGTACTAAAATAATTTTTATAGGAGTTTTCCACTACTCCATTTGCCGCGAGTACTTTTTCAACTTCTCGCTCCAATTTTTGCTGAGCAAGCGATTTCGCATTATTGATGATAGTTTGCTCATCGATCTTTTGATTGAAAAACTGAGCTTTTGTCCGTTCTTCTACTTCATATTGCTTATGCCACTCGAATACTTTCTCATCTTCTATTAATTGTCTCTTCACATTCATAGCTTTTTCCGCATACGTTGATTTAGAACGATTTACTAAATAGAACGGAATTGTAAAAATGTGTACGAGCAGACCGAGCAGCACGAAAGCGAAATAATAACCCTTTTTCGAAGCATTTTTTTGAAAGCTTTCAAAAAATAAATGCTGCATGTAATGAAAGCAGCTCCTTTCTTACAAATTCTTTCCACCCTTACTAACGTGTAAAGAATCTTCACACTTTTAATATTGTATAATCCCTACCTGTATAGTAATGTATTATGTAGAACGAACATTCAGAAGTCAATGAAATTATTTTATTTTTATTAAAGGATGAGCATTTTATGAGTAAAAAGTTGCTTCAAGTAAAGGATTTACGTGTATCTTTTATAACTGGAGAGCAAGAATTCGAAGCCGTAAAAGGCGTAAGTTTTCATGTGAATGAAGGTGAAACAGTCGGAATTGTAGGAGAATCCGGGAGCGGGAAAAGTGTGACAGCCCGTTCAATTATGCGTCTGCTTCCGTCTCCCCCCTCTTTTTTAAAGGATGGAACGATTGAATTTCAAGGAAAAAATCTGATTACGCAAACGGAAAATCAAATGGAAGCGATCCGGGGGAAGGACATTAGTATGATATTCCAGGACCCGATGACTTCCACGAACCCTACTATTCGTATTGGTGACCAAATTGCGGAAGGTATAATAAAGCATCAAGGGCTTTCCAAAAAAGAAGCGTATTCGAAAACAATTGAACTGCTGAAATTAGTCGGAATAAAAAATAGTGAAGAACGCTATAATCAGTACCCTCATGAATTCAGTGGCGGAATGCGTCAACGCGTGATGATTGCCATGGCATTAGCGTGTAATCCTTCCCTTCTTATCGCCGATGAACCGACAACAGCGCTTGACGTAACAATCCAAGCTCAGATTTTATCGTTGATGAAGGATATGCAGCAGCGATTTGGTACATCTATTATATTGATCACACATGATTTAGGTGTTGTTGCGGGAATGTGTGACCGCGTAGTTGTTATGAAGGAAGGCGAAGTGGTAGAACAAGGTACGACGGAAGAAATTTTCGCGAATCCGCAGCACCCTTATACAAAGCGGCTTTTAAACGCGTTGCCAAAGCTTCATGAACCAAAGCAGCCAAAAGAACAGCCGAATCTATCTCCTGATTTAAATATTAACGTGCCTTTAGTGGAAGTTAAAAATATATCCAAGCATTTTGAATTAGCAAAAGGCAATGTATTAAAAGCGGTCAATGACTTATCATTCCAGATTTACCCTGGTGAAACATTAGGACTTGTTGGTGAATCAGGATCCGGAAAATCGACAACCGGACGTACACTTCTTCAATTACACGAACCGACAGACGGTGAAGTGCTTTATAAAGGTGTGCCGGTCAGTCGCCTAACGAAAAATGAACTGAAAAGTATGCGTCGTCATATGCAAATCATCTTTCAGGATCCCTATTCAAGTTTAAACCCAAGAAAAAAAGTGCTGGATATTATCGGAGAAGCATTGGATGTTCATAAACTGTCCCCTTCCAAGGAAGCTCGCCGGGCAAGGGTGGAAGAATTATTGGAACTTGTTGGTTTACAAAAAGAGCATGCACTCCGCTATCCGCATGAATTCAGCGGTGGTCAGCGCCAACGAATTGGAATTGCACGTGCGCTTGCTGTGGAACCACAATTTATCGTTTGTGACGAACCATTATCCGCGCTTGATGTGTCCATCCAAAAACAAGTGGTGGATTTATTAAAAGACTTGCAGCAACGCCTAGGATTAACGTACTTGTTTATTGCACATGACTTATCGATGGTAAAGCATATTAGTGACCGTGTTGCCGTTATGTATGGCGGGAAAATTGTTGAGCTGGCAGAAAGTGAAGAGCTGTATGCCAATCCGCAGCATCCCTATACGAAAATGCTGCTCGATTCGATTCCAATTCCGGATCCGGCCATCGAAAAACAGAAAAAGCGTCGTGTGATGACAGACGAAGAACTGGCAAAGAACCGTTTTGATGGAGAGAACACAGAGCTTGTTGAAGTTACTAAAGGGCATTGGGTAGCGATTTAAAAGGAAAAAGACTTCAAATGTTCGATTTGAAGTCTTTTTTATTGGATTGATCCCGTACTTTTTATACCAGGTTTAACCGTTAAATTGAGTTTTGCATTTTTATAGGCTTCCTTCCATTCCTCTTTAGACATGCGCCGATTATGTAAAACTTTTGCTTTGTAATCGATGCCAAAACCTAAAGGGTCATAGCCGTTTTTTTTCATCTCTGAAATGAATGTTGTAAATTTCTCTTCCGTTTCTTTTTTTAATTCTTCATTATACTTCTTCAGGTCTTTATTAATCATTGGTTTATGTGATTCTGCCACCGAGCCGTATAAACTAATTTTTATATCGAGTTCGATTTCTGAAGGATTATTAATTTTAACATTATATTTTGATTTAACCGTATCAATATTGGCAATGAAATGGTCACCATCCTCTTTTATTAGTAAATTCGCATGTTTTACACTTCTTGACAGCATATTATAAATGGAAGTATTTAATGAATCCAATTCATACGGTTCTTTATTTGCGGAAAGTAATAAAGATTTATTAATTTCAAAATGCTGATCTTCATTATTTATTTCGATAATCGGCAAAACACTATCGATCCAACCTTCTTTTATATTTCTTCTAAACTCAAATAAGTGGGTCGTCACAATATAGGGGGTTGTCGTACCATTACCATCAAAGTAATTAAACAGTTCAGGATAGGCAGCTGATTCCCCTTGCGGAATCATTTTAATAATTTCTTCCGCATTAGGCCGTCCGACAGTTATCCAGGAAATCATCTGGATATCAGGTCTACGAATTAAAAAGTCTAAAATTTCCTTGTTCTTTTCATTCTTCACCAATTCCTCACCTAGAACAATTAGCTTCGAATGGCCAAATTCAAGCTCCTTATCTGAATAAGATTCCATCATACGAATTGCTTCCGAAAGAGTTTCCCCATTCTCCGATAAATAGGAATACTGAGGTTCTGTTGCCTCTCTGAATGATCCAGTTGGTTCATATAGCTTCAAAGTAACTTTGTACGGTTTTTCCTCATCATCGGAAACATCCAGAGCAATCATTGCAACAAAGACACTTTTATCAATGTCTTTGAATGCGCAGCCAGATAATAGAACACTTCCCAATATTACTAATAGTAAAGTTCCTTTAATTTTTAGAAGGAAATTCATTATTTTTCATCCTCCTGTTAATGTAACTAAACAATAGGATCATGCATGGAAAAATAAAAACCAAAATATCATAAAAATAACTCGAATACTGGAAAAGCTGATATTCCGTTAATACGGTTACATAGTATAAAGAAATCCCTACAAATATTGGAAGAGGGAAAAATATTCCGATTACTTTATCCTTATATTTAATTTTTTCCAGTTTAAATGTAAATTTTAAAAACTCTGCCGCCGCATACCAGTGAATGAGTATACTTAAAAAAGCGATTCCTAAATAGAAAAGTAAAAACATAAATAATACACGTTCAACAATAAAATAATCCATCCTAATCGAATCGGTTGTTGCAATCCAAGGATAGACTAATTCATTAATCCCCTCAAATCCGTTAAAACCAATCGGTATGAAATAGGTTGTAAAGAGCGTTCCAATCGATAATATAACGATAAACAAAATTTGTTTTATACCAAATTTCTGTTTTTCTTTAAAAAATCGATTGAATATAAATAAATTGGCCGCCCCCAAAAATAAAAAAAAGCAAGCAGAAAAAGAATGCCAATTCGGAACTTGATTTATATATAAAGCCGCTTCCTTAACAAAATCCCAATTTAAACTGTTGCTGCTGTATGCTTTAATAAATATGAAAAGAATGAGAGGACTTGTAATAATCATAATCATTTCAACGGTATACAGAACCCGTTCTGTTTTTAATACACAGCCAAAAATTACCGCTGATATGAGCGTCAGGGCAATTAGAATAATCGGCATTTCAGGACTTAAATAACGTATCAGTAAAAATGTAAATGTTATTAGCGTAATAAGTCCTGCTACAAACCATAGTACAGCTAGCAGAAAAACGAAAGGCAAGTAAAACCATTTAGAAGTAGTTTTTTCCAGCAGTTCCGGTAATGTTTTTCCCGGATACTTAAGGAAAAATTTCGTATAGAGTATAACAAGAAGGACACCTGCTGGAATTGATAAAAGCAAACCCATAACAGAACCATCATTATGAAAATGGAGAAGGATAGCTGGTACGGAAGCAATAATATTAGCAACCATATTAATAATAATTAAATAATAATAAAACCTGCTCATGCT
Source organism: Solibacillus sp. FSL R5-0691 (assembly GCF_037974225.1). Taxonomy (GTDB): domain Bacteria; phylum Bacillota; class Bacilli; order Bacillales_A; family Planococcaceae; genus Solibacillus. The sequence continues at coordinate 1,789,233 of NZ_CP150231.1, forward strand.
TCCTCCCCTGCCTTCGTTTTACTTTTCTTCTTTTCATTAAATTTCAGATACGGTTCACCGAAGCTGTCGATACTTACTAAATACATAATCATTGCGTAAAGCCCTAACATTAAACCGGCCAATCCTAATAATGTTGATGCAAGGATAAACAAGAAGCGAATTACCCTAATGGAAAATGCCATTTCATTGATCGGAATAACAAACGTTGATATTGCCACCGCCGACACAATGATCACCATAATATCCGAAGCGAGCGATGCTTCTGTTACAGCCGTCCCTAAAATTAACCCCCCAACGGTTGTAGCCGTTGCACTGATTGTTTTCGGGAGTCGAATACTTGCTTCCAGCAGCATTTCCATAAAAAACAGCATAAACAATACTTCTACAAATGAAGAAAACGGAACGCCAATACGGCTTCCTGCAATTGTCAGTGCGAGTTCTGTCCTGAACACTTCCGGTGCAAATGAAGTAATACCGATATAAAGACCCGGTAATAGAAGGCTTATAAATAACCCAGCATAACGGAGTATTTTAAGGAATAATGAAATATAGTATGAATGGTAATTATCCTCCATCGATGTCATAAAATCGAAGAAATATACAGGGGCTATCAATGCTTGAGGGTTACCATCCACCAATAATATAATTTTACCTCCAGCCAAGTTATAGACAATCCTGTCAGGACGTTCTGTCATAATTAACTGCGGAAATAGCGAATATTTTTGCTTATTAATATAGTTACTTAGCTGAACTGTAGATGTAATCACCTGCTTATCCACTTGCTGCAGTTTTTCAGTGATGAGTTTCAAAGCATTTTTATTTACCTTTTCTTTGTCATAAATGATAGCCATTTTATGATTGTTTACTTGTCCTATCGTGGAATATTCTATATACAATGTTGGCTGATGATAGTCAGATCGAATAAGATTAATATTTGTTGCGATATTGTCGCTAAGTGCCAGCTGTGAACCGTGTATTGTTGTTTCAACGGATGCCGCATTCGTCTGATCATTGAAAGAAAATTTCAGATCCAGCAAATAAAATTTATTCTGGATTATAAGAACTACATTGCCGTTTAACACCTCAGTTTTCAGTTGCTCCTGTGACTTGCTGTCCTGAAATTGAGGTAGAGATTTTAAATATCGAATAAATTTCGATTCTGAATCCATTTCAAAATATGGTTTAATAATAATTTGTTGAAGCAACTCCACATCGATAAGTGGCTTTATGTAAAATAATTCGGCTTTCTTATCATCATCTTCCATCGTCTTCATCGTAAATTCATTTGTATCTTTGAATTGTTCATTAATCCACTTAATGTTCTCTTCCGAAGACATCGAATTACCCCAATCTCAACTAAACTTTTTTATAGGATGCCCAATCTGAGCAATACTATTCCAGAATGGTTAGTTTTAGTTAAGAAAAAGAGGCCGGGACATAACCCAAAAACGCTATTTTTCTAAGAGAAAAATAACGTTTTTTTGCTGAGCCTTAAAAATTGATTTCCATTCCGGGACGCTTTCCGCGGGCGTGAGGCCAACACGACGTTGGTCACAAAAGCGTTGCCACAGGACGTGGCGTTTTTAGCTTTTGTTCCTAGTCTCAGGCGTCACGCTATTCCCGCAGGAAGCTTTGCTTGTAGCGAAAGGCGTAGCCGTCAGCTACACTCGCCCTGCATTCCAATCAATTTTGCAATATATCCGTTTCTTAATAAAGGCTTTCCTATTATTTAACAATAATTCTACTTATGTCCCTGCCTCTTTGGTGGTTTAATGGTTACTCGCTTTTAATAAGCGGTATGCATCCATATTTATCGTTTTCACTGGGCTGATATCTTCCATGATTTCTACAATATCCCTCAGTAATGGTGTTAAATTTTCTTCAATGAATTCTGTTTTCACCGCATCTGTTACTTCAATTTCCAAGTTATCCATTCGGATCAGCAGTTCATCGCACATAATATGAAGAACTTCTTCTTCACGATAAGTTGGCGTATCGTTTAATAAAAGCTTTGCTCGCAAATCTAAATATTTATACCAGTAATCCCTTAAATCCAGCTGTTGCTTATTTTTATATAGCTGACGCATAAAACCATTCGGATCTGTATTATTCGACAAAGTAAGCAGTCTTTCCATTTTGTACTCAATCGTTGACTGATTTTCTTTCATTTTCAGATGTTCTGCTTCAAGAAATTTTTGTTTCTTTTTTGCTTTTAAAAATTTTATTAGTTTCTTACCCGCATAATATAAGACAACTGCCCCAACGATAAACATCCAGTAGCTAATAATCAATCCTATAATAACTATTATGCCTATCCATATCCATAGATTTTTCATTGTTACACTCCCGATACTTCAAACAATGAAAAAAATTATAGCACCGGAAAATTGGCACAACAACCGGTAAAATAAGACAAAGCCTCTTACTATGGGTGAACCCGAAGTAAGAGGCTTTTAGATTAGTATGCTACGCGGTTTTTTTCGTATGCAGCGATTTGCTCTTCATACTGGAATGTAAGAGAAATTTCATCCCATCCATTCAGTAACATTTGTTTATAGTATGGATCGATGTCAAATGAATACGTTTTGCCGTAACCTGTCGTAACTGTTTGCTGTTCTAAATTTACTTCAATTGCCTGTGCTTCTGCTAAACCTTTTTCTAAAAGTTCGTCACATTCGTTTTCCGTTAATTTAATCGGTAAAATACCATTTTTGAAACAGTTATTGTGGAATATATCCGCAAAGCTCGGTGCGATGACAACTCGGAATCCATAGTCAAGAATTGCCCATGGTGCGTGTTCACGTGAAGAACCACAGCCAAAGTTATCTTGAGCAACTAAAATTTCTGCATTTTTATATTCTGGTTTATTTAATACGAAATCTTCAATCGGATTGCCGTTTTCATCAAACCGCCAGTGGTAAAATACGAATTGTCCGAATCCTGTACGTTCGATACGCTTTAAGAATTCTTTTGAAATGATCTGGTCTGTATCGACATTTTTACGGTCAAGTGGTGCATATATACTTTTTACAATATTAATCGGTTTCATGCTGATCTCTCCTTATGCTTCCTGCTTTTGTAGCTTACGAACATCGACAAAACGGCCGTGAATGGCAGCAGCTGCTGCCATCGCTGGTGATACAAGATGTGTGCGTGCACCTGCACCTTGACGTCCTTCAAAGTTACGGTTAGATGTTGAAGCACAACGCTCACCCGCCGGAATTACATCTTCATTCATCCCTAAGCAAGCAGAACAGCCTGATTCGCGCCATTCAAAGCCGGCATCAAGGAAAATGTGATGTAGACCTTCTTCTTCTGCCTGGCGTTTTGTCGACCAGGAACCAGGAACTACAATCCCTTTCACTCCCGGTGCAAGCTTTTCGCCTTTTACAATTTCAGCTGCTGCACGTAAGTCATTAATACGGGAGTTCGTACAAGATCCGATAAATACATGCTGGATTTCAATATCGGTAATTTTTTGCCCTTCTTGTAAATCCATATATTTCAGTGCTTTGTTTAACGCGGATTTATCTGTTTCATTGTCATAATCAGCAGCAGTAGGAACTGTTTTTGAAACACCGACACCCATAGCTGGATTTGTTCCCCATGTTACAATCGGTTCAATTTCCTGTGCATCGATTTCTAGAACAATGTCATATGTTGCATCCGGATCGGAAGCAAGACTTAACCAATATTTTGCCGCTTCCTCAAATTTTTCTCCTTGAGGAACGTGACGGCGGCCGCGTAAAAATTCAACCGTTGTTTCATCCGGTGAAATCAGGCCAGCTTTTGCTCCCGCTTCGATCGACATATTGCAGATTGTCATACGTTCTTCCATTGAAAGCTTACGGATTGCTTCACCTGTGTATTCGACAATATGTCCTGTACCGACACCGATTCCCCATTTAGCAATAATCGCTAAAATGATATCTTTTGCTGTTACACCAACACCAAGTTCACCATTAACACGGATTTCCATTGTTGGCGGCTTTAATTGCCATAATGTTTGAGTTGAAAGTACATGCTCCACTTCCGAAGTACCGATTCCGAATGCGATTGCACCGAATGCCCCGTGAGTAGCTGTATGTGAATCACCGCAAACAATTGTTTTACCAGGTTGAGTAAGACCTAATTCCGGTCCGATAACGTGAACAATCCCTTGATCCGGATGACCGATATCCGCTAATTCGATACCGAATTCTTTGGCATTTTCAGCAAGTGTCATAATTTGTTTTTTTGCGATCGGGTCATTAATCGTCGGCAGGTTTTTAGTTGGTACGTTATGATCCATTGTTGCGAACGATAGATCTGTACGACGCACTTTCCGTCCTGCCAGGCGTAGTCCCTCGAATGCTTGAGGACTTGTTACTTCATGAATTAAATGCAGATCGATATAAAGTAAGTCAGGCTTTCCTTCTTCACGATGTACGACATGCTGTTCCCACACTTTTTCAATAATATTTTTCCCCATAGTTCTCACCGTTCCTTAACCATATATAGTGTTGATATCCAAAGCTATCAACTTTTTTCTCGAAATTAGTTATATGAAATCATAATGCTGTCAGATACAAAGCTTGCATCGATTTCGTTTATCACTTTTTCTGTCCATTCATCTGTTGATAATGTACGTTTATGTTCCTGAGCTAAATCGGCTGTATAGTAGCCATCTTCGAACACGGCTGCAACGGCGCGTTCGATTTCAGCTGCTTCATCTTTTAAGCCGAATGAATATTGAAGCATCATTGCCACTGAAAGAATTGTTGCTGCCGGATTCGCAACACCTTGACCAGCAATTTCAGGAGCTGAACCATGTACAGGCTCATAAAGTCCAAAATTATCGCCGCGAATAGATGCAGAAGGTAATACACCAAGTGAACCCGTAATAACAGAAGCTTCATCACTTAAAATGTCGCCGAATAGGTTTTCTGTCACGATGACATCATAATGACCCGGATTCGTAATCAGTTTCATTGCCACTGAGTCAACTAAGTTGTGTTCTGTTTCTACATCTGGGTACTGCTTTTTCTTTTCTTCTACAATCTCACGCCATAAACGGGATGTATCCAGTACATTTGCTTTATCTACTGAACAAAGTTTTCCACGACGTAAACGCGCTAATTCGAATGCATTTTCAACAATACGTTCGATTTCTTCACGAGAATACACACATGTATCAATAGCACCTGCATCTGTTTTTTTACGTGGCTCTCCGAAGTATAGCCCTCCTGTTAATTCACGGACGATCATTAAGTCTACATTCTCCGCAACTTCACGCTTTAATGGAGAAGATGCAAGTAAACTTGGGAATGCTTTCACAGGACGTAAATTTGCAAATAAATCAAAGTGCTTGCGGATTTTTAATAAACCTTTTTCCGGACGCAATGCTGGCGGATTATTATCCCATTTAGGACCACCTACTGCACCTAATAAAATGGCATCACTTGCTTCGCACATTGCAATTGTTTCTTCCGGTAATGGATTATTGTACTGGTCAATTGCAGCTCCGCCGATTGCCGCATAATTTAAATGAAATGTATGGTTAAAACGTTTCCCGATTACTTGTAATACTTTTACTGCACTTGCAACAACTTCTGGACCAATGCCGTCACCTGGTAGTACTGTAATTTTCTTTTCCATTTGTAAAACACCTTTCTTTCTACGTGAAGTAACTTGATGTAGAAGCGCCACCGATTATGATGACGCTATTTTCCTTAATGAGCTTTGCTCGTTGTTTCCTTTTTGAGAACAACTTTATGAATCTACTAAACCGAAATTGTCTGTTTATCGCGTACTTGCTGTTGGATCAATTGTCTGTTCACTGCATTTAAATACGCTTTTGCACTTGCTTCAAGCACGTCTTGCGCTGAATCACGTCCTGTGGATGTATAGCCGTTATATTTTAGATTAATGACCGCTTCTCCAAGTGCATCGCGTCCTTTACCGACTGATTGTACTCGGTAGTCCAAAATATTGACTTTACCGCCAACAAGCTGTTCTAGTGTATTAAAGATCGCTTCGACTGAACCTGATCCTGTAGAGGCAATTGTTTTCAATTCGCCTTCTGGAGTCATAACGGATGCAGTAGCAGTTGGAATATTTTCTGTACCATATTGAACTTGAACCGATTTCAGTTCAAATAATGGAACATCTTCTATTGAAACTTGCTGCTCAGTTAAAATCGTTGTTAAATCTTCTTCTGTTACTTCTTTCTTGCGATCCGCCAATTTTTTGAACTCAGCGAAAGCTTTGTTCAGTTTTTCATCCGACAGCTGGAAGCCCATTGTTTCAGCCCGATCACGGAATGCTGCGCGGCCTGAATGTTTTCCTAAAACTAATGGAATATCGTCTTCACCGATCAGTGCCGGTGAGATGATTTCATATGTTTCAGGATTTTTCAGTACACCATCCTGGTGAATACCAGATTCATGTGCGAATGCATTTTTACCGACAACCGCTTTGTTCGGTTGAATGACTACATTAGTTAAACGGCTTACCATCTGTGATGTACGTTTAATTTCTTTTAAGTTTAAGCCTGTTTCCACACCGTAGAAGTCTTTACGAATATGTAGGGCAACACCGATTTCTTCTAATGCGGCATTTCCTGCACGTTCACCTAGACCATTAATCGTACACTCTACTTGGTCTGCACCGTTCTCGATGGCAGCCAATGAGTTTGCAACCGCCATTCCTAAATCGTCATGACAGTGGGCAGAGAATTTAATTTTTTCTGCACCGATCACGTTTTCACGTAAATAACGGAATAAAGCGCCGTATTCTTCCGGTGTTGCATAACCAACTGTATCTGGAATATTAATCGTTGTCGCACCAGCTTTAATAACTTCCTGGCAAATACGAACTAGAAATTCTTTATCAGAACGGAAACCATCTTCTGCAGAAAATTCTACAAGTGAGAATTTTTCCTTAGCATACTTGACCGCAGTAACAGCCTGCTCAATTACTTCGTCTGGATTTTTCTTAAGCTTATATTCCATATGAATCGGGCTCGTTGCGATAAATGTATGAACATGTGGCTGCTCCGCATGGCGAATTGCTTCCCAAACTGCATCGATATCGCTCTTCACAGCACGTGCTAAACCTGTGACGATTGAATTCTTCACCGTTTTTGCGATTAACGATACGGCCTCCAAGTCACCTGGAGATGAGGCAGGAAATCCTGCCTCAATAATTGTGACACCTAAACGCTCTAGTTGTTTTGCGATTTCTACTTTCTCTGCTGTATTTAAGTTAATACCAGCAGATTGTTCTCCGTCGCGCAATGTTGTATCAAAAATGTCAATTTTTCTCATATTATTTCACTGTTACCTTTTGTTTTCCTTGGTTGATGAATGGCATCATAGCACGTAATTTTTCGCCAACTTCTTCGATTTGGTGGTTTGCGCCAGCTTCTTTGAATTTTGTATATTCAGGACGACCGTTTTCGTTTTCAGCGATCCAGCGTTTTGCAAATGTACCGTCTTGGATATCTGTTAATACGTCTTTCATACGCGCTTTTACTGATGCGTCGATAATGCGTGGACCTGAAACGTAATCGCCCCACTCTGCTGTATCAGAAATTGAGTAGCGCATTGTCGCCATACCGCCTTCAAACATTAAGTCAACGATTAATTTAAGTTCATGTAATGTTTCAAAGTAAGCTAATTCTGGTTGGTAACCTGCTTCAACTAATGTTTCGAAACCTGCTTTAACAAGTTCAGTTGTACCACCGCAAAGTACTGCTTGCTCACCGAATAGGTCAGTAACAGTTTCTTCAGCAAATGTAGTTTCAAGTAATCCACCGCGTGCAGAACCGATACCTTTACCGTATGCAAGAGCTAAATCGCGAGCTTGACCTGTTGCATCTTGGTGGATTGCGAATAATCCTGGTACGCCTGCACCTTCAGTGAATTGACGACGTACTAAGTGTCCTGGTCCTTTTGGAGCTACTAGGAATACGTCAACATCTGCCGGTGGTTGAATTTGACCGAAGTGTACGTTGAAACCGTGTGCGAACATTAATGCTTTACCTGGTGTTAAATGTGGTGCGATTTCAGCTTCGTATACTGCTTTTTGACGCTCATCAGGAAGTAAGATTTGGATTACATCCGCTTCTGCAGCAGCTTCTGCTACTGATTTTACTTCTACGCCATCTTCTTTAGCTGCATCATATGATTTACCTGGACGGATACCAACTACTACATCAAAACCTGATTCTTTTAAGTTAAGCGCATGAGCATGGCCTTGTGAACCATAACCGATGATCGCGATTTTTTTCCCTTGTAATACTTGCTCGTTAATTTCGTTTTCATAATACATTTTTGACATTTTCATTTCCTCCAATTAAGTGAATGTTTTTTTATTTTGTAATTCGGGCTTCAGATGACATCCTCCACCCTGTTTAAAACCAATGTTGTATTGCTTTTGTTGATTCTTTTATTGCTTATTTTAAAATCGATAATTGCGGGCTTTCGATTTTTTGTGCTTCACGGATAGCTGCTGTTGCACCTGTACGTGTTAATTCTTTAATGCCATATGGACGAAGTAATTCGATAAAGGCATCAATTTTTTCCGGGTGTCCAACAACTTCATATGTCACTACATTTTTTGAAGTATCGACAACTTGCGGACGGAATGGTTCTACGATTGCATTCATCTCCAGACGCAAGTTCGGCGGAGATACGACTTTTATAAGAGCCAGCTCACGAAGAACGATCGCCTTTTCTGTAATATCGTTTACTTTTAATACATCAATTTGCTTTGAAAGCTGCTTGATTAATTGTTCGATTTTATTTTCATCTTCCACATGGACGATGAACGTCATTTTCGAAAAATTCGGTTGCTCTGTATGGCCTACTGTAATCGATTCAATATTGAATTGACGTTTCATTAATAAGCCAGTCACTCGGTTCAATACGCCGCTTTGGTTGATTACTGTTACTGTCAGCACTCGCTTCATGGCTTCTTCACTCCAATCATTTCATGTAACCCTTTACCAGGCGCAACCATTGGGAATACGCTCACAAGTTGTTTTACGCGGCAGTCAATTACAACCGGTTCATCTGAATTGATCGCTTCATCAAAGATCGCTTCCGCTTCAGAAATATTGTCGATGCGGTAGCCTTTAATGCCATATGCATCGGCAAGCTTAACGAAGTCCGGCTGAATTGGCATCAGGCTTTGTGAATAACGCTCCTCATAGAATGTTTCCTGCCATTGACGAACCATTCCTAAACAGCTGTTGTTAAGGATTACTACTTTTACTGGTAAGTTAAATTCTTTTAGTAGTGCAAGCTCCTGGTTTGTCATTTGGAAACCTGCATCCCCAACAATGGAGATAACTTTTTTCTCAGGTTTTGCAAACTGTGCGCCGATCGCTGCCGGGAAGCCGAAGCCCATCGTTCCTAAACCGCCTGAAGTTACCCAGTTATGCGGATTATTTAAGTGATAGTATTGGGCTGCCCACATTTGGTGCTGTCCAACATCTGTCGTAATGATCGCTTCACCGTCAGTCAATTTATGAAGGATCTCAATTGCTTGCTGTGGTAATACTTCTTCTCCTGCATCTTCATACCAAAGCGGATATTTATCACGGCTTTCATTTAAGTAATGAACCCATTCTGTTGTATCCGGGCCTTCGAAGTCTTTTTTCAGCAGTGCTAATAATGCTTCTTTGGCATCTGCTACAATCGGGATATCAGTCGGTACATTTTTTCCGATTTCTGCAGGATCGATATCGATATGAATGATTGTTGCGTTCGGTGCAAATGTCGCTAAATTTCCTGTTAGTCGGTCATCAAAGCGGGCACCGATATTAATTAATAAGTCGCATTTTGTAATCGCATCATTTGCCGTTGCATAACCGTGCATTCCGGCCATTCCGTAGAATTGTTTGTGCTGTCCGTGAATGCTGCCTAAACCAAGTAATGTATTAACAACCGGCAAATTGTATTTTTCAATAAATTCTGTCAATTGTTCACGTGCGTCTGCGAATAATACGCCAGCACCTGCCAGTACTAAAGGTTTTTTAGCTAAACTCAATGCTTGAATCGCCTTTTGAATTTGGAGGTAATTCGGTTTTGTTGTCGGCTGGTAACCCGGCAAATAAATATCTTCCGGTGCTTTAATCTCATCCAAGAACACTGTTTGTGAAATATTTTTCGGGAAGTCAATGACAACCGGTCCTTTACGTCCTGTATTGGCAATATGGAATGCTTCTTTAACAATACGCGGGATATCCGCTACGTCCTGCACCTGATAGTTATGTTTTGTGATCGGTGTTGTGATCCCCATAATATCCGCTTCCTGGAATGCATCAGTACCGATGACCGATGTTGCAACCTGCCCTGTAAAAATAACTAATGGAATCGAATCAATCATCGCATCGGCAATACCTGTAACAAGGTTTGTCGCTCCCGGTCCTGATGTTGCAATTACTACACCCGGTTTATTCATAACACGAGCATAACCTTCAGCCGCATGGATCGCGCCTTGTTCATGGCGTGTCAGTATGTGACGGATCGGATTGCGGTAAAGCGCATCATAGATTTGTAATACTGCCCCGCCCGGGTAACCGAAAATAATATCAACATCCTGTTCATGCAGTGCCTGCACTAAAATATCCGCACCGTCTCTCGGTTTTGTTACTTGTTGAACTGTGGGCTTTTCGATTTCTTGATTTACTGAAACGTTTGCACTCATAGTAATTTCTCCTTCCTTTTTCAAAACTTTATATGTGAAATCATTTTTTAATCATTTTTTATAAATTGATAAAAAGAAAAAGCCTTTTTCTCCGCACGCAAAAGAAAACCTCTTACGTAGGGATGAAAAAGACTTTTCATGGTACCACCCTCATTTATAACATCGACGAATATATGCTTCGTAAAGAAACAGAATCCACCTAGTTACCTCGCGAACCGCTTGAGCCTCTTTATTTCAAAAATTCCTAAAGGAAATTTGTGCAACTAAACAAAGAGAGCGATTCATTAATAACGAGCAATTCGAATATGCCCGGAGCTATCTAATGGCGAATGCGTTTAATAGCTCACTCCGAGGGGATGTCGGATATAGTTGTATCGCCGGCTTCCACCAATACCGGCTCTCTGGTAAATACAAGACTCTATATCCTTTAACCTCATCAACGTTTTAAAGTATTCAGATTATATTTTCATTACGCCGCCCTGGGAAGCATTTGTTACTAATGCAGAGTAACGTGCTAACCAGCCGCGCTTAATTTTAGGTTCGAATGGTTTTAAGTTTTGACGACGCTCAGCAAGAACTTCGTCGGAAACTTGTAAATTGATTGTTCTGCTTGGCAAATCAATGATGATTGTATCGCCATTTTGTACTAATGCAATCGGACCGCCTTCAGCAGCTTCCGGAGAAATATGGCCGATTGAAATACCGCGTGATGCACCTGAGAAACGGCCATCTGTAATGAGTGCGACTTTCGTTCCTAGTCCGCGTCCTTGAATTGCAGAAGTTGGAGCCAGCATTTCCGGCATGCCCGGTCCGCCTTTTGGACCTTCATATCGAATGACTACGACATGTCCTTCTCGTACTCGACCGTCATCAATTGCCTGCTGTGCTTCTTCCTGCGAATCAAATACGATAGCTTCGCCTGTGAACGTTTTAATCGAAGGATCAACTGCTCCTACTTTAATTACCGAACCTTCAGGCGCAATATTTCCGAATAATACAGACAGTCCGCCTACAGCACTATATGGATTATCCTTAGTGCGGATGACACGATCATTTGTAATTTCATAATCTTTTACAAGCTCTCGCATCGATACACCTGCGATTGTCGGTCTGTCAGGGTGAATAGCCCCTGGAATTTTTGTTAATTCGTTAATAATTGCCTGAACACCGCCTGCTTTTGCAATGTCATCCATCGAAATATCCGATGCCGGCATAATTTTTGCAATGTAAGGAACACGTTCTGCTACTTTATTAATATCTTCAATGTTATAGTCGATTTCTGCTTCATTGGCGATTGCCAGTGTATGAAGCACTGTATTTGTAGATCCGCCCATTGCCATATCAAGAGCAAAAGCATCATCAATTGCTTCTTTTGTAACAATGTCGCGTGGTTTAACATCTTCTTTAATCATACGAACTAAATGTTTCGCTGCTTCGTAAATTAATTCTTTACGTTTTTCACTTGTTGCAACAATCGTACCGTTACCCGGTAATGCTAAGCCGAGCATTTCCATTAAGCAGTTCATTGAGTTTGCTGTGAACATTCCTGAACAAGAACCGCATGTTGGACATGCATTGTTCTCGATATCAAGCAGTTCTTCAGCCGTCATCGTACCAGCTTTATGTGCACCGACTCCTTCAAAAACACTTGTTAATGATAATGTTTTACCTGAAGAAGACGTACCGGCTTCCATTGGGCCTCCTGATACGAATACAGAAGGAACATTGGTACGTACAGCTGCCATTAACATACCTGGTGTAATTTTGTCGCAGTTTGGTATGTAGAACACTCCGTCAAACCAGTGTGCGTTAATAACTGTTTCAGCCGAATCGGCAATAATTTCACGTGATGGCAATGAATAGCGCATCCCGATATGACCCATTGCAATTCCGTCATCGACTCCAATTGTATTGAATTCGAATGGAATTCCGCCTGCTTCAATAATGGCCTCTTTTACTACATCCGCGAATTCTCGCAAATGAACATGGCCTGGAATAATATCAATATACGAGTTACATACACCGATAAATGGCTTTTCTAAATCTCTAGCCTTAACTTTACCTGTAGCGTATAAAAGACTACGGTGCGGAGCTCGGTCAACTCCCATTTTAATCATATCACTTCTCATTTTAAACGCCCCTCAACGTAATGCTTTTACTCTTGCTGTTTTTTATATGTTCGATTTTTCATATTAATTTCGAATATTCGAAATTTTTTGATCAGAAAGGATCGAATATTACACCTTGTAAGCTCACATCAAATTGTCGCTTGAGTGATGTGGTGTACTAAATTGTTGTTATCATAGTACGAAATGAACTCCAACGTCAACACTATTTTTTGAATTTTTTATACAATTCAAAAAGTCTGAAATTATTGCAATCGCTTTCATCCTCATTGGTGTTGCCTTTTTACTCTTTCGTCACAATTTTTACAAAAAGTGAATTTTTAAAATTTTTTGTACATATTTATTGAACCCAATACTTTTCTAACATAAAAAAGAACCTAGCGCCTATTCAGGCTAGATTCTGTTAAATATCGTAATCTATTAGAGCAATAATAATTCAATAGCAAAATTCAAAATGATTAAACTGTGGATTCCTACAAAAATTAACCCTTGACGATTCAGCCTCTTCGTTATTGCCATATCCATATTAATCACCCCATTTATTTGATAACCTAACTATACAACATACGACATTAGAAATCAAAATATTTAGAATATTTAATTATTTATTTGATTCACATTTTTTCCATAACCATGGCATAATAACGTTACAAAGAATAAGGAGTGATTTAAAGATGAAAAGAGCATTAATCGTAATTGATTACACGTATGATTTTGTAGCAGATGATGGTAAATTAACTTGCGGTAAGCCGGGACAGGCAATAGAAAAAAATATTAGTACATTAATAGAACAGTTTATAGAACAAAATGATGTTATCGTATTCGCTAATGATTTACATTTTGAAAATGATCCACATCATCCTGAATCTAAATTATTCCCGTCCCATAATATTGTAGGAACAAAAGGACGTGAGCTTTATGGTTCTGTGAAAGTGCTATATGAAACATATAAAGATTGCGTTATTTCATTTGATAAAACAAGGTATAGTGCTTTTGCAGGAACAAATCTGGATATTTTACTTCGGGAACGTGGCGTTGAAGAAGTTGTACTTGTCGGTGTATGTACGGATATTTGCATTTTGCATACGGCTGTGGATAGTTATAATTTAGGCTATAAAATTACGATTCCTGAACAAGCCGTTGCAAGCTTTAATGAAATTGGACATGAATGGGCACTTGGACATTTTAAATCATGCTTAGGTGCTTCAATTGTTTAATCTAAAAACGTACTAATTACTATATAGTAGAAAGTAATTTTGCTTCCATAATTTCCGGATTTGCTTAAAAACTTCCAGCTAAAAAAATGTTTAAGGAATTGCCTGTAAGGAAATAAATAACTAGATGCAATTATTATTGAATAATCTTAAACAAAGGAGTTGGACAGTATGATGAGTTTCATCTGGTTCTTAATTATCGGAGGTATTTTAGGTTGGTTAGCTGGTGTTATTTTAGGTAAGGATGTACCGGGTGGTATTATCGGTAACATTATTGCAGGTATTGTCGGTTCTTGGATCGGCAGCATGATTTTAGGAAACTGGGGCTGGAAAGTTTCAGACTTCTATGTATTCCCAGCATTAATCGGTGCCATCATTTTAATCTTTGTTGTAAGCTTCATCCTACGCTCAATGCGTAAAGCAACAAATTAAGTCTATCAAGGATAAAGAGCAAAAAGTGTGACGTGTTGTCACACTTTTTTTATTTGTCTTCCTCATTTTTCATCAAGAGCAATTTGCTTCAATTGATTGCCGTAGTCCCGGTACTGCTTATAGTAGTATAAAATATCTTCCACATAATCATCACTGTGATTATATTGAAAAATTGCTTTTTTCAACTGCCCGTCGTTTACACCGGCAATGGATAAAAATTTGGCTGCACTGAATACGGCATCTTCAATATCAAACGGATCTGCTACACCGTCTCCGTTTGCATCTACCCCATACCCGCCATATTTTTTTATTATGGCCGGATTTGTTTTTTCATGTTCCGGGATGTCCCCCTGCCCTAAGTCTTTACACGAAGGATGTTGCCAGCCCACAAATGTACAGGGCATAAATTGGAAATGACCTTCTGCTCCAACCGGTGAAATCAGTTTTTTCATTGTGGAAAAACGGGTTTCGACGCGATGATGAGCTGCCAAAAGCGTCCAAGGCACACCATATTTTTGTTCGGCTGCAACGTAAACTGGAATATATTCAATTGGAATTTCCAAATCAAACTGTTCCTGGATTTGCTGATACACTGTTTTATCGGTAAATGGCCAACCACGAAATTGCTGCCAGCTGGAATAAGCGACAATATAAACCGTTAAAGTGATGGGGATAAGCAAAATAATTAATAAAATTTTAGTTTTCGGGGAGAGTAAAGGGTTCTTTTTCTTGCTTTTTGCCATATAAGCCACCAATCTTCAGACGTAATAATGTTGTTAACTATCATTCTACTAAAAAAGCAGGTAATTTTCACTGTTGAAAATTTGTATATCAATGTATAAAATTAGACATTGTTTATTATAGTTAAGAGGAGTTGAATAATATGTGGAAAGAATTTAAAGAATTTGCTATGAAGGGCAATGTCATCGATTTAGCGGTTGCGGTTGTTATTGGTGCGGCCTTCGGTAAAATTGTTACATCATTAGTGGAAAATATTATTATGCCGCTTGTCGGTATGCTTACTGGCGGAATTGACCTGACAAATGAATGGAAGTTCGGATCAGGTGAAGCACAGGTTGCACTCGGCGTATTCGTTCAATCGATTATTGATTTCATCATTATCGCATTTGCCATTTTTATGGCTTTACGAATACTGACAAAACTAAACCGTAAAAAAGAAGCGCAAGTTGCGGAAGCACCGACTCCTGAATTGGATGCAAAAGAAGAGCTGCTTAAGGAAATCCGTGATTTATTAAAAAACGAGCAAACTAAATAAAAATCACTAATCCTGGGATACAAGTTTAACGTATTCCAGGATTTTTTCTTTTTTATTTCAATTATTCCCCTATTCTACTTAATACTCGTTTCCCCTATTGTCCCTTTGATCTGTTCATGTTAAATTGATGTAATACTCGATTCATTCGAAATGTTTAGTAAATTCATGTAAGGAAGTGTATTCATGTCACAACGTTCAATTGAAACAAAATTAGTGCAGCTCGGAAATTTAAGTGATGCCAAAACAGGTGCGATCAATCCGCCGATTTATATGTCGACAGCTTATCAGCATACAGGCATTGGTGAATCGACAGGGTATGATTATACACGTACAAAAAATCCAACTCGTACAATTCTCGAACAAGGCATCGCTGAGCTGGAAAACGGCGATGCAGGATTTGCCTGTAGTTCTGGGATGGCGGCAGTACAACTTGTCATGTCATTATTTAAACCGAACGATGAATTAATCGTACCGGAAGATTTATATGGCGGAACATATCGTCTATTCAAAACATTTGCGGAAAACTATAATATTAAACCGGTTTATAATCCATTTACTAATGTTGAAGAAGTTGAAAGTTTAATCAATGAAAATACGAAAGCATTGTTTATCGAAACACCGACAAATCCGTTAATGCAGGAAATTGATTTAGTGGCATATGCGGCACTGGCGGAAAAACATAACCTACTGCTAATTGTAGACAATACATTCTACACTCCTTATTTCCAGCGTCCTCTTGAATTAGGTGCACATATTGTTTTACATAGTGCTACAAAGTATATTGGCGGACATAATGATGTTTTGGCAGGACTAGTCGTTGCCAAAGGAGCTGAATTATGTGAGAAGTTAGGATACTATCACAATGGTATTGGAATGGTGCTTTCGCCTATGGATTCATGGCTGCTGATTCGCGGACTGAAAACATTGCATTTACGTTTAAAGCAACACGATGCGAATGCAAAAAAAGTCGCGCAATATTTAGCTGATGAACCTCTTGTAACGGATGTACTGTACACAGGAAAAGGCGGCATGCTTTCCTTCCGTGTCAAAGATGCATCAATGGTCAACCCATTTTTAAAAGGGATCAAACTGATAACATTTGCAGAAAGTCTCGGCGGGGTTGAGAGCTTTATTACTTACCCTGCTACTCAAACACATGCCGATATGCCTTATGAGGAACGTGTTGCACGAGGCGTTTGTGACCGATTACTTCGTTTCTCAGTCGGTATTGAAGAAGCGGAAGATTTAATCGCTGACTTAACACAAGTTTTTGATTCGTTAAGAGGTGAATTTGCATGACAAACCGCATTGAAACCGCATTAGTTCATGGGGCAATCCGTGAAGGCTATGCCGATAAAAAAGGTGCTGTAAATGTGCCGATGTATTTATCCTCGACTTTCCATCAGGAATCGATTGACGAATTTGGGGAATATGATTATGCACGTTCGGGAAATCCGACACGTGCCGCATTGGAAAAAGCGATTGCCGAACTTGAAGGCGGTGACCGAGGGTTTGCATTTGCCACAGGTATGGCAGCTGTATCTGCTTGCTTTATGATTTTATCTGCAGGGGATCATGTCGTGATTACCGAAGATGTTTACGGTGGTACATACCGTTTCGTTACAAAAATATTGCCGCGCTATGGCATTACGCATACATTTGTTGACTTTACTGATCTTGAAGCAGTAAAAGCAGCTGTACGTCCGGAAACAAAATTAATTTATATGGAAACACCTTCGAATCCTACATTAGGAATCACAGATATTCGTGGTGTAGTAGAAATTGCAAAACAACACGGTGCGCTCACGTTTTTGGATAATACGTTCATGACCCCGCTCCATCAAAAACCGCTTGAATTAGGTGTTGATGTTGTAATCCATTCTGCTACAAAATTTTTATCAGGGCATTCCGATATCGTAGCAGGGCTTGTTGTGACAAAAGACGAAACGTTGGGCAATGAAATTTATTTCGTTCAAAACTCATTCGGTTCTGTACTTGGTGTGCAGGATTGCTACACATTAATTCAAAACATGAAAACAACGGCTGTACGTTTTAACGAGGAATCACGTGTAGCGATGCGCATTGCACAATTTTTACATGCACATCCGTTAGTTGAAAACGTATACTATCCTGGACTCCCTACTCACCCTGGGTTTGAAATCCATGCAGCACAGTCAACTTCAGCAGGTGCGGTTTTATCGTTTAGTTTGCCGAATTATGACATTGCGAAAGCTTTTGTGGAAGCGATGAAAATTCCGGTATTTGCAGTTAGTCTTGGCGGTGTTGAATCAATTTTATCTTACCCTGCCAAAATGAGTCATGCCGCGATGGAGCCAGAAGAACGTGCAAAACGCGGAATTACTGATGGCTTGCTTAGATTTTCAGTCGGATTGGAAAATGAAGATGATCTGATTGAAGACTTTACACAGGCACTGGAAATCGCCAGTACAATTAAATAAATCGTTTAAAGGCCGCTAATCTCTTAAATAGGATTTTGGCGGCCTTTTGTTGTGCGCTTAATCACTTGTCACCGATAATAAATTGATTTCGTAGCCACCTTCACATGATTTAAAATTATAATCAGTCAGCGAACCCGTCACATCTTCGTTTAGCTCACCACATTGGTAATTTTCAATATTTTGACTTCCAAAATTATCTTCGCGGTTATCGACTTCGATGTTATATTGGCCTTCCTGATATTCAACTCTCCAGTAAATAGGTGCCCCCTCAATCGTATAGCGCGTCAGCTCCAACAACGATTGTTTATTATCTTCTGTATCTTTTAAAAATTGATGCAATAACTCCAAATTTTCAATCTCACCATTATAGTCAATAACACGATCATTTCGTACAGTTTCAACTTCCGTTTGCTCAATTGTTTCAGGTTGCACGTTTTCTTGACATCCAGCCAATAGAAGCAAAATGCCTAAAGTGAGTAAGTTTTTCATGAAATCCCCTTCTTTAATGATTAGTATTTCGATTCTCTTTATCTATAGACGCATAAAAAGGAAAAAAGTTACAGATAAATTTATTTTGAATTCGAGATATTTTTCTTGTCGTCAAAACAGTAGAGTAGTAAAGTAATAGTTAAGAAATGAAAAAATCAGTTTCCTTTTGTGAGATGGGTCAGTGAGAACAACAGTGCGATTAATTATTGGAGGAATGAACATGTATACAATTCCAGGACATCATCATATTTCGATGATTACAAAAAATGCACAGCAGAACAACAAATTTTACCGTGATATTTTAGGCTTACGCCGTGTGAAAGTGACGGTCAATCAGGACGACACATCCATGTACCACCTCTTTTATGGGGATAAAACAGGCAGTCCAGGAACAGAGCTTTCCTTTTTTGAAATTCCGTTAGTTGGACGCACTCACCGAGGTACAAATGCCATTACAAAAATCGGTTTAATCGTACCTAGCGTTGATAGTCTGCAGTATTGGGTTCATCGACTGGATGAATTCGGTGTTCAACATGAAGGCATCAAAACATTTGCCGGCCGCCCTGCCCTTCGCTTTGAAGATGAAGAAGGTTTACGTTTGGCACTTATCGCTGCACCCAATACGAAAGTTGAACATTGGGAAACATATGAAAAATCACCTGTTCCAGTTGAACATCAAATTCAAGGCATGGGAACTGTTGAAATAACGGTAAAAAATAAAGGAAAATTAGTGCGGACTTTAACTGAACTCTTTGGTTTTATATTGAAAACACAAGACGAAACAACCGCCCTTCTTCAATCGGTCAATGATGAGATGTTTGGAGAAATTTACATTGTTGAACAGGACGGGCCTTCTGAAAAACCTGGTCGCGGCAGCATTCACCATTT
Source organism: Solibacillus sp. FSL R5-0691 (assembly GCF_037974225.1). GTDB lineage: Bacteria > Bacillota > Bacilli > Bacillales_A > Planococcaceae > Solibacillus. The sequence continues at coordinate 1,808,812 of NZ_CP150231.1, forward strand.
GGCCATCCGGGTGAAAAATGATGAAGAATTGGCCTATTGGGATGAGCAAGTAAAAGCACGAGGGTTTATGTCATCAGGCATTGTCGATCGATTTTATTTTAAGAGCCTGTATTTCCGAGAGTCGAATGGCATTTTATTCGAAATTGCGACGGATGGACCAGGCTTTTTACGCGACGGTCATGTGGACTCGCTCGGTGAACAATTGGATTTGCCGGATTTTTTAGAATCCCAACGTGTAGAAATTACAGCAAAATTAAAGCCGATTTTATAAGGAGTCAGTGATTATGGAACAATATCGAATTAATGAAAAAAACGGGATGGAGTTTGGACTATATACGTTAGGTGACCATATTCCGAATCCGTTAACAGGCTCACGCATCTCTGCGCAGCAGCGGATTCAGGAAATCATCGAAGCGAGCCAGTTGGCAGAACAGGCAGGTATTCATGTATTTGCGGTCGGTGAAAGTCATCAGCAATACTTTACAACACAGGCTCATTCAGTTGTACTTGGTGCAATTGCACAGGCTACAAAACGCATTAAACTGTCAAGTTCTGCGACGGTATTGAGCGTAGCGGATCCGGTCCGTGTTTACGAAGATTTTGCGACAATAGATTTAATTTCGAATGGACGTGCAGAAATAGTTGCAGGTCGCGGTTCACGTGTTGGCGCACATGAATTGTTTGGGGTTAGTCTACGTGATTATGAGGAAATTTTTGAGGAAAAACTTGCTCTGTTGAAACAGTTAAATGACCATTCTGTAGTAAACTATAATGGCAAATTTCGCCCGGCATTAAAGGATGCACATATTTTACCTCAGCCTTTAAATGGCTCGATTCCAATTTGGCGGGCTGTTGGCGGCCCTCCCGGTAGTGCGATAAAAGCCGGCTATATGGGCATTCCCATGATGCTGACGACTTTAGGTGGGCCTTCGATTAACTTTAAACCTTCTGTTGATGCCTACCGCGAAGCAGCAGATCGCAGTGGTTTCGATGCGGCATCTTTACCAATTGCAACGACGAGTCTGTTTTATGTTGCGGAAACGGAAAAAGAAGCGGTTGATGGAATGCACCCACATTTAAGCGGCGGATTCCAGGCGATTCGAGGTCAAGGCTATCCTCGCTGGCAAGTGGAACAGGCACCAAATGTGGAAGATGCACTCATGGTCGGCAGTCCAAACCAAATTATCGAGAAAATGCTGTACCAATATGAATTGTTTGGCATGCAGCGCTTCATGGCCCAAATCGATTTTGGCGGAGTGCCATTCAATAAAGTAATGAAAAATATCGAACTGATCGGTAACGAAATCATCCCGGCGATTAAAAAATATACAGCGAAATAAATTGAAACCCATCCTTTTCTTATGAATGAAATGGATGGGCTTTTTTAATATTATAAAAAAATCTTTAAAACAGTTGTATAACTGAACGTTATTTATGCTCTGCTATCGGCTCCAAATTCATATTGGAACTGGGTGCCTCTTCTGATTCAATCATTTTTCCGTATTTCATCATTTTATAGCAGTACACGATAAACCGAATAATGCTAATGAATAAGATCAACGCTGCTATTAGAAAAATACTATTAAATACTATCCCGTCGTTATGAACTAGAATATAGCTTGCCGTCATTAAAAACCACATACTGCCGATCACCCAATTTTTTACCCTTTTTGTGTACTCCAGATATGGTGTCTGTTCAGTAAAACTATTGCAAACCCCAAAGATGTAATAATAAAACAACAGGTTAAAAAAACTAATAAGAAACTCATAACTGAGTGAAAATACTAGTGGCAACCCGTTAAATAGGCTCTCCAGAAGTGGCATTTGAAATATCGAAAGAATCCCGACAAGCCAGCTTAACCTGATAGCGGTTTTGTTGTATTTTGAATTAGCATAGTTTTGAATCGCATAAGCAATCACAACAAACCCGATGATATCCGGGAGCCAGTCAATTCCGATTTGCAGATCAATGACAATGAAGAGGTATCCAATTAGGAATCGAGAAAAAAATTGATACATTAGCGATCCCCCATTTCCTGTACAAAATTTTCAATCCATTTTTCTGAAGGTGGATCTTCCATATAAAACTCCAGATTCTCCACAAAAGGCTCTCCTGTATCAAGCGTCCCACGAAGAATAATATCGGTATACATCGATGGCCATAAACGATAGTTGGATGACGTACGGATTGACAGGTTTTCCCCTTTGGCTGTATTGTGCGGAAGGGTCAAGGGCGTTTCACCTTTATAAATATGGATATTTTCTAAAGGAAAGGTCGATTCAATCGATTCAATTGTTGCTACTTTTCGGACTGTAAATGTCGTATGTGCGCCATCATCCACAATTTCATGTTGTTGTTTAACGGTAAACGGTATACCGTCATTTTTCTCCAATAACGCTACATTCAGCGAAAATGTTTGCTTTTCCCCATTTGAAAAGACCGCTGTTGCCTCTTTCAAGTCCTTTAACAACTCAAACATATTTTCTTCCACTTTAAATTTGGCTGCATGCAATTCGTAATACTGGTAGGTTTCCATTAATAAATTCCCGTTAGTATTTAAAGAACTAAAGTATACGTAGTCGTTATTGTTTATTGAACTCAACTGGAAAATTCCCGCATCAATATATGGAATCTCCACATTATCATTTCGGTTTGTTATGTAACTAACCGTTATAAACTGTTCTTCCGCTTTATTTTCCTCCAAAAGTTGCGTGCCAAATGGAATGATGAGCGGTTCTTCAATTGTTTTGCTCTGTAAAACTACAGTACTGCTTATAAAAGCAAGCAATGTTACTGCAAGCATAGCCATAAATCTTTTACTCAATCAACCTCCCCCTTTTGTATAATAATAACAAAGTTGGGAGCATCATTCATTTAATTCAATTAAAACTGTAAAAATATTCGAATAAAAAACCTCGCGAAGTGAATGCCTTCTTCGCGAGGTTCCATTTATACAGTTACTTTACTTTTGGGTGCAACACTTTCCCACACCTTTTCGATGCGTTCTTGTGCTGCTTCATCCAATGTAAAGCCATTATCAGTTTTCGTTACTTGTGAATCAACGATATAAATAGGGCTTGAAATTGTTGTCGCTCCTAAAATCGAAAGTACCGGTTTCAGTGAATATTCCAGTGCCAATAAGTGTGCGATGGACCCGCCGATTGCAACTGGTACAACAATTTTATTTTCCAGTCCTTTTTGCGGCAGTAAATCGATGAATGTTTTCAAAATGCCAGTATAGGAACCCTTATAGATCGGTGTCAGGAAAAAGACGATATCCGCCTCACCTACTTTGACAATCTCTTCGGCAATTGCCTCACTCGCATAGTTTGCCGTAATCAAATCTTGCGCAGGCAACTGGTGGACCTGAATCGTTTCATGAGAAATACCTTGCTGTTCCAGCAATGTTTCAATGGATTGCTGAACACCTGTTAATCGGGATGTCACACTGTTTCCACCATTAATTAAAATCGCTTTTGTCATGATTCACACTCCTCCTAAATATTTTGTAAAGTATAACGGGATGGGACTTGTTTTAACCCTAAATTCTCACGTAGTGTCTTACCCTCATATTCTGTACGGAATACCCCGCGCTTTTGTAGCTCAGGAATTACTAAATCAATAAAATCGGTAAAGCCGCCCGGGAAGTACGGAGGCATTAAGTTGAAGCCATCCGCAGCTTCCTCATCTACCCACTCAATCAACTGATCTGCGATTTCACTTGGTGAACCGAAAATAATGCGATGACCACGTGAACCGGCGATACGTAAATAAAGCTCACGAATAGTCAGGTTTTCACGTTCTGCCAGCTCAATGATCAGCTGTTGTCGGCTGCGGTTCCCGTTTGTCGGAGGAATGTCTTTCGGCAATGGACCATCCAGATCATGCTGCGAAAGGTCAACACCTAAGTAGTCTGCCAAAAAGTCCAAACCAATTTCCGGTGTTATTAACTGTTGCAGTTCCTCATATTTGGCATAGGCCTTTTCTTTCGTTTCCGCTACGTAAATTGATACGCCAGGCATGATTTTGATATCATCGCGGTCACGTCCTGCAGCAACTGCCTTGTCTTTCAGTTTTTTATAAAATTGCTGTGCATCTTCAAGTGTCTGCTGTGCCGTAAAAATAACATCTGCTTGTTGCGCGGCAAGTGTCGTACCGGATTCCGAAGACCCTGCCTGCACTAATACCGGTCTGCCTTGCGGAGGACGCGATGAATTTAACGGACCTCGTACTGCGTAATATTCACCTTTATGGTTTAATGTGTGCAGTTTGCCTTTTGTAATATATTCACCCGTCTTTTTATTGCGAGCCAATGCATCATCTTCATAAGAATCCCATAAACCTTTTACAACTTCGACAAATTCATCTGCCCGTTCATAGCGAAGAGAATGATCCAGGTGCTGATCCTTGTTAAAGTTGCTCGCTTCTGCCGAATAGTAACTTGTCACAATATTCCATGCCGCGCGCCCGCCGCTTAAATGATCAAGCGATGAAAACTTACGCGCGATATGAAATGGCTCATTGTATGTTGTGGACGCAGTAGCTGTTAAACCGATATTTTTAGTCACAGTTGATAACACACTGAGTAATGTAAGTGGTTCAAAGCGAACTTGTTCTGCCGGGTGTGAAAGTTCGTTAAAAGATAAACCGTCACTTAAAAACAGCATATCTAATTTGCCTTGCTCGGCTTTTACAGCAACTTCTTTAAAAAATTCGACATTCTCGCTTGCATCAGCCTGTGCATCCGGGTGACGCCATGAAGCGATATGATGCCCTGTACCCATTAAAAAGACGCCTAATTTCATTTGTTTTTTCGTCATTTGCGTACCTCCTACACTAACTGTTCTTCGCGTTTAGCCAAAATTTCTTGAACAAGTGGAATGACCTTTTCGCCAATCTCTTCGATTACTTCCAAATGCGGGAAACCGCGCAATAACACTTTGTCAAAGCCTAAATCTACGAATTCCACGATACGCTCAGCTACCTGTTGCGGCGTGCCGACAAGCGCAATCGAATTGCCGGATAACACTTGTGTTAACCCTGCCCAAATATTCGGTGCAATCACGAAATTATTATCTTTTGATTCTAGCATCAACTGATGAAGGCGGCTCACACCTACCGCTCCGTTGCTTAACGTATTGGCATGTTTTGCTGCCAATACTTCAGGGTCTACTTGGCTAATAATTTTGTTCGCATTTTCAAACGCCGCTTCTTCTGTTTCACCTAAGACAACCTGGAATGAAACACTGTAGGATAGATCGCGATTTTTTTCTTTCGCCAACTTCACAACCGTTTCAAGCTCTTCTTTTGTCGTTTCCAATGTTTCGCCCCAAAGCATGTAAACGTCAGCTACATCTGTTGCAACTTCTTTTGCAATCGGTGATGAGCCACCGAAGTAAATCGGAGGAGCATTTTTTACAGGCAATGGTAAGTTCGCGCCTTTTAATGTATAAAATTCGCCATCATAATCGAACGTTTCTCCGTTGAACAGACGTTTTAAAATTTCAATATATTCGCGTGTACGCTTGTAACGATCTGTATGTGATAGGAAATCACCGTCATTTTCAAGTTCTTTCGGTGCCCCGCCTGTTACGACATTGACAAATACGCGGTTATTCGACCAGTAGTTGACCGATGAATACTGTTTCGCCAGTTGTGTTGGCGCAGTAGAACCAGGACGAACCGCAAACAGAAAGTTCAAAGTATTTGTATTGGCTGTCAAATGAGATGCAGCAACCAATGAATCAACACAGCTTCCGCCAATCGGCAACAGTAATGTCGAGAAGCCTGCTTTTTCAGCGGCCTGTGCAACTTTTGTAATATACTCTACAGAGGGTTCACGATCTGAATCTACCCCGACTCCTGACCATGTTTGTGCACCTTTATTTGACGTTTGGTTTCCTACATATTCACTATCACCAGAAGTTGGTGCCATTGTAATAAACTCTACTTTTGTCATTTGAATTCCCCCTTATTTTGTAACCGGCGCACTTGCTACTACTTCATCAGCCGGTAATTCTTTTGATTGTTGAATAGAACCTGATTTCAACTGTTCTGCCACCTGAGCAAATGATTGATTTGCCGGGATGTTAATAAATGAAATTTGTTCTTCCTGCGCTTTTTTATAAGATAATTCACAGAAAGTTTCAGGCGGTGCAACAAAAGTTGTCGCGCCCAATTCAATCGCTTTACGTAATGTTGCGCCACGGCGTCCTTCTGTTAAATCAAGTGCCGGATTACGCAAATCTTCTACAGAATAGTCCTTCTGAATGATACGTAAAATTGTTCCTTCCACAATCGGTGTTACAAGACCTTCATCATTTACTACTACTGCAATCGCCATTTTAAAATCCCCCTGTTATTTTGTTATTTGAGCAACTTCGGCAGCTTTTAGTAAGCTTTGTGCCAAGTCGTTTTTAATATCTTCAATATCTTCCAAACCAATTGATAAACGGATCAGACCAGGTGTGACTCCACTTGCCAATTGCTGCTCTGGTGATAGTCGTGAATGTGATGTACTTGCCGGATGGATGACAAGTGACTTCGAGTCGCCGACATTGGCAACGTGTGAAAGAAACTGAACATTATTAATAAATGCCTTCGCTGCCTCTAGTCCGCCTTTGATCCCAAAGCTGAAAATCGACCCTGCACCTTTCGGTAAATACTTCTCTACTAAATTGTTTGGATCATTACCAGGTAGTGTCGGATAATTTACCCATTCCACCAAATCATGATCCGCTAAATATTCTGCAACGGCCTGTGCGTTCACAACATGCTGTCGTACGCGCACTGCCAGTGATTCAAGACCTTGAATGAAGAGCCATGCATTGAATGGTGATAATGTGGCACCTAAATCATGCCCCAGCTCAAAGCGCGCCTTTGTGATAAATGCCTTTTCTTCTGCTGCTTCAACAAAAGAACGGTTGCCGATCAATTCATTCGGTTCTACGAAGCTTTTGAATCGAGGCGCTTTCCATTCAAATTTACCGCCATCAATAATCGCACCGCCCAAAGACGTTCCGTGACCGCCGATAAATTTCGTTGTCGAATGCACAACAATATCTGCTCCAAATTCAATCGGCTTTGATAAGTAAGGTGTCGCAAATGTATTATCAACAATAAGCGGTACATCATGGCGGTGGGCTACTTGTGCCAATCCTTCAATATCTGCAATTTGCAGGCTCGGATTACCGATTGTTTCAGTGAATACAGCGCGTGTTTTGTCATTGATCGCTGCTTCAACTTCCTGCAAGTCAGATCCTTCAACAAAGCGTACTGTTACACCGAAGCGAGGCAATGTTTTAGAGAACAATGTATACGTACCGCCATAAAGAGCATTCGTTGCGACAATTTCATCCCCTGCCTGTGCGACAGTCAGTACAGCAATCAGGATTGCCGCCTGCCCGGAAGCGACCGCAAATCCTCCGACACCGCCCTCCAAGGCAGCTAGACGTTCTTCAAATACTGCATTTGTCGGATTGGCATTTCGCGAATATAAATAGCCGCTTTCCTGTAATTTGAATAAGTTTGCCGCATGTTCCGTATCATCAAATACATACGAAGTCGTCTGGTACAGCGGCACTGCACGTGAGCGTGTTACCGGATCAACTGTTTGACCCGTATGGAGTGCGATTGTTTCCTGATTGAAAAATGTCATAAGAAAAGTTCTCCTTTAATAAAGAAATTTTTGAGTAAGTGTAAGCAATTCCTGTTCCGTCAGTTCACCTTTTACGGTGTGTACTACTTTTCCGTCCTGTAAAAACAACGTCGTAGGCAATGTCAAAATTTCATGGCTTTGTTTCAGCTGTCCTTGACGATCCAATAGAATCGGAAACGGTAAATCGAACTTCGCCAAATACTGATTGACCAGTCTTGTCGGTTCTTCTACATTGACTGCATAGAGCTCAATATTTTGCGACTGAAGTGATTCATAAGCTGCTTTAAAAGCTGGCATCTCCCTTTCGCATGGCGGGCAGTAGGTTGCCCAGAAATTAAGGATATAGCTGCCTTCTTCCGGTATGGCAACTTGCTCACCGGAAGTTGTTTGGAGCAAAATTTCTTCGGTTTTCGCTTCTGCCTTCTGTTTGGACGTATTGGAGATAATGGCATAGCTTAGCGCGATAATCAGGACAGCGAATAATGAGAGCTGTATCCATTTTTTCATTTAAGCTTCACCTCAATTTCAGGCATTTCATGAAGATCTCCATAACTGACATGGGAAACCACTTTATAGGTGCCGGTACCATCGAAGCTCGTTTCAATCGAATACTTCCCGTCCCCTCTATAATCTGGCTTTACAGAACCGATCGTATTTCCGTTTGGATTGATCAGCTCGAATTCAATTTCCACATCGTATTGAATCGGTTCGCCGTTTTGCGTTACGGTTGCTGTGATTGTTACCGGTTCAAATGCTTCCAGCTCGGATTTACTGGCATTCAGTGACACATCGAGTGTTTCATTTGCATGTGCACTGCAGCCTGCCAGCAACAGGATTGTAAGTAATATTTTTTTCATTTGCCATCAGCCTTTAAATTTGTCCAGAACAGCAAGCGTTTTTTCAGCTTTTCGAATGCGATCATGACAGCCACAATGATAATACTGTTAAAAATGATGCCTGCAAGGACGTAATGATATTGTGAAAAGTCACTGTAATACTGGATGAAAAAGCCCATTCCCGATGAAGCCCCAAACATTTCGGCAATCGTTAAAATCAGGAAGCTCATACCGAGTGAAGTACTGGCACCGCTCAAAATATGGGGTGCACTTGCAGGTAACACGACTTTCAACAGGAATGTCGGTCCTTTTAAGCCAAGTGATTTTGCATTGTCCAAATAATGTTTTTCTATCAGAAGGACACCATGAATCGTTCCTAGAAATACCGGCCAAAAGGCACCGATAAAAATAAGTGACATCGAAGCCGTTTGGAAAGTCGGTAAAATCGCAATGACATATGGTATGAACAGTGTTGGCGGAATCGGACTTAATGCATGAAAGTAAGGCATTAATATTTCACGTGACCGTTTGTTCAGTCCGAAAAACAGACCGCCTATAATACCTGTCACTAAAGCTCCGAAGAATCCTGGTATGAGAAGTTTCATCGAACTTCCTACACCTGTTAACAGCTCACCGATTTTTGCAGAAAAGGATTCAACGACCGTTAGCGGCTGCGGGAAGATGACCGGATTGATCCATGTCGCATATTTCGTAACAAGTGCCCATACGATAATAAATATAATTCCTATCAAAATAGTAAGATTATAGCGTTTAAAAAATGTGAGCATTCCATCCCACCCCTTAAATGTTTTGTTCATTAAAACGAATGAGCTGATCTTTGTAATATGCATCATCCGGATATTGTTCGATTAACTCATTTAGTGCTTTTTCGTATAGATCGATATTTACATAATCGTTTACATCAATATCATCCACGTTCTCTACATAGCCGATTTCTTTCATCTGCTCCCACATTTGAACTACTTTCTCCCTGCTTGGATCCGAAGAATAATTTGAGTGGCTGTCATTTACAATCGAATCAATTACTTTTTCATCCACTTTCATATACTCTTTTGCGGCAGTTACTGCGGATTGCGGATCTTCAACTTTTTTACGTTCCGCGCGGATAAGTGCTTTTAAGAAACGTTTATACGCTTCCCCATCTTCTTCCGCCAATAATTCCGAACGTGTTACAACACGGCAGCATACATGCCCTTCCTGTAAATCATTGCTCCATGCGACTGCTTCCAGCCCCATATCAACCGCCTGTGCGTAGAATGAGTTTGCCGATACTGCAACATCCACCTTTCCTGATGCTACCGCTTCTAGCAGCATACTTCCTGTTTTGAATTCAACAATTTCCAGATCTTTTTTCCAGTCAATCCCTGCATCTTCAAGAGCAGAACGGAATACGATATCCGATGTAAAGATTCTGATTGTCCCTACTTTTTTACCTTTATAGCTTTCAAGCGAAGTATATTGCCCCGCATTTTCCTTTTTCGTTAAAATCGGGTGTCCGCCTTCCAAATGACCACCGATAATCGAGAAGTCCGAGCCGTTTGCAATAAATGTTAACGGTCCAGCTGTACCAAATGTTAATCCGACATCAATTTTCCCTGCTTGGAGTGCATTCAGACCGTCTGCCGAGTTTGCAAATCCAACACGATTGACCGCAATATGTTCTTCTTCAAAATAGCCTTCCTGGTGGGCAATATCGACAAGTGTTCCGCCTGCAGACTGACTTAAACCAACTGTAATCTCATAGTCACCAGAGGCTTCTCCTTTCGAAACTTGTTCGTCATCTCCACATGCAGCAAGTAAACCTACTGTTAGTGCAAGTGAAGCGACCCATTTCTGATTTGTTCTTTTCATTTAACGATCCTCCTATATTCCTGCGCCGTCTGTTATTTCCGTTTTTAAACTATTGACGATCTGTTCGTTCATCTCGTTTAAAAGGGATTCACGAAATGCACGGAACTCCTTGTTTTCAAATAACTTCTGACGATCCGTTCCTTTTTTCTCAATCGGTACTTGGATGCTTTTCGTTACCGCACCATTTTTCCCTGGAGCAAAGATGACAATCCGGTCTGCCAGGTAAATGGCTTCGTCAACATCATGTGTCACAAATACTACTGTTCGTTTTTGCTCGGCACTGATTTGAACAAGCAGATCCTGCAGTTGAATACGTGTAACAGGATCCAAAGCGCCGAATGGTTCATCCATCAGCAGTAAATCTGAACCGTAGCTTAATGCTCGAGCGATAGCTGCACGCTGCTTCATACCACCGGACATTTGACCAGGATATTTTTTTACGGCATGCCCTAAGTGAACAAGTGTCAAATACTGCTCTGCAATATGCGCCAGTTCTTTTTTCGGCATTTTTTTATTCCGTTGTTTTAATGCAAGCATGACATTCGCCTGTGCCGTCAGCCATGGAAATAAGGAATAGTCCTGGAAAACAACACCGCAATCCGGATGCGTTTCCTTAACGGATTTGCCGTTTATTTCGATATCGCCATTTGAAAATGGTTCAAGCCCTGCCATCATACGAAGCAATGTACTTTTCCCGCATCCGGATGGTCCCATGAATACGAGAAACTCGCCCTCTTGTACTTCCAGTTGAATATTGTTTAGTATTTTTGTCGTCGCATCATAACTGAAATCGATATTCTGCACTTTAATTTTCGTTTTTATCTCGTTGCTATGTTTCGTTGATAGGGGGTTTTGTTGTAGCACTGGACGTTCCAATAACTGAACCATGTACTCACTCTCCTAACAGAAATTTTCTACCTAATGATTGAATCGACGTATCAACCGGAACATGCAATGTCATCGTCCGCAAGTTACGCCAATAGCGGTCAAAACCATATCGTCCTGCAGTAGCGCGGCTGCCCATCACTTCGAAAATTTTTGAAGTAATATCAAGCCCTACTTGTGTTGTAAAGATTTTAGCTGTTTGTAATGCATCATCCAGATTACTGCGATGCTTAGGGGTAATCTTTTCGGGTTCATCCCATAGTTTCTGTAATAGTTCATCCGCTTTTTTAACAACCAGATTCGCTGCTTCAACCTGTACGTAAAACTGGCCGTAATGATGCTGGATGATTGGATCTTCAATCGCCGAAGTTTGTGTAATAGCACGCGGTCTTGTTTGTTCTCTCGTATATGTAAGCGCTGATTGAAGGGCACCTTCTGAAATTCCTAAATAGACATGGTTTAAAATAAATGTCGCGATATTCAGACGCAGTTGAGAAAACTCACTTGCATAAAATCCTTGCTGCAATACTTCTTCTTCGTGTACTTCAACTTCGCTGAAAATAATCGTTCCACTATCTGTTTGACGTTGGCCCATATTATCCCAATCGCCTTTTATATCTACACCTATCCGATTACTAGGAATAACGACCAACAATGGCTCATCCTGTCCTTCTACAATTGCTGATACTAATAATACATCTGAATCGACACTGCCTGAGCAGAACGTTTTTACCCCGCTCAGCACATAACCTGTTGTTGTTTTTTCAGCCTTCAATTGAATAGCTACCGGGTTGAATGCGTTTCCCCAAAAATAATTATGTTTTGCAGTTTCGCGGTAATAAAATTCTTTTTGCTCTTGGGACCCGCATAAATGCGGTGTAACAAGATTGATAAAGTGATAGCCGATTACATGTGCCAGTGAACTATCAGCTCGTGCGATTGTTCGAACGACTTGAAACACATCTTGCCAATTCCCACCTAAACCACCGTATTCAGTCGGAATTAAAAGTTTCAAAAGCCCGCTTTCACGAATTAAATCCCGTTCAAACTTAGCATTGCCCCCTAGTTTATCTCTTTCTACGGCTGTCTGTTCAAACTGTTCGGCAAGCTTTTCCGCGATTTCATCAATATGTGCAACTGCTCCCATAACATCTCTCCTTTACTAGTTATAGAATTTTCTTGCAATTCAGTATTCTTAATTCGTTAGTTTACAGATGCATTTATTTAAAGTCAATAGTCAATTTGAACAATTCATACTGGAATAGTATGCTTTTAGCGAATTGATGTAAAAAAGCGTATTCATATGTATTTATTGACAAATTTATTATGCGGTTTAAAGGAGATTGGACGTTTGAAGTAGAAAAAACCACTATTTACATAGCGGTCTTTTTGTTATTAGTATGTTTAATAATTCATCACTTGATAGTAAACAACAATTTGATAAATTGCCGGAACAATTAATGCAATCGCCAGGGAAATAACTGCTCCCCACTTCGATTGGTTCACTAATCGCTCATTGTCGATTTTCAATTGCTGAAAAAATGACAGTGTAAAATATAATGCACTGACTAAAAAGATAGGGGTTACGAATGTGAGCCAAATTCCTGCATTCATTCCATGCATCGATTCCTTCACCTCAATCCCATTATATTTCAATAACCAACTGTTTTATTTCTGTGAATAGAAAATCATTACTTTCGTCGAAAATAAAAGTCCATGGCATTGAACAATAAGGAGGAATTTTGAGTGCATCAATTGTAAAATTTCGAGCAATTCGACTCGTTTCTGTTATAATACTGACCTTCCTATTATTAAAAGTAAGATGTCGATCTGTCCGATTATGAATAAGTGTAGTAATGAGGATCTGTTTTTTATGATTAATGGCCTTACGAATTACATCACAGGAAATGAGCTGATCTTGTTCTTTCGTTTTCTGAAAAGCTTGTTCGATTATTAATCGGTCCTGTGTTGAAATCGTTTTATCCCATGCTGCTTCAAATTGCAGTTTTTGCATGAACTTCATCCTCCCAATGAATTATTTAGGTAAATAAGCAATAAAACAACCTTTCTATGAAGATACATGTTACAGTAGGAAAGAATCTTAAAAGTTAGAAGGCGAAAAAATATGATCGAAGTAAAGAATTCTCCGATAAGTGACGGGGAATACAATCGCGGTATTTTTGCGATTAATGCAATTCCTAAAGGAACGTTATTCCACCAAGCACCGGTACTAAGCTATCCAAACGAGCAGCATGAACATATTGAAAAAACAAATCTTGCGGATTATGCGTTTGAGTTTGGTATTGGACGCTCAGCAATCCTATTAGGCTACGGGATGCTATTCAACCATTCATATGAGCCGAATGCCACATATGAAATTAATTTCGACAACGAAACATTCGATTTCTTTGCTTATAAAGATATTGAAGCCGGCGAAGAAATTTTTATTAATTATAATGGCGATGTTGATGACAACGACCCACTATGGTTCAACAACGAAGAAGAATAACAAGAGGAGCTGTCTAAAATTGGACAGTTCCTTTTTCTATTTCATCGAGAAAATCAATAATATCTTGCGTCAGCAATTGGCGTTCTTTTCCTAATGTAATAAGGTGGCCACTATTGTCGTATTGTTTTTTCGTAATGACATTGCTTGTTGCACTATTTTCAATTATATCTATACTTTGATGAAAAACCGGTTCATCCAGCATACCTTTTGCCAGGAAAAGCGGCTGTTTCAGTAAATGAAGCTGCTTTCCCGTATTAACAATAAACTGCTGCAGCGCAATCATTTTATCGGCAGGTCTTGGAAAGTGCTCATTCAAAAACGCTTGCAGTTCCTGTTCAGAGCTCCCTTTATTTTGTAAATACCTTTTGGAATAATAGACGACACGTTGTTCCAATCCTTCCACGGGCCGCTCTATTACTGGCGAAGATATAATACATAAAGCCTTCACTTCAGGAAATTCATTGGCCAGTCTTATCCCAAGTACACCACCCAATGACTGGCCAATGACAGTAATCGCTTCATACTTTTCATCGATTAAAAATTGAACAGCCTTTTTGCTATGTTCCCATACCTGTTCCATAGAACTTGCAAATAATAGTTCCGGTGATGCTCCGTGCCCTGCCAAATTAGGTGCATAGCTCGTATACCCTTTGCTATGAAGCATTTTTGCCAAATAGAGCATCTCTTTCGCATTGCTCGTAAAACTATGTAGAAGCAGTACAGCTTTTTTATGTCCTATTAAATAAATATCCTCTACCAATTGTTGCATGTTCATCCCCTTTTCATTTGTGACAATATTATAGCATAACAACTCTCTCTACCTGACTTTTCATCAAGTTTAATAAGCGGAAACAGTGCATTTGTCTTATTGTTCGGCTACAATATGGGGTGAGTAAAATAACAGATGAAAGGAGAATCATATTAATATGAGAACAATATTATTATCGATTCTTGCTGCACTATTTTTAGCGGTACCGAGCGCAGCAGCACATACGTATCTAGACACGACTAACCCCGAGGATGGTGCAGTTGTAACTGAACCGTTGCAGGCGATCGAACTTACATACGCCGGGAAAATTGAAGTAGGCAGTACATTTAACGTCATTTCAAGTAACGGTGAAAAAATAGAAACCGTTTCGATGGATTTAGTTGATGGTGTATTAATAGGTACTTTTGCTTCCCCATTACCAAATGATGACTATACTGTTGAATGGAATAGTATTAGTGAGGACGGCCACCCACTATCAGGTCAATTCGCCTTTACGGTTGATGCACCTGTAGCAGAAGAACCGGTAGATGAAGAAGTTACAGAAGTTGACGAAGAGCAAGCGGAAGTAAACGAAACGGCAGATAATGATACTGCAGAAACAACTGTGGCAGCTGAAGAGGAAACTTCAAATAATACATTACTGTATATCGTTGGAGCCCTTTTAATTCTTATTATAATCGTAAGTGTTTTCACTATTGCTAGACGGAAAAATATAAAATGATGGCATTGACAATTTTTAGTCAATTTTTACTCTATGTAAGTTTAGCTCTTCTAATGGGATCATTTCTCTTATACTGTATCCCTGAAACAGTTCGTCCGAAAATTGATATTCCTGCAAAGTGGATCATTGTAAGTGCAGTCATTCTGCCTTTTGTCACTTTTGTACCGAATATTCAGTTGCTGACAATTTTGACTCCGCAGTTCGGTTTCATTGAATCAGTAGGCATGTTACTTATGAAATTTAAAGTTGGCCATTCATGGCTCGCTATCGCAGGTTTCACCATTATTTTGCTTATAGTGCTTCGCCAATTTCTAAAGAAACCGTCAAAGCTTATAGCGATCATGGCGATTTTTATTCTAATCGCCATAATGGCAGCAATTGGTTATATAAGTCATGCTGGATCGATGACAGGGATTGTCGGATCGGTACTGGATTTTGTCCATCTTATTGCTGTCAGTGTATGGCTCGGCATTTTAATGATGATGAGCTTCTTCTCAAAAGATGCACAAAACTGGGAAGCCTTTTTAAAATGGTTCTCTCCTGTTGCACTTGTAGCTTTTACAGCTGTTGCTTTAACAGGTGTCCTTATGACTGACACAATAGTGCCGGGCTATGTGACAAGCTGGTCGAGCAATTACGGACAGTTTCTATTCATTAAGCATGTTCTGCTAGTACCTTTGACAGTAATTATTTTAGCAAACAGTCTGCTTATAAAACTGAAAATGAACAAGCCATTATTTGAACCGCGGACATGGGTAAGGATTGAAACAATATTGCTCGTATTGATTTTGTTCATTACCGCGCTATATAGTGAACAACAGCCACCCAGCTTTTATGTTCAGGAAATTTCGCCGTTTTTTGAACTATTTTACCGGAGTTCGATTGAAGCCGGCATGCGCGGGTATTTCCAAATGACAGGTATCGGGTTAGGGTTTTTCCTCATGACTGCATTGTTCATTGGTCTTGTCATCGTAAGTTATATTAAACAGCTGCCGGTCATTGTATCGGCTGCCATGACTTTCGCGGTCACATTATGTTTTTACATGGGCTTTATGTCGATTGTATTTTTTAAATAACTACCAAAAATAAAGGGTTGTAGTACAAGTCCGGTTCGACTTATACTACAACCCTTCTTCATTATTACACTAGCCTTTTCGTTTTCATGCGCATATAGTGAATGAGTGCCACAATGATTAATATGATTGTTAATACGATTGTTCCGTACTGCATTGTCGCATCATCTGTTTTGACAGCGATACCGACCAGTGCCCAAACGATAACGAGAGTAAAGAAGATATCCTTTGAAATGGCAACAGCCAAATACCCTAAAATAACTGCAACACCGACAAGTACAAGTGATCCGACCACTTCAGAGATTCCCAAATCAACCCCATTGTATTTTAATACATAGCTTACATTCGCAATTGTCGCTACGGATAACCATGCTAAGTAGAACGAAAACGGAAAGCGTTCTGAAAAACCGGTTTCATTGTTTTTATACTGCTTATAAATCGCAATGAGTGTAAATAATAAAAAGAACATTACGATAATGGACAGGATAAACTGTTCATAATGCCAGCTGAACAGCCAAGCAATATTAAATAGGCAGCTAATGATAAATAAGATTCCTACTTTCCCGTTAAAACGATTGTCTTTCACTTTGCGGTATATCGTAATCAGCCATATGACAAGCAATACATAAATTAATGACCAAATTGAAAATACATAACCTGCCGGCGTAAATAATACTTCTAATCGATCCGAAATATCTGCTGCCGTTTGACCGTTTATCGGCAGTGTATTTGATAGCACATTCACCACTATTACCGCAATCATGGCTATCCACATAGTAATATACAAACCCATCTTTCATCATCCTTTTTTCTAGAATTAGGGAACTATACCCTTTTTCAAAAAAGAATATGCGGTTTAATCGGGATTACGATTTAAATGCAATGGATTTGTACATTTCTCTCGGTTATCTATTAGGATTGTTTTTCCAATGCTAGTTTAATGCCAAAACCGATAAGAACAGCCCCGGTCAATGATTCGATTACCGATTGTGTAGCAGGTTTTTTCATGAATTCACGGATTTTGTTCAATAAAAATACATAGAGTGCAAACCAGACAAAAGTTAACACAATATAGATGATTCCCATCGTTAAAAATGGCCAAAACGGTTCTGCCCCTTTTGATAGAAATTGCGGTAAAAACGTAAGGAAAAATACCGCTACTTTAGGATTCGTAATATTTGTGACAAGGCCATGCTTAAAATAGGAATTGCCTTTTGCTTCAATTTCCGGAATATCCGTCATTTCCTCTGCCTCTGTTTTTTTAGCACGCAGGCTCATCAATGTTTTGATACCTAAATAGCATAAATAAGCTGCTCCGACATATTTCAGCACTGTAAATGCCACGGCTGATTTCACGATAATTGCCGACAGCCCTGCAACCGCTGCGATTGTATGGACGGTTAACCCTGCACAAGAGCCGACCATCGTTTGAAACCCTCCCTTTTGTCCGTTAACAATCGTATTTTTCGTAACGATCGCTGTATCCGGACCTGGCAGTATGATCAGTAGTATACACGCAATAATAAAGAACACTACATTCTCCATTTACTCACCTTCATTTTCTGAATTTTTAAATATGTTAACATGTTGATCAGAAGGAAGCCAGGGGTATTTTCAGTTTAATAGTTAAGCATGCTTGGTTGTTTTTATGTATGGCGGACTATATTTTGTAACCGTCGACTGATTTTATTAGAAGTTTTTTTGTTTTATTAGAAAAATTCTATGGTTTATTAGCGTATTTCAACTATTTATTTGAACATCTGAGAGACTTATTAGAACAAATGCCTTATATATTAGAAAATCGGCAACTTATTAGAACATTTCAAACCGATATTAGATGATTTACGATTATATTAGAAATTCTAAGATTTGCGCTTAGTATTCCATAAGCAAAACAATTTTCTCAGCGGCATTTTCTATAATAACATCCGCCCCTACCTCACCTGAGTAACCAATATACATGACAGCCTGGTCTTTAACGAAGATAAATTCTTTATTATAGTCGCTTTGACGTATAAGTAACCGGTCGAACTCCTTATGCTCTCCTTCCATAAATGATTCTGCTTCATTTACAAAACTATGCTTTGTGATAAGGTCATCAACCAATGGTGCAACAAGGGATTTAAAGTTTAAACGGTAAACCTCCGAAGAGATACTTGGTTCATAACTGTTGTTTGGGTCAGACCTTTGCCCTTTCTTTTCAATGAAATTTTCCCTCATACTAAATTGTATAGGAGCGACTATACTCCAGTTTTCCGAGTAATTATTTCCCCAATCTACTTCATCTATCATAAAAACATCCCGTTCAAGGTTTGGCGCAGTTTCAATTGTCGCTAATCTTACAAACGGTAGCGATGAATCTTCTTCCGGTAATGTAAGTGTATCCATCTGAAGTAACTGATAAAACGGAATGAAAATCGCAATTAAAGATATTCCCATAGTCATTACATAGACTATTATGTTATTGCGATAAAAAATCTCCCATGGTTTATGATGATTATCATAATTTTCTTCATTCATATTGCGTCGTATGCGTGCAATACCTAGAAGTCCCATTGCCATGGAGATCAAGTAATAGAGGTTCAAAAATGAGAGGACCATTGTTGTAAATATATGACCTTCAATTAATGTCAATGTTGGTGTATTTCCAGTGAACCAAATACTGCTAATTAGCCAAAAAAGGGCTATCACAGCCAATAAAATAATGATGAAACTTATCAATGTTTTCTTGAAAAGGGCATTTGCTACAGTTATTTGCTCTTCTTGATCTATTGGGGGTTCATTTATTTGACGATCTGTCGGTGCCGCAAATACGTGAAAATTGCGGTCACTCGCAATATAGTCCCAGCCGCTTTCTTCAAATAACCGGATTTTTTCACTGGATATATATTTGCTTTTCGCCAGTTCCAGCCGGTAATCCATTCGTTTGCGATCCCCTTTTTTAAACTTCGCAAAATGTGTGCCAATCTCATAAAAATGAAGACCTTGCTCGGACATATCCGAAAACCAGCTTTCATGTTCCTTGATACGCCAATACTGCCCCGGTCTTAATCTGCGTACGATTTCTGCCATCGCTCTCCCTCCTCATATGACCTAACAATAAAATACAAGGGAATGTTTGTAAATAAACAATTCGGACCAGGAGGCCATTTCAGAAATCCCTGACGCACTAAAGAATATCGGGAATGTTCACAGCAAAAAGGCAACCCCGTCCCTGCAGGATTGCCTTTTACACCGCTTGGAACTAACTTTCCGCAAGCAGCACTATTTTCTGAGCTGCATTTTCCACTACTACATCCAGATCTGCATATCCGTAATAACGTATATACATTACCACCTTACCTTTAGAAGCAACTAATTGCTTCCATTCTTCATCCTCGCGCGTAACAAAGCTAAGAAAAAACCACCCCAAATTTTTGGAGTGGTGTTCACTAATCTTTATTTAAACATTTTATTCAAGTTTGCCATTTCAATTGCAGACATTGCGCTGTCATACCCTTTATTGCCTGCTTTTGTGCCAGCACGTTCAATTGCCTGTTCGATATTTTCAGTTGTGACAATGCCGAAAATTACCGGAACGCCTGTATCCAAGCCCGCTTTTGCAATTCCTTTAGCTGCTTCGTTACATACATAATCATAATGTGTTGTAGACCCGCGAATGACTGTACCTAAACCGATAACGGCATCATAGTTATACGTTTCAGCCATTTTTTTTGCTACAAACGGTACTTCAAATGCACCTGGTACCCATGCTGTATCAATATTTGCTTCGTCAACACCATGTCTCTTCAGGCCATCAATTGCTCCGCTTAATAATTTATCATTTATAAATTCATTGAATCGTCCAACGACAATTCCGATTTTCAAATCTGTTCCGACTAATTGTGCTTCAAATGTTTTTCCCATTATAAATTGCTCCTTTTATACCAATACGGTAGTTGATTTTATATATTGAACTAAGTCTTCGATAGTAATAAATTTCAAGTTATGTTTTTGTGCCAGCTTTTTAAGCTGCGGCATGCGTGCCATTGAACCATCTTCGTTCATAATTTCACAGATGACCGCGACTTCATCTGAACCGCATAGCTTCGCCAGATCGACGCCTGCTTCCGTATGTCCTGGACGCTCCACCACGCCTCCCTGTTTTGCAATGAGGGGGAAAACATGGCCCGGACGGTGAAAATGCTCCGGTTTTGTTTGAGGTTCCAGTAATGCTAACATCGTTTTAGAACGGTCAAATGCACTGATCCCTGTTGTTGTCTGGATGTGATCGATACTAATCGTAAATGCTGTTTGATATGTATCGGTATTGCTTTGCACCATTGGGTTTAGGGAAACCCTTTCTGCAATAGCAGATGAAATTGGTGTACAAATCAGACCTCTTCCATATAGCGCCATAAAATTAATGTTTTCCGGTGTAGCGAATTCGCCTAACACAAGAAAATCTCCTTCATTTTCACGGTTCTCATCATCTGATACAATAATAATTTCACCGTTTTTCAATGCCTGAATTGCTTCTTCAATTGTATTCATTTATTACCACTCCTTTAAAATCCCGTACGTTGCAAAAAGTCCATTGTAATCGTACTTTCCGTTTGAATTTGTAAATGTTTTTTTACATATTTTCCGATTAGATCTGTTTCAATGTTTACAACATCTCCCGGCTTTTTATAGCCTAATACAGTCTGCTCAAACGTATGCGGAATTAAGGAAATGGTAATGAATGTGTCCGTCACATCAAAAATGGTCAAACTAGTGCCATCCACTGTAATTGATCCTTTTTTGATACATTCGGCAATTAATTGCTTTTCCATTGCCAGATCAATATAAACTGCATTGGCGACAGGTCTTTTACGCTGTATTGTCGCAGTTCCATCAATATGGCCCGAAACTATATGCCCGCCGAAACGACCGTTCGCCGACATTGCGCGTTCCAGATTGACCGGCATGCCTGCTGCTAGTTGCTGGAGGCTTGTTGCTTTGACAGTTTCTGGCATCACATCCGCAAAAAATACAGTCGGTGTGAATTGTTTCACTGTTAGACAGACACCGTTAACGGCAATGCTGTCCCCAAGTTGGACATCCTCTAAAATTTTGCTTGCGCGAATGGCTAGTTCCATCGCTTGTGTAGACTGGCTGATCGATTCAACCGTTCCAAGTTCTTCAATGATTCCTGTAAACATCCTGCTCACCTCTTTTTAAAATTAAAAAAGAACCCCGATAAAATTTCGGAGTTCGATGAGAGGAAAATTAAGCATCATCAAATAAGCTTTTTGAACGTAATTTTCAAAAAACTGCTGACATTGCTTCCTTCTCCCATCCAGACTATAACTGTCGGCTTTGGACTCGCACCAAATCCTGCACACAAAAAGTGGCTCACGGGCTTAGAGACTGACTCATCACCGTCGATTGGGAATTTCACCCGACCCCGAAGGAAATTATTCTTTTTAATAAAATAAAAAAATCCCGTCACAAGGCGCGACAGGAAAAGTGTATAGCAAAAAATCACATTTTAAAGTAAATTTTTAAAAATGTGTTGCCATTCCTTCTCCCATCCAGACTATAACTGTCGGCTTTGGATTTGCACCAAATCCTGCACACAAAAAGTGGCTCACGGGCTTAGAGATTAACTCATCACCGTCGATTGGGAATTTCACCCGACCCCGAAGGAAATTATTTTATTTGAAAGTTATTGTAACATAAATAAACTCAAAAGCTAATAGTATTTTTGCACCTACTTACTTTTTATCTCTGTCCCCCTCTTTGAAATTAAAATTTTGAAACTTTTCCGATAGGTAATTCGTAGAAGAATATACATAATATTACAAATAATCGAAAGGAGTTATATGTACAACACTGAAAAAATTCCACTAAATCATGCTATTGATAAAGTATCTTTCATTTGCTTAATAGCTTGTTTCAAGTTTTTAAATTATAAAACATAGTGTCGGATAATCTTCAGTAATATAATTCATTTAACACAAGAATTCAATGTAATGGAGGCTTTTATGGCGAATAATTCACAGACAAATAAATATTTTATCTTTTTGGAACTACTTTTCTATGCAGTCCTACCTTATGCGATATGGAAGTTTGGGCGGGAGCCATTTGGTGACTATACCGCGATGCTGCTGTCCACTGTTCCCGGTATAATTTATACAGTTTACCGCTTTGCAAAAGATCGGCAGTTTAATGTGACGGGCTTGTTTATTTTAGGCTCGATGCTTATAGGTACTACGGTTGATTTATTGTCAGGTTCTGCGGAGCAAATGATTTGGAATAATGTTTATTTAGGTCTTTTTTATACATTTATCTATGTAATATTATTTATCATTAAAAAGCCTTTTCCTTTGTATGTTGCAATTGATTTTGCCTACTTGCAGGGCTATGCAAGAAAGGACAGTAAAACTTTATTTTTCCAAAAAGGAATTTTCGGATGGTTTCAGCTGATCCAGGTTGTGTTCATAATTCGAGGGCTCGTTATGGCAGGAATTACGGTCTTTCTGCTACGGAAATACGGAATTGACAGCTATGGGGATATGCTGATTTATAAACGAGTGGCAAGTTGGGTATTTTCAGGAATTGTCATGGGGATGTTCTTTTATATTAATGTAATTGTGCAAAAATACACGTATCGAATGCAGGAAAAGCAGGAAGAGAAGCTGACAGAACAAGATGTTGTTGCCGAGTAATTAATTTCGAAAGTATGATAGAGATGACATCGATCGCCAAAGTAAATGAATGCCCTAAATGTGGCGGTACGGAGTTAGGTAGAGGAAAACATAGCGGGTACAGTGTGATGTCACCTGTTAATAAATTAAGTTTAGGATGCAATATTGAATATATTATTTGTACGGATTGCGGTTTTATTATCGAGGGCTATGTTGTAAAGCCTGAGAAATTTAAAGGGACTTTTTAATAAGATATCACGATTACAAATAGCCCATTGCATATTGCAATGGGCATTGTATTTTCTATTTGTTTATAAAAAATTCTTTCATCCTACTAATTCAGCTTTTACAGAATAATATGCTTTTTGAATCTCCTTTGCATCTGCTGGGTATGTCGCTATCAACTCATTACGTAACTCTTTAAGGCTTTTTGAATAACTTCCTGTAAAGCCATTCATTATAGCTGCCAAAAACACAGGATTGTAATTTCTTTTCATTCGTCTCATAGTAACCGCCCCTAATTCAACTGTTTAAGTCGCTCTTTTGCGGCCACCATATTTTTCAATGATGCAATGGTCTCTTGTTCCGTACGAGTTTTCAGGCCACAATCGGGATTGATCCAAAATTGTTCTTTTGCGATTACTTTTTTACTATTTTCTATAATGGTTGCCATTTCTTCCACAGTTGGAATACGCGGGCTATGAATATCATATACACCTAAGCCAATTCCAAGTCCATATGGTGTTTCTTTTAATACTTTTATCAGCTCACCGTGACTTCGTGACGTTTCAATTGAAATCACATCCGCATCCAATGATTCTATTACATCAATAAAATCGTTAAATTCACAATAACACATATGTGTATGAATCTGGGTCGTTTCACGCACACCGCTTGTCGCTAATTTAAATGCAGCTACACTCGCATCGATATAAGACTTATGCAGACTTTTACGTATTGGCATACCTTCTTTCAAGGCAGGTTCGTCTACTTGAATTATATTGATTCCCGCATTTTCAAGTGCCCTTACTTCTTCTCTCAGTGCCAAACCGATTTGATAAGCTACTTCTGAGCGTGCTAAATCATCTCTTACAAATGACCAGTTCAATATGGTAACGGGTCCCGTCAACATCCCTTTGACCGGCTTTTCCGTAAGTGATTGTGCTGCACTTACTTCCTTTACTGTCATCGGTTCTTTCCATTCAACATCTCCGTAAATAAGTGGTGGTTTTACACAGCGCGATCCGTACGAAACTACCCATCCGTTTTTCGTAAACGCAAAGCCATTTAATTTTTCACCAAAAAATTCGACCATGTCTGTTCGCTCAAATTCCCCATGGACGAGAACATCTAGACCAAGTTCCTCCTGAATCGAAATCCATCGTGCGGTTTCGTTCGCGTTGAATGCTTCATACTCTATTGTTGTAATTTCTCCTTTACGCCATAAACTACGGTTTTTCTTAACTTCTGCGGATTGCGGGAAACTCCCGATTGTTGTTGTAGGATAGTCAGGTAACTGTAAAAAGGCACGTTGTAGCTTACTACGCTTGTTATAGTTCTCTGCTCGTTTAAATGCTTCCGGTGTTAATGCGTTTACTTGTGCATGTATAGCTTCCTTTTGTCTTGATTCATGCAGCGCCAAAGTGCGAATTGCTTTTTCGCTTTCTAAAAAAGCCTTATTATGAGGAAATTCCAGGGGAAGTATCTTCCCTTTAATCATTTGCAGTTCCGTTATTTTTTCATTTGCGAATGCTAAAGCATTTAGCAGCTCTGGCACAATGCCATCCTCTCCCGCTGTTGTAACTGGCACATGCTGAAGGCTACACGAGGTTTGTAGATGTATTGGTGAAAATGGTACATAGGATCGTATTTCCGCGACTAGCGCCAACTGCTTCTGCAACTCGGCTCTCCATATATCCCGACCATTAATAATTCCGGCATATAAAACTTTATCTTTTGGGAAAGCAAATTTTTTTAACGATGCTATATTTTCAATTTTCCCATGAACAAAGTCCAGTCCAAAGCCATCAACAGGCAATTTAATAATTGTTTCATAGTCGGATAACGCTTCAAAATATGTTGTGCAGATCATTTCAACTGTCAGTCCTTTTAATACTTGATGATAGAAATGCTGAACTAATGCAATATCTTCGGAAGTAAGGTCTTTTGTAAGGCTTGGTTCTTCAAGCTGGATCGAAGTTGCACCGCTTGCTTCCAACGACTGAAGCAACTCTTTATACACATTCACCAGCTGCTGAATATAGTGTTGTTTTTGGGCGTCACCTACACCTTTTGTAAGTTTATAAAAGGTAAAAGGACCGATAATAGTCACACGAGGGATTGTGCCGAATGCTTCGATTGCCTCCTGAATATATTGCGCGTAAACATTGTGTTGCAATGCCAGTTGCTGTCCCTCGTATTCCGGTACAATATAGTGATAATTCGTATTGAACCATTTCGTCATTTCACATGCCACCACATTTTCAGCACCGCGCGCCATTGCAAAATACGCTGTTAAATGATGCTGCAGGGAAAGGTGGTCGTATCTAGATGGAATCATATTAAACATAACGGCTAAGTCAAGCATGCGGTCATAATATGTAAAATCTCCTACTGTTAAAATATCCAGCCCTAAATCCTGTTGCTGCTGAAGTTGAGCGATACGTACGTTTTTCATTTCCTGTTCATAACTTTCCAAAGATAATTGTTCTTTCCAAAATGCCTCTGTTATACGCTTCCATTCACGATTCTGTCCAATATAAGGGTAGCCAATTACTGCTGTTTTCATAAACAATTCCTCCTTAAATTTGTTACATAAAAAACCAAAACCCCTCTTTCCAAATGAAAGAGGGGTGTGAATGTTTAAGAGATTGACAAAAGAAACCTTTGTTTTATCAAAGGATGTTGTCTCACTTTCGCACAAAATCACCACCTATTTCCACGTAGGTATTGGCGTGTACTAGTTTCCGGCAGGTCTCCTGGCTCATCATCAACGTTCTTGTGATCCTTCCCATCAATAGACAGTGGTTGAATATCACGAACTCCGATTTACAGTTGCGGGACAGCACCAGACTTTCACTGGTTTCCCTTTTCAGCTTGTTCTCACAAGCACCGTAACTTACACAGTATGTAATTTCATATACTATATCATAGAATTTGAGTTTTGAAAATTCTTTTTATTTATTGCTTTCTCAATTTCTGGTTTGAACAATTTCGGTTGATGCCATTGTGCTTTTTTTTAGAAGAAATTGATTTATATTAGCACTTCTGCAGGTGATTTTAGAAGAGTTGGCGTACTTTTTAGCTGAACAGGAACTGATTTTAGTATATCCCGCAACTATATTAGAAATTCCGTAATTTATTAGAAAATCTGCTGGTTTATTAGCAAATTTAACATTTTATTAGAACAACTCCCACTCATCAAAAAAACTTGCGTTAAAAGTTACAGCACTTTTTCCGCAAGTTAATCTATCATTCCACTATTAATTTAAACGTTCATCAATGAGTGCTTCCATATCACTCGCAATCGTTTCATATGGAACACCATCTTCTCCAGTACCATAACCTGAATAGTTTTTTACGGCAATTCCTTTTTCATCCACAAGGAAAAATGTATCGGCGTGGATAACTTGGGAATTCCCTTCAATTGCCTGGACAGGAGTTTTAAATGAGTTTCTGCCAAATTGCTCGATAAATTTTTGATCGTATCCTGTCAGCATATGCCATTTTGATTCGTCTACCGGTTTATGGCGCGATAAATATTCTGTCAGACGCTCCGGTGTATCGTAGTCCGGGTCTACTGAAAACGCGACAATTTTATAATCTTCCAGACCTTTTTTTTCAAGGTGGTCCTGCACCCGGGTCATATTCATCGTCATAGGCGAGCAAATCGTTGTACAGCTTGTAAAGATGAACATCGCCAGCCATGGTTCCCCTTTTAGACTTTCCAGTGTCACCTCATCATTGCGGTGATCGGTCATCGTAAACCCGCTAATTTCAAAGTTTGTCGTCGGTTTAAACTGATAATTGCTGCAAGCTGTGAGAACGGTTGCTGCCAAGAGCATAAGTGCGAATACTATTTTTTTCGTTTTCATTTCTCTCTCTCCACTCTTTGAACATTACTCTCATCTTACCCAATATTTAGTATATTCTCAATAGTTATTGAAGGAATGGTTGTGTGTCAACATTGTGAAGAACTTTTTAAGCTCTGTCTGCAGGATGATGTAATGATACAAGTGCGGTATGAATCGCTTCAAGCTTTGTTTCTATCCGATACAGTAAATAAAATGATATAAAGATCGGAAATGTTACTTCCTGAAGAATCGCTATCCACTGCTCCATTAATATCCCCTCCTTACATTTGAAAAGCCGGTAAAGCATCACACTTCACCGGCCCGCCCTTGCTATTAGCTGTTCAGTTCGATCGCTGTAACATTACGTTCAACGATGCGCGCTGATTTTTTCACATTGAACAAAAATCCATCCTTCGAAAATACCGCCTGATCAATAATCGTCTGCATCGCAGCGTTCACTTCAGCCTCCGTTAGATTTGGCTTCGGGTCATTAATATTGATCGTCATCGTATTTCCTGCAATATTGGCAAATGTTAATTGTAGAACTTGTGCCATACGCTCACCTCCTTTACTTCGTTAATCTTAATTAGTCTGTAATAATATCTTTTTGCGTTTTCACAGATTCGATAAAATCGTAATCTGTTAAGCCGACGATTGTTGTAGCAACTGTGTAAAGCTGTTGTGCAGTTGCATTTCTTTCCAGGTTACGGAATGTGGAACTTTTAATAATCGGCTCGTTAAATTCATCAAGGCCTGTCTGAAAGTATACTGTTAACGTTGCAGTTAAAAATCCGAATTCGTTCATGTTTATCACCTCCTTGCCCTATATATGTCATGATTTACAGAAAAAAGGGACAAGGACGATGAAAAATTTTACAAAACCTTATATAATAGACATTAATGAGGTTTATCACCATTAGTTTAGTAGAAACAATTTCATAGACAATATTTAGTAGTGAGGTGAACATTGTGGGCTTAGATGGCTGGTTTTTATGGTTTATTTTGTTTTGGGTGGTAGTATTGGTTTCGCTTATGGGGATTGGCGGCTTTTTTATGTTCCGCAAGTTTTTGAAGGCTCTGCCGAAACAGGATGGTAAATCGGATCTAGATTGGCAAAACATATACTTAGATAAAACGATTCACCTTTGGGGTGAAGATGAAAAACAATTACTTACCGAGCTTGTCAGTCCTGTACCAGAGCTTTTCCGCCAAGTTGCGAAAGAAAAGATCGCCGGTAAAATCGGTGAAATCGCATTGAATGAGCGTGCCTCTAAAATCGACCTGGACTTAATTATTCGCGGCTATATTATTGCTTCACCAAAACGCGACCATAAGTTTTTACGTAAAAAACTTACTGAAATGAAGATTGATACGACGAATTATGACCATTTGTTTGAGGCATAGGAACAAAAGCGCTAAAGCGCCCGTTCAACTCCGAGTGGGCAAAACGCCACATCCATGTGGCATGCCCCCAATGACTCACATCGTGTGAGCCGCAAGACTTGAAAGGCCCGACGCAAAAGTAAACGGTTCACCACTTTTGCACGGAGGGAATGAAATGACCGAGGAGTTGGCGCTTTAGCCTGGACGGGGACAAAAATTTAGTTTCATGTTATCCACAGCGCAATCGTATATAATTTCCTTAACAGAAAAAGACTGTCTTAAAAGTTTAAACTTTTAGAGACAGTCTTTTTTTATGCAACAATATGCGACTTTTCAAGCTTTTTATATTTAATAAGCATACCGATTCGCCACGGCAAAATCATTGAAAATGCCAAGATGAAGAACATACCGGCAAGTTCACCGACATCGAATGTTTCGGCAAATATTAATTTTAAAATAATACGTAGTACTAATAATCCCACTAATATGAATGGAAATGCTTTAGATTGCTTCATATAAATTGCGCCGTCTCGCACTTCGAACTTCGACGTTAAGATTAATACAGATGAAAATAACAAGCCCAGTGCGGCCGCTTCTACTATTTGAATTGGCGCTACACGAAATTCCTCAAAAATAAACATCAGCGCACCTGTTGACATTGCAAAAGGCGGGATAAGTATTTTTTTCGTGGTTACCGGCTTTTTTTGTGCACGCAGTCTTATGAACATTACAAAAGAACCCATTAGAACTGCCATAATCGTCGAACCAATTAATAAATAGTGAGAAGGTATACTGTCGAACATCATATTCCTCCTCTTGCATGAACGAAATAAAATTATCGTGTTATCGAGATAATATAATGGATCATGCACACTTTTTCACTTATCTTACTTCCCTTAGTATAGCATGGTCTTAATAAGCATGGAACAGTTAGAATCCTTTAAAACCATCGAAAATCGGCAAGAGAAGATTAATAATGTAAGTCAATCCGTCAAAGAACAATAAAATACCGACCGCGATCATAATATAGCCGCCAACGACTATAATTTTTTGGCTATGCGTACGAATCCAGTTCATTCGAGAAATGAAGAATGATAATGTAAAGAACGGGATGGCAAAACCTAAGTAATATGCAAGCATATACAACATTGCCGAATCGGGATTCGTTCCACCAAGCGTAATAATCGCTGCCAATATCGGACCTGTACAAGGTGTCCATCCTGCCGCGAAGGCAAGGCCAATCAGCACTGAACCGAAATAACCGGATGGTCGATTTTTGAACTGAAACTTGCGGTCTTTCATTAAAAAGTCAATCTGCAGAAGGCCGACAATCATTAGACCGAATGCAACAATTAAAATTGCGCCAACTTGACGCAGTAAATCCTGGTACTGGAAGAAGAAATCTTTCGCTAACGAGGTTCCAAATCCGATTGCGATAAATATGATCGAAAATCCAAGCAGGAAAAATAAAGTATGTAAAATTGCGCGTTTTTGCATCATTCCTTTTTCGGCTTTCAGCTCATCGAGTGTCATACCGGTTATGTAGGATAAAAATGCAGGATAGAGCGGTAGCGTACATGGTGAAATAAAACTTAAAAACCCGGCACCAAACGCTAAAAGGACATTTAAATCTGTATTCATGCTGCTTCATTCTCCTTAACATTGATACATCCATCGTACCAAATTTCACCATACATTACTTCCTTTTTAGATGAATATTTTTTGTCCATGTAATGGGAAACTGAGAAAGGTTAAAGGGATAAATGTGCGAAAGTGCCGTTGTTAATACCATTGCATATAGAAGGCTCTTCTGGATGAACTGAGTGGCACTTTAGCACATTTGAGATGGGAAGGAAGATTTTACTATCGAATCATATCAATAATAAAAAGACTGGAATAAATAACTGAAGTAAACAACACTACTATTGAAATCGTAATTAGCTGGAACTTGATTGACCAGCGCCATACGCATTCCTTAGGAGCGCTTTTTTTCCAACGTAATGCTGCCTTAAAATTAATAAACCAGCAATGCAATGTCACAACGATGGAAGGTACTGTGAACAAGGCAATCAACAACAATGATTGCTGGAATACATTCGTCGTATATTTTCCGTAATTAATCATGAAGTACGGGAGTACAAACCAGAATACGGATGTAAATACCAATACGACAGCTGCCAAAAAATGCAGCCATTTATATTCGCTGTGTGTTTGCCTGTAATGTTTTAATGCTGCCTGCATGATCATCACCTACTTTTTTCACTTACTATTCCCACTTTTTGTCGAAAATGAAACCGGAAAAATGTAGTAAAATGAAAAAACCTGCCTTTATCATGTCAGATGAAAGGCAGGTTTTATTATTATGTTGATGTTAATTCAAAAACCTCTCTGTTGGAACGTAAATTCCATTCTGGTTCGAACCGTTTCACAATGGCATTTTTCAGTTTGTTCATCGCCTTTACATTCTCCATAGGATAGATGGCAAAATGAACATCGCTTGTCTGCAAAAGCTTTGTTATATTTGCGTTAACATGACAATGTGTAGACGTTCCATCCCGGTAGCAACCTTTTGCATATATGTTGCCGATATGCTGATTAAAACGCTCTTTAAATGTTCTTGCACACACACCGCAAAATTTCAGTTCATTATTTGCGATGATCGTATAAATGCCTCGTCGTTTCAATAAATCCTCGTCACCACTGACGACAAAACGGGAGTAAGTCAGGTCACCGTAATTATTCAAAAATTGTCTGTAAGTATGATTCCCTTCTTCTTTTAAGGATTTTATTGCTGCACCGGCCGGTACATTCTTTAAGTGCTTTTGTTCTTCAACAAAGTTCTTTAAATGCTCATACTTTTTCTGTTTTGTCAGTTCGCCAAGCGTTTTTTTATCAAAACTCTCAAATAGGTCGGTGATTCCCTGTTCTAGTACAATTATCTCTACTTTAGTAAATTCGATTTTCTCTTCATTTATTTGGATAAACATTTGTGTACTCCTTTCCGGCATACCCCTTTCTATATACTTTTCGATATACATCACTCAAAACCCTCTTATTTTTCGTTAATTCTGTATTAGTACACATTTTATAAAAAAAGCGATTCGCTCTAATGAACGAATCGCTTCAGGACTAAAAGTTGTCTTTATCAAATACTTCCAAATCAATTATGCGGGCACCTTGTTTTAAGATGGCGGCTTCCAGCTCGTCCACTGTTGATTGTTTCGCACCTTTTGCCAGAGTAATAACCACTCGGCGCAAATAAGTTGTATCATCATCAAGAGAGAACACACAATGCAGCGGCCATACCTTTTTTACCGCCGTCAGTACTCTGATTAAAATACCGTCCGTGTCCGGCAATGCAATTGTAATTGCACAGCTTCCTGTACGGTAGCCCCACGCTTCTTCCAGCAGCTCAAATACTTTTGAATGAGGTAATATGCCGGCAAAGTTCCCTTTCGTATCTACAACCGCCAAATAAGGCAATTGTTTAATTGAATGGAACACTTCAAAAAAAGAACTGTTTTCGTGTACAAATGCATCCGGTTCTTCAGTAAGTGCTTTAACAGGTGCTTTCGTGTCGCCATCTTTTAACTTATACTCGAGTAACTCGACTTTATAAATATTTCCGACGAATTTTTCACCCGCTTCATCCAATACCGGGATGCATCTATAACCATTGTCATTTAGCTGACCGAGTACGTCTTTAATGGCATCCGTCTCTTTTACAAAACTTACATCTTTCTTCTTTATATATCTTTGTTTCACTAACATGGCACTACCTCCTTGATGTACTACTCTTATTTTAAAGGTAGTCATTCAAATACGAAAGAGATTTTTGAATATTTCGTATTTTACTGTTGATTTCTATTTGTAAATTTCATAATAAATATATGCATATGCTAAATCAAGGCATTTTTGATAGCTCGGTAAATTGTTTTCTTTATTATTTACCGATGCAAAATAGATGGCTTCCAGTACGCTGTCGTTTTTTGGGTAATGTTCCCGGATTTTATAAAATACCTTTTCGCATAACGTATCTGTACATTTTTCCGATAGCTGAATAATATAGCCGATTGTTGATTCATCAACACGGGTGCTTGTAATGATGACCTCTTTCATCTCACTCATCATTTCATCATTGATTAAATGAATAATATCATTTAATTTTTCTTTTTTGTTTTCTACCACTTTACAATCAACTAATACGAGCGTATACCCTGTATCATTTGTTGAGTTTAATAAATATGTACCCGCGAGCTGAAACTGCTGTAATGGCGATATAAAACTTTTGTCCAATTCAAATTGGTTCGTTGTTGACGTTTTAATATATTTTTCCATATAGCGTTTATCTGTTTCTATTTTGCGGTAAAAACGCGCTTGGTACTGCTCCATCTTTTTCAGGAGCGTTTCTTCATTTATCAGCTTATATGCCTGGGTAATATATTTATAGCATTCCTGCACAAGATCCTTATGGCTATTAGCTTTCATACAGAGCAGGAGCACCTCATGCAATACTTCTATTGCACATTCATAGCGGCCGTTTTTAAAAAGAATCTTTCCCCTTAATACACGGACATGCAAATCGATTCGGGAAAACTTTTCGAACGGGTACTCTTCAAAATAATCATCGAATAACTTTTTCGCATAATCCATTTTCCCCATTTGCAGAGACAATTCAATATGTGTGATAAAACGGACCAACATGAACTTTTCATCATCAGGGTTTCCCATCTTCAAAAAAACGGCAGGTATCTTGCTGATTTCCCAAAAAATATCTTTGGGTAATTCATCCATTTGTGTTGCGTAATAGTTATTCATCGCGAGTGACAGCAATGAATAATTTTCATCTTCCAATGCCAAACTGCTCGCAAGCCGGTAGTATTTCTTTGCCTGCTCAAAATCAATACTGAAATAATAGCAATGTCCTATTACCAAATAGAGACTTGCCAAACAACCTTTTAAATTTTCTTTGAAATATTGTTCAGTGTCCAATAGCATTTGCAAAATTTTCATATTTCTATTCGCTAAAATAAAAGGTTCACTATCAAAACGAAGGAAAGCATTTATGCTTTCGATGTTTCCCTCTTCAACTAATGATTTTAACAATGCTATATAGGCTTCATACTGTGCATCGATTGATGTAAATTTTTGTGAACGATAATGGTCAAGCTGTAATGACTTTAGTTGATCCCCCATTTTATAGCCACCTCCTACTTTTTCAAAGATAACGGTTCGTACAGTTCACGTTTAATAATTGAAAACTGATCCATAAAACGAATGACTTTTTGTTGAGCTTCGTCATATTTTGTATCATTGGCTGTCAGGAAATCACGCAAACTTTTTATAATTGTTGTTTCGATTTGGACAAGTTTTTTAGGGTAATGTTCGTATTCATAGAAGCGGTCATGAAATAATTGCTTCGAACTGTTTTCAAATTTCATATAGAGATCATATTGTTCTTTTTGTATTGATTTAAAAACTTCACGGAAATAGTCCAAGAACAGATTGACGGTCATTACAGAGGCCATTAAAGCATTCGTATACGACCCAACCGTTGCTTTTTTCAAACGTTTAAATTTTGAGCTGATTAATACTTCATTCAATAGAAAATGGCGAATCAGAAAAATGAGCGCATGCTCGGAATTGATGACCGGCTCTTCATCGAAATAAAAGTAAACCAAAATATCACTAACACTGTATTTTACAAAAGCCAGATGTGCAAAGTCATGGCGGATTAAATGGAAAAAGTAGTCATAATGTTCAAGTTGTTTAAATTGTTCGAGCTGCTGTTCATTTAAAATAAATAATGAATTCATTGGATCAAAATCTTTCATCTTCACACCTCTCCGACAACATTTACTACCATTATAATAGTTATTTGTTAAAATTTGTTGTTTTTTGCAAAAATAAAAAGACATATCCGAAAGAAAGTGACTTTCGGATATGTCTTGTCGAATATTAATATGCTAGACCAAATAACGCTTTAATATGAGTCATATAGCGGATATTTGAAGCTTCTTTCATTAATGAAGCCGGTAAACCTACTAATTGAGTATTGTTTGCCCCAATTGTTGCAATACCGTCTTTGCGGCCTAAAGAACCTAAAGTACCTGAGTTAGTAAATTTGAATTCTTTTAAGTCAGCACCTTTAATTTGTGCAAAAATGTTGTAACCTGCAGTTTCACCTTGCTGCCATGCTACTTGAGCAGTTGGTGCATAAGTTGGGCGGTCACCCGGGTTTGGAATATGTGCAGACGCATCACCAATAACAAATACTTCAGGGTGTGAAGTAGATTGCAGGAAGTCATTGATCGTTGCTTTACCACGATCTGCAGCTAAACCTGATTCAGCTACTAATGGAAGTGGAGCAACTCCGCCTGTCCATACTAATGTGTTTGCAACGATTGGCTCACGGTCTTTCAGTTGAATAACATTGCCTTCAACACCAGTTACAGGTGTTGATGTAATGAATTCTACACCGCGCTTCGTTAATGACTGTGTTGCACGTTCGATTAAGTTTTCTGGGAATACTGGTAAGATTTTTGGACCTGCTTCAACTAATTTGATTTTAAGATCTTCAAATTTAACACCGTATTTCTCAGCAACTTTAGGGAAATGGTCTACGATTTCACCAACAAGCTCAACACCTGTTAAACCGCCACCACCGATTACGATTGTTGCATCCGCTTCGTCTTTTGTTGTAGCGTATGCTTTAATGCGTGCTTCGATATGCTCGCGGATAGCATTAGCTTCATCAACTGATTTTAATACGAAAGAGTTTTCCTCTAAGCCTGGGATTCCGAAGAAACCAGTTTGACTACCTAAAGCAACTACTAATGTATCGTATTGTAATGTTTTGCCGTTTGAAAGTACTACATTTTTACTTTCTACGTCAAAGCTGTTTACTTTTGCGATTTCCAAGTTGATGTCATAACCTTTGAAAATCTTTTCAAGTGATAATGAAACAGCACCTTCAGAAATTGTACCGCCAGCTAAACGGTGTAATTCTGTAATGATTTGGTGAGTAGGGAATTGGTTTACGACTGTAATACGCGCTTCGTCTTTATTTAAATATTTACGAGCTGTTTGTGCTGCCAATACACCAGCAAATCCAGCACCTAAAATAACGATTTCTTTAGTTACCATATTAAATATCCTCCAATAAAATTAGATTGTACAAATTATTTCATTTGTTTGCGTTCAGATGCTACTTGTAAAAATGCATTAGCAAAACGTAATGCCCCTTGCACTTGTGGGTCTTTCAACATTTTTAATAAGCCGAATACGCCTACTGTTTCATTGCTTTCTTCAGCACGGTCTTTTGCTTCGATCGCTGTTTGTGCCAATGATTTAGCAGTACCAACAACTGGGCTGGCCATTTCTGTTACAGCAGCAACTGTATCATTTTTTAATGTTTCATCAGTTGCAACACTAGTAGCAAATTCATACGTTTTTGTTAATAATGTAGTCATTTCAGCCAACTTTGGTAAGTTATCTACTAAAGTAGTTAATGAAGCTTGTACCTCTGGCTTTAGTAACTGATCTAAAACATCTAATTGTTCTTGTGTAACAGCCACTTTTTCTACCTGCTGATTATTCATTTCTGACATAATAACTCTCCTTTGCCATCACTTAATATTATTTTTTTCGAAAATTTCATACCCGATTGTAAAAACTTTCACATACCATTCAATAAGCAACGATAGCACAAAGATTCGTTTGTTACAATTAGAAAACGGAAATAAAAGAAGGAAAAACTTAATTCAAGAATATTCTGTAATTTTATTATTTAAAAAAATTTTATTTTTATGTATATGGCGTATTTTTATGTATTTTATAATAAAAATTTCCCTTCATTATTTTTAATATTACAAGTATTGAAAAAGTAGATTTTTATTATTCCAAAAGCAAAACTAGGCCTATAAATGATAGAAAACAATAATTCCTCATTAGTTAAAGTGATTCAATTAGAAGCCCCTTTTACCTGTATTGTTTGAAATGGATTCTATTTTTATAATTCCATTCAAATATCAGCAGCACTACTTATTTTTTATGTTCTTCGGAATATCTCCACAATTTTAACCTTCAAAATTCCGTTATATTTGCTATGCTTAGATTGAAGGAGCGTTATTTAATGAAAAAGATTATTTTTATACTTATTTTTGCCGTTATAGGCTTTCATTTTTTTGCGACTGAACAAGTTGGTGCTCCCGACTTACCTCAGCAGCTTTCACTAGCATCGTACTCCGTCTCAAACGGAGATCTTGTCCTTGTTAACCGGGAGATCGCATTGCAGAATGAACCAAACAATTTAGCCTCTATTCCAGCTGATATAGCGGATAATGTGATCGTCAATTCAGAGTATTTTCTAGAAGAACAGGCTATTCCACCCCTCAAGCAATTATTCGATGCTGCTGCAAACGATGGAATCGAACATTTTATAATCAATAGTGCTTATCGCAGCGGAAAACTTCAGGAACAGCTTTATGAACAATACGGTGCCGATTATGCCCTGCCTGCCGGCTATAGTGAACACCAGACGGGCTTATCGATTGATATCGGTTCTACTGTCGGCAAAATGGAAAATGTGGAAGAAGGAAACTGGATGGAAGAACACGCAGCTGAGTTCGGCTACATTCTTCGTTATCCTAAACATAAAGTCGACATTACCGGGATAGAGTATGAACCTTGGCATTTCCGATACATAGGACTGCCCCACAGCGTGATGATGAAGCAGCATGACTTCGTATTTGAGGAATATATTGCTTATCTCAAAGAAAAGCAATTTTATAAAATGACTTTAGATGATACAACTTATTTCGTGCAGTATACCAACAACAAGACATCCGTTAACACACTTGAATCAAAGAACATCAAAGTTTCCGGTAATAATGCCGGGGGATATATTATTACTTCCGTATTGGATGAAACTTGATAGGCTCCCGTTATGAAAATAAAAAAACGACTTTTTGCATGTGCGAAAGGTCGTTTTTTTATCTGTTAATTATACTTTAACTTCATTCTCTTTATTGTACGCAGCATGAAGTTTTCTCGCTTCGAGCACTTTGGATGCCGAAAAGATGAATACCGCAAGCCATATACATATAAACGTGATAAATTCTGTCAGTGTGAAAGGCTCTTTGTATAAGAAAATGCCGAGCATTAGACTGATCGTAGGTGCCAGGAATTGAATAAAACCTAATAGATAAAGCGGTATTTTTTGCGCACTTTTTGCAAATAGGACTAGTGGCAAGGCAGTCACGATCCCTCCGCCCATCAACAATAGATTCGTTTTCCAGTCTACATGCATAAAGGCAATTTCCGACGTACTCATTAAATAAATGTAGATCGCGACAGCAATCGGTAAAACGAACAATGTTTCGATTGCAAGACCACGTGTCGCATCGAGCGGAATCTGCTTTTTAATGACACCGTAAAAAGCAAATGTCAGTGCAAGCGCAAGTGAAACCCAAGGAATCGTCCCACCTAATACTGCCTGATATCCGACCCCTATTGCCGCAATGATGACTGCTACTGTAGTTGCGCGTGAAATTTTTTCTTTAAAAAAGATCAGACCGAACAACACGGATATAAGCGGATTAATATAGTAACCTAAACTCGTCTGCAGTAAATGTCCATTGTTTACTGCCCAAATGAAAATTCCCCAGTTGAGCGAAACAAATACCGATGCTACGAACAGTAAAAAAAACTGTTTCTTATTCTTCCATAGCATTTTGATATCTGCGATCATCTGTTTGTACTGACGGATCAGCAACACAAACAAAACGGTGAATACAAAGGACCAAATGACACGACCCACTAATATTTCTACACTGCCGACATGCTGCAGCTGCTTCCAGTACAGGGGAATGATCCCCCACATTAAATAGGCGCCGATTGCTAAAAAGACGCCCTTCTTTAGTTCTGACATTGGTGCACCTTCTAATTTTTGATACTCTCATTATAGTTGTCCATATTTGAGAAGTAAATAATTGTAGCTTACTAGCACACTTAAAATTATTCCACTATACCATTTTGCAGTAAGTACATTTTGTGATATAACCCTTTTTGTGCGATAAGCTGTTGATGTGTTCCACGTTCGACAATCTCACCTTTATGCAAAACTAATATTTGCTCGGCATCCTGTATTGTTGAAAGTCTGTGGGCGATTGCGATGGTAGTACGGCCTTTACGCATTTTTTCCAATGACTGCTGAATGCCCACTTCAGTTTCGGTATCAATCGCTGCCGTTGCTTCATCGAGAACAAGGATTTTCGGGTTTGTCGCAATTGTCCGCGCAAATGCCACCAATTGGCGCTGTCCGCTTGAAAATGTTGAACCGCGCTCTGTTACACGGCTTTCATATCCATCCGGAAGCGATTCAATAAAATCATTTGCCTGAACAAACTCCGCTGCTTCCTTTACTTTCTGCAATGTAAGACTTTCATTGTATAAACGAATATTCGAATCAATCGTTCCGTAAAACAGGAACGGATCTTGCAGCACAAGCCCCATCTTTTCACGTAGTTCCTGCTGTTCGTAATCTTTGATCGATTGGCCGTCAATTAATATTTCACCGCGATGATACTCATAAAAGCGCATCAAAAGATTAATAATGGAACTTTTTCCGCTGCCGGTATGCCCGACTAACGCAACCGTTTCCCCGGGATTGACCGTGAATGATATATTTTTCAGTACATCTTGCTTGCCATCATAGCTGAACGACACATTTTTAAACTCGATAAGCCCTTTTGAAACGTGTACAGGCTTGTTTTGCTGTGCTGGCTCGAGCTCTTCATTATCAATCAGCTCAAATACACGGGAAGCCGCTACAATTGCCTGCTGGAACAGTGCAAGACGTTCCATTACTTGGTTGATCGGGTCAAAGAAACGGTTCATATATGTAATGAACGCATAAACAACCCCGACTTCCACAGCTGTTTCAAATGATGTCCAACCGAAATAAAACAGTAAAATAACAATCGCTGTAAAGTACACTAAGTCAATAATCGGACGAAGCAGAAGACTGTTCATTTTCGTG
Organism: Solibacillus sp. FSL R5-0691; assembly: GCF_037974225.1. GTDB lineage: Bacteria > Bacillota > Bacilli > Bacillales_A > Planococcaceae > Solibacillus. Next base: position 1,848,303 of record NZ_CP150231.1, read on the forward strand.
TTGGCCATCATCGACTGGAAGTGCTCTTCATTGACACGGTCAAATTCGTCATTGAACCTTGGTTCTTGACGGAAAGCCTGCACGATGCTCATTCCTGATAATGTTTCAGAAAGTTTCGCATTAAGTTCACTTAGTTTCTCCCGCATGCGCATATACACAACCGAACTCATTTTGCGGTAAAGCCAAATAATATACATAATGACCGGCAGCAATAGCAGCATGTAGAAGGCAAGTTTTGCATTCAGGAAAAACATCGCAAAATATACACCGACTATTAAAAATGCCGCCTGCACGAAGCTGATGAGTACCGAAACGAACATATCTTTAATCGCTTCCGTATCATTTGTTGCCCTGGATACGATTGAGCCGGCCGGAACCTGGTCAAAATAACGCATTCCCAGTCGATGGATCTTTGAAAACACATCAATTCGCAGCTGTTGAATGACTTTTAGGGCAAGCTCCTGGAATTTAATATTTTGATAATAGGTAATTACAACATTCAGCAACTGAATAATAAAATACCCGACTCCGAGTGTCACGATTGGGGTCATATCAAAATTGCCGATCATCAAATGGTCATCGATATACACTTTGATCAAATACGGTCCAATAATATCCCCGAGTACTGTTAAAACAAGAAGAAACAGCGCAATAGCCAATATTTTTTTATGTGGCTTTAAATACGTAAAGAGGCGCTTTAATACGAGGCGCTGTTCTTTACTTGAAATCGTCTCATTCGCCATCGTGGTCACCCCCCTGTTCCACTAACTGCTCAAGTTGCTGCAACTGGTACATTTCATAATAGCTGCCTTCCAGTGCCATTAACTGTTCATGTGTACCTTTTTCAATAATCGTCCCTTCATCTACAACAATAATGATATGTGCCTGCTGGATCGCACTTAGACGGTGTGATGTAATAATTGTTGTCGCATTTTTACGTTCTTCTTTCAGTGCATGTAATATGGCTTCTTCCGTACGTGCATCTACCGCAGATAAAGAATCATCCAAAATAAGCAGTTCAGGTTTCATCAGTAATGCCCTAGCAATGGAAATCCGTTGTTTCTGGCCACCTGAAAGCGATACGCCGCGTTCTCCGACGATTGTGTCATAGCCATCTGTAAAGCTCATAATATCTTCATCAATATTTGCAAGTGCTGCCGCTGCGCGAACTTCCTGCATGCTTGCAAGTGGGTTGGCAAAGGCAATATTGGAATAAAGTGTTGCCGAGAATAAAAAATGATCTTGCGGTACATAACCAATCGCCTGTCGCAAAGAACTTTTCTTATAATCATTTATATTGTGATCCCCAAATTGAATTGTTCCTTTGTATCCTTCAAATTCACGTAACAGCAGCTTTAAAATCGATGTCTTCCCTGCACCTGTTTTACCGACGATTCCAAGAGTTTCACCGCGTTTCAGTTCAAAATGCACATCTTTCAATGTCGGCGCCGCATCTCCTGGGAATGTAAATGAAGTGACATTGAATTGAAGGTCACCCGTTGGATTTTCTTCGATTGCGCCAACCTTGTCATCGATTTCAATCGGAGTATTTAAGATGCGTTCGATCCGGTCATAGGAAACACTGCCTCGTTCAACGATATTGAACAGCATGCCAATTGCCAGCATTGGCCAGATCAGAATGCTTAAATACGTTGTGAAGGTTACCAAATCCCCGACAGTCATTGCCTCTTCCAAAATAAATTTTGTCCCAAATCCAAGACTTAGCATAAAACTCAATCCGACTACAAAGCTGATCGTCGGATCAAATAGTGAATCGACTTTCGCAACGCGCATATTTTTTTCCACCACTTCATCGGAAAGCTTCGTAAAATCCGCTACATCCTGCTGTTGCTGACCAAAGGTTTTCAATACTTTCATGCCGCTGATACTTTCCTGTGTTTTATCGTTTAAATCGGAAAACGCCGCTTGGGCATGACGGAAACGCTCATGCAGAAGCTTGCCGTAATAGCTCGTCGATAAAGCGACTAGCGGCATCGGAATGAGCGCAATTAATGTCAGACGCCAGTCGATTGTAATCGCCATGGCCAAAATGACAAAGCCCCCTGTTGTAAGCGAGTCAAACAATGTTAACACCCCGCCGCCAGCTGTTTGCTGCACTGCACTTATATCATTTGTTGCATGTGCCATCAAATCACCGACCCGATTCTTTTGATAAAACGATGGGGACATCTGTGTAAAATGGCGATGGAGCTTTTCCCGTAATGTTCGCGCCAATAAGTTGGACGATCCGAAAATCATTTGACGCCAGTAGTAACGCAGTATGTACATGGCAATTGCTACACCGATAATGATGGCGAGCCATTTGAACAGGCCTGCTTTCGTTAATGTCCTTGCACCGATTTCATCAATAGTGAAGCCGATAATTTTCGGCGGGACGAGCTGCAGGATCGCTACTAATACAAGCATTAGAAGTCCGACTATGTACTGGTATTTTCGCTCTTTAAAAAACCAACCTAATTTTAGAAATACCTTCATTCTTTCACCCTCTTTTTTTACTCAAGTTCCACCATTTTACCAAATATTTAAATTTCCCGATATATTTTACAAATATTTTTTTCGGATTCCGAATTATTTTTTTGCTGACATTTTTACTAATGATTTTTACGGTTCTTTCATTTATATTTTCGCTTACAATATTTCTGTATTTTTTTGTCCATACTAAAACCAATATCCCATTTACAGCAGATTTTTATTTTTTCTGCAGGAATGGGAACTGCTAAATGAATATCGAAAGGAAGTTTTTTTATTGAGGAAACAATTATTGTTATCGTTTGTTGCTACATTTTTATTATTTGTACCGGGAGCATTCGCACATACACACTTGGTATCAACTAATCCTGCAGAAGGTGAGTCTGTAAACGAAAATATAAAAACAATTGATTTGACGTTTGAAGGGAAGATTGAAGAAGGCAGTATATTTAAAGTAATAGCAAGCGACGGGAAAGAAATGGATATTCATTCAATTTCTATAAATGATGGGGTCCTATCCGGAATTATGCTTGATCCGCTTCCAAATGACACTTATACAGTCGAATGGGATAGTATTAGCGAGGATGGGCATCCGTTATCTGGTTCATTTTCATTTGCAGTAAATGCACCTGCGGAGACTAAGAAAGAAGAGGATAATGCAGCTGACACTACCGAAAAAATTGCCAACGATGTAGATTCACTCGTGGATACTTTAAAAGATGAGACAAATTCTGATGAGGATGATGAAGGCTCATTTTGGACACTCGTCATTGTCATCACCCTGATTGTACTTGTGCTCGCAGCAATAACGATATATAGCTATAAGAGATGGTTAGTTAAGAAAACGAAAAAATAAATTAAAACAGCACTCCAACCGTTACTTCTCTGCGGTTGGAGTGCTATTTTTAACTATTATTGTGCTGTAATTCCGCCATCAACGACAAACTCCGCACCTGTTGAGTAGCTAGACTCGTCCGATGCTAGGAAGACTACTAATTGAGATACTTCTTCCGGTTGTGATACTCGTTTAAGTGGGATATGCTTTGCAAATTCTTCGATTGCAGCTTTTGCATCTTCCTGCATAATCATTGGAGTTGCAATAACACCCGGGTGTACTGAGTTGACACGAATACCCATTGGCGCCAAGTTTAATGCCGCTGCTTTCGTCATACCTCGAACAGCAAATTTCGTATCTGTATATCCTACAGCACCACCAACTAGGCCATTGATGGAAGAAATGTTGACGATTGAACCGCCACCAGCTTTCATCATTGAAGCTGCTACTGCTTTCATACCTAAAAATACAGAAACTTGGTTAATATTGACGATTTTCATGTATTCATCTAAAGACATTTCCAGCATGTTTTTAGCCATTGAAATCCCAGCGTTGTTTACTAAAACGTTCACAGGACCAAATGCTTCTTCAGCTTTTGTGATAACAGTTGTCCAATCTTCCTCTGAAGTAACGTTTTGTTTTATGAAGATCGCATTCTCCCCTAACTCTGCAGCAAATGCTTTCCCTTTTTCTTCATTTAAATCTGTTAAAACTACTTTTGCACCTTGTTCTACAAATGCTTTTGCATGGGCAGCACCCATACCTTGAGCAGCACCAGTAATAATGGCCACTTTACCTGTTAATCGAGACATCAGAATCATCCTCCTAAAATATGATAGTCAACTATCACTATCTTAATTTAACAATAGCAGTGTTTAATCGGTCCGTCAATTTTTAGTAGCTATGAATTGTAAAAACATTTCCCGAATTAGCTTTAACTGTTTTTTAGGATCTAATTTTACAGGTAGATCGGGGTCATGCTCGGTCAAATAGGATTCTACCGAAAAATAACTTATATTTTGTACAACTGTAAATACATACTCCGGAATATCAATACCTGCTCGTATTGATTTGTCTTCCATTCCTTTTACCGCAATAGAATACAAGGCATTGGCCATTTCCCTTCTAATATCTAGAAATTCCTTGTATTCGTACGTCTCTTCTGATATCGGTTTATATGCTTCGAACGCTTTAAAAAACTTCACAAATTGATGCTCCGGATCATCGATTAACTCAATATAGTAAGTTAATATCCGTTCAATTTGCTCATAAGCGGTAATTGGTTCATTTGCTATGTGCTTGATTGTTTTTGTCATATCTCTCGTTATTTCATTATTGATGGCTAAAACGAGCAATTCTTTATTCGCAAAATAACGATAAAATGTCGCAATACCAATCCCTACTTCATTGGCAACATCCTGCAGCTGAACTTGCTGAATTCCGCTGTCCAACATCAAAGACTTTGCTGCCTGTATAATTTGTTCCCTACGCTGTTGTTTTCTTTGTTCTCGAATACTCAATTTTTTTCCCCTCAATTTTACATATTATAGCTGTATTGTATCATGCTTATGTACTAATAATTTAATGGTTATCCTCAAAAAAATACACCGCAACAATTGGGTTCAATCGTTGCGGTGTCAGTATTAGCGTAAACGCTCCAAGTCCTGATAATCTTTCATATATGGACCATCTTCAGCTACAGCTGAATGATACAGCGCTTTAACGGCGAAGTTTTTTTCCAGTCCCATTTCCGATTTCAGTTTCTTTAATTCATCATGCAGTTCGCGATGTTCGTTGATTAATTTCAGCATCGTTGTTTTATTGTATTTCATATCATATCACTCCGATTAGTTCATCACTTGAATGATGACTACTTTTAAATAATTGAATTCCGGGAAGTTATGCGGCACCGTGAAATCTTCCGGTAGCTGGTGCTCTTCCAAAATTTTATAGCGTGCACCATAATCTTTAAACGCTTTGTCGATGAATGTTTTGAACTTTTTCATATTAAAGCTTGCATTGTTTGTCGATGCAATAATCACGCCACCATTGTTAGTGATCGTTAACGCATCTTTAAGCAATTTCGGATAATCTTTAGACGTACTGAATGTCATTTTTTTCGTACGGGCAAAACTTGGCGGATCCAGTACAACGACATCAAATTTCAGACCTTTTCTTGCTGCATAGCTGAAATAGTCAAATACGTTCATCACTTTAATATCTTGTGATTCATAGTCAATTCCATTCACACTGAATTGCTCGATTGTTTTAGGCAAGCTGCGTTTTGCCAAATCGACACTAGTTGTTCCCGATGCTCCGCCTAATGCAGCAGCAACAGAAAACGCCCCAGTGTATGAGAATGTATTCAGTACAGTCTTATCTGTTGAATAACGGTCACGTAATGCTTTACGTACATTCCGTTGATCCAGGAAAATTCCTGTCATTGCCCCATCATTCAAATCAACCGCAAAATTCATGCCGTTTTCCTGTACAATCAATGGAAATTCGCCTTTTTCACCTGAAACATAATCATCCTGATCAATATATTGACCATTTGTATTAAAGCGCAGTTTTTCATAAATCCCGCGTGTATTCACCGCCGCGTTCAATGCTTCATAAATATCATTACGGAATGAATAAATCCCTTCACTGTACCAGCTCACCATGTAAAAGCCGTTAAAGAAATCAATTGTCAAACCACCAATGCCGTCACCTTCGCCATTAAATACACGGAAAGCACTCGTATCATCCGAAGCAAAAAAGTCTGCGCGTTTTTCAGCAGCTTCACGGATTTTTTTCGTAAAGAACTTCACATCAATCAGCTCTTTTTCTTTACGAGTCAGCACCCAGCCGATTCCTTTGTTTTGAATACCGTAATAGCCAGTTGCAATATAGCCCCCGCTTTTATCAACTAAGTGAAGAAGAGTACCTTCTTCAATCGATACTTCCGGCATAATAACTGTATCTTTTAGAATTAATGGATTGCCGTTCGTCAAATCCTTAATCGCTTTACTATCTACTTGTAGTTCTGTTTTTTTTCTCATGCTTTCATCCTTACTACTGTTTTTCGTTCATAAAAAAGAGAGACTTGTTTTAGATACAAATCTCTCCGTACACTATTAGTTTACTACGAATGCCACCGAATAGCTACTCGCAGGTTAAGTTGATGCTTACGCGTATTACTTTTTAAAGTTGGTTGAACATAAAAAAACTCCCCATTAGGATGAACAGATTTTCTGTCCACATAAGGGGGAGCATGATTTAAAACTTACGTTGTTACTTTAAATACCGTTTTCATTTTTTCAATAATACCGCCTGATGAATATGTCAGTACACTTCGTTTGTAGAATGACAGACTCATGAAGTATAGCGTTAACACCGTTGAAATCAATAGAACAAAGCTAATGATTGGTTCAATGGCACTCATATCCGTTGCACCTAAACGCATCGGCATCACCATACCTGATGTAAACGGAATATACGAGAACACTTTAATCAGCATTGTATCCGGGTTACCCATACCTGTCAGCATTACGTAGAATCCAACGAGTGTCAGCATCATTGCCGGCATCATTACTTGCCCTGCCTCTTCAACTTTAGATACAAGCGAACCGAATAATGCGCCGATAATTAAATACATGAAAATTGTTAAGAATAAGAAACCGACGATATACAAGAAGTAGCTAATCGATAGTGAATTAAGCAGATCCGTTACAACTGACCATTTGTTTCCACCATCCGTGAAGCGAAGCAATAATAAAAGAACTCCGAATAGAATAACGAATTGTGTAAGTGCGACTAAAAATACACCGACTATTTTTGAACGGAAATGCACTTCAGGTTTCACGCTGACTAACAGCATTTCCAGAGCACGAGACCCTTTTTCTGAAGCAACATCAGTTGTAATCATCGATAAATACGATGCCACAAAAATATAGATGATAATTCCAATCGCATATGAAACCCAGACACCCGCCATTTTTTCTTCAGCAGATTTACCGTCATCCGCAGCTTCATTCAATGAATTTAACGTAATGACCGGTTCTGACGATAATAGTAGCTGTTGCTGCTCTGGTGATAATTCCATTTGGCTCATCGCATACAGCTGACCTGCTTGACTTAGCGCACTTTGGAAATCTTGCTGGTCATTTAGCGGAAGAGGATCATAGGATTCGATTTTCGCCGCTAATTTGCCATCTGCGTCTGATAAGGTAAAGGCCGCATAATAGTCTCCGTCCTTCAATTTATCCGCGATATCCCCCGATTCAACATATACATATTCCACATCATCTGTATTCTGCAGCACTTGCGCGATATCAAAATCAGTTTCATTTACAACAGCAATCGTATCGGCATCCCCCGAGAAAATAAGGTCTTTGATTTCAGACCAGAACATAAAACCGCTTAGCACTACTAAGTAAAGCAATGTTGTTAAAATAAAGGATTTCGATGTGATTTTCTGTTTATATAATTTTTTAATGAGCACTTTAAATTTAGACAAGGCCGGCACCTACTTTCTCTTTGAAAATTTCATGCAGCGATAAATAATCTAAGCTGAATTTTTCGATGTAATTGCCGTTTGACAGCAAGTCGAAAATTTCCGGTGCATACTTTTCATCCTCAAGTGTCAGTACCGCCTGGGAATCGCGTTCCATTTTGACATGATTCACACCTGGGTATCTACTTAATTCTTCGAAAGATTTATCAGTCCGTACTGTCAGTTTCGTTTTCCCGTACTGTTTTTTCAAGTCAAGCAGCGAGCCTGAAAACAGGGATTCACCACGTTTTAATAAGCATAGGTGATCACAAAGCTCTTCAACATTATCCATTTGGTGACTCGAGAATAAAATCGTCATTCCTTGGTCGCGCAAATAGAGGATTGCATTTTTCAGCAGCTCCATATTCACCGGGTCCAGTCCACTAAACGGTTCATCAAGAATTAAAAATGCCGGTTTGTGAATAAAGCTGGCGATCAATTGAACCTTTTGCTTATTCCCTTTTGATAAAGTTTCTGCTTTCACATGTCGTTTTTCTTCCAGGTCAAAGCGTTCAATCCAAAAATCGATATCTTTTTTCAATTCGTTTTTATCCATTCCATGCAGCTCGCCGAAAAAGTAGAGCTGCTCTTCCACTTTCATTTGCGGAAAAATACCGCGCTCTTCAGGTAAATAACCTAAAAAATCACGGCTTACCGATTTAATCGGCTGGCCATCCCATGTAATGGTACCTTCTGTTGTATCCTGTAAATCCAGAATCATTCGGAATGTGGTCGTTTTACCTGCACCATTTTGCCCGATCAAACCGAAAATCTCACCTTTTTCAATTGTAAAGTTCAATCGGTTTACTGCAACGAAATCACGGTAGCGTTTCGTCACATCTTTCAGTTGTAACACCATGAGCGTACCTCCTGTTTGTAAGAACTAGCAAATTCCATTATATAGCAATTATTCCAATTATAAAATAAGTAAAAAAATATGTAATAAGTAATGTTTATAAAAGTACTAAACAATTTCATTCGCCACTATGTTTATGTACGGAACAGAACAAGAAAAGATTCACTATTACATAAAAAACTTAGTAAGGAATTCACCCATACTAAGTCCGTAAAGAAGTTATTTAAATTTTTCTTTAAAAGCAGGGCTCAGTTCGCTCCACACATCGAATTTATTTTTATCTAAATCATAAAAAACAAAATTCCTTCCGACATGCCCGCGATCTTCAATCTCATCAACTTCTACACCGCTTTGCTGAAATTCTTTATGCAATTGTGCTAAAGCGTGTAATCCATCCACTTCAAATGTTAATGAAAAACGTTCGTTTCCATGCTTATCTTTAAAATTGGCACTTTCATTTTCATTCGATTTCACTAGAAAGAAACTTTGATTTGCAAAGTTCAATATAGCTTTATCCGTGTCTTTGTAACTTAAAGCCGCTTCCAAGTTTTTCACATACCATTCAGCAGATTGATCTACATCTGTTACCGGAATGTAAGATGTTCCGACCCTCACTAATTTTCCGCTCATTTTCTTCTCCCTTTAAGTTCTACGAAATAATTGGTAAATAGATTTCTACTTCTTCCCCTTCGCTGACAGGGTGATAAGTTTCGATAATATAAGAATCAAGATCTCTTTTATAACCTTGCGCTGTTCCCCAATTAAGCAAATCTCCATGAAGTTTATCCAGTTCCATTATGTTGCCTCTAGTCGTAATATAATGATTATTTATCTCTAAATAATCCATTCCTGTTGGGATTTTGTTCAATTTCTCGTTAACGATAAGTCCTACATAGAAATTCCCCTTCATATGATCGGCACTTTTTTTAGGCTCATACAATGCAATTTCACTTCCTGATGGGAAATCGAAGTCACTCGAACGACTTAATAACTGTTTTGCAAGCAATGGTACTTCACTTCCAAAGTTTTCATACTCTCCACTGCCCTTTAAGCAAACCAACTTGAATTCCTTTTTTATCATTTTAAAAGTCAATTAAATCACCTCACTATTTACTATTTTTATTCACTATTTCAGCATTTTTCGGTTAAACTTGATTGCTTCAATTCAACCCCAAATGCAAAAGTTAAATCCCCATAAATTTTACCATATTTTTCTATTAATACTAAATAAAAATGGCTTAGTCCTTTTACAAGAACTAAGCCATTGAACAGCATATTTTATTATATTTTATTTTCTGTAGTAATCCACAATCCCGTTATAAATAGATTGTGCATAGATTTCTACATACTTATCATCGATTAATTTATTACGGTCTTCTGCATTTGAGATGAACCCAAGTTCTACTAAGACAGAAGGAATGATCATATTGCGTGTCACATAATACTGAGCTTCTTTAACACCACGGTTTTTCATTTTCGCGTTGTTAACAATTTCAGTATTGATGTATGTTGCCAGCTTTTTATCCTCTTCATACTGATCACCCGTTGTAATGCTGTAGTACGTTTCAGTACCTTGTGCACTTGATGATGTCGCAGCATTTACGTGGATACTAACAAAGATTTCACCAAATTTGCTATTTGTGAAGTTCACACGCTCTTGTAATGTCGGGAATGTATCCCCTGTACGCGTTGAGTAAACTTTTGCGCCATTTGCTTCAAGTTTTTGTTTGACAAGATTGCCAACTTTTAAAACAATCGCTTTTTCCGTATGGCTAGCATTTACAGCACCTGGATCTTTACCACCGTGCCCAGGGTCTAAAATAATAATGCGGTCTTTAATAGGACTGCCCTTTTCGTTCACTAGTTTAATGTACGATTTGTGCACGTAGCCTGTATCTTTGCCCGCAGTTACTTTTGCCCAATAGCCATCAATGGAATGTACCGCAACAACAGTTCCTTTAGATAACTGTTTAATAGTGGCTGATGATCCTGAAGCTTGTTTGCGCATATTTAAACTCGCAACCGTTACTTTACCCGTTGTGCCGGATGTAACGACAGGATCATTATTGTCGGAACCTGTTTCTGATGGTGGCGGATTCACATTGGAACCCCCTACATCCGTCGTGCTATTTTTTACAATATAGCCAGGAACTCCCCCTGCTGTTGTTAAATAATAGCCGTCAATTTCTTTATAGACTGACAATGTTGAACCGGCAGAAATTTGTTTAATTTTTTTAGATGACGATGTCGGTTTGTAATACAGATTTATAATTGTATTTGTTTTGACAGCTTTAATTGATGGTCCAATGGCATTGCCGTCTGGTGCAAGGAACTTGGCATAAGATTTACTGATATAGCCGTAGTAGCCTTGATAAGAAACCTTCAACCAATTACCTTCCACAGCATACACCGATAACTTACCGCCCGTATTTACTCGGCCAATCACTGAACTTGATGTATTCGGCTCTGTACGAACATTTAAGCCATCTGTTGTTACTGATACAAGACCAATTACTTGTGTCGTATCAACTGAATCAAGGTGTTCGGGTAAGGCTAGTCGGAATTTATCGCTTTTTGCTCTTGCGATAAATGACGCAAACTGTGCTCGTGTAACCGAGCTTTTTGGCATGTATTTGCCGTCACTACCTTTTGTAATCCCATTATAGTAGATTGCTTTAATATACGGAGCATATGTATTCGAATTCGATACATCTGGGAAGTACACCGGCAAATCCTTATAGTCACTTGCATTTAAATTAAATGCAACCGATAATACGTGACTCATTTCTTCACGAGACAAAGTGGCATTAGGAGAAAAATTCCCTGATGTTTTAGTAAATAATCCGAGTTGACGTGCACGTTCGATGTATGTCGATTGTTCTGTCCCGACTTTAACATCTGTGTACGAGGATTTACTTACTTTTAGTGGACTTTTACCTGCAGCAATGACTGCCATTTTCGCAGCTTGTGCACGTGTCACACTCATGTTGGGTTTGTAGTACGTTTTGCCATTTTCTTGATATCCTTTAATTGCTCCAAGGCTAATTAAATACTGGATCTCGTCGTAAGTGGCATCGGTTGTCGCAACATCTGCAAATACTACCTTAGCTGATGTCGGTGTAACAGCTAGTGTACAAACGAGGAAGATTGCAACAACCAATGTAATCAGTTTTTGATTCATTGTTCCCTATCCTTTCATAAGCTGTCCACCTCATTGTATAGTACAAAACCGGAAAAAAATAGAGGTAAATCCATATTTAATGTCAAAATCTTGTTACAGTCTAATTACAAAAAGATTACATTGTATAATAATTTTGGTTTAGCTCGCTGAAGTAAGGGGTAAATGTTCTGTTTAACATTGTTGACATAGAGGGAATTGTCGGGGTTCTTTAAAGGACAAAAAAAGAGAATCCTGTTCGTAATATTTCGAACAAACGGATTCCTTTTAAATTTATAAAAATTTTGTGAACTAATAGGATTTACTAGAAATTGATTGAGAAATTTTTAGCGATTGTTCGAATTTCTTCAATTTTTTCCGGTTTTAAATATTCCAGCATTTTTGGAACAAACTGTTCAACGTCCTCTTTTGTAAATGTACCTTCATCCTGCTTTTTAAAATTCTCAGCTAGTAAAGCTTTTGCTTCCTCCATCTTATCCTCTTTTACTCGTTGTAAAATGAAGTTCGAAAACATTTCCTGCATATTTTTATCTATTTGCATAATAACTGCCTCCCTTTAACTATAATTTTTGATAATGATCATTACGTTAAAATTATAACAATAAATCCAAAAAATAATCTATGTATTGATTATAAAAACTGGGTATTCCCCACCTTTAACCGAAGTGGATAGTATTCTTCAAAATAAATAATCTCCTTAGCCTATTACTAGTCCTAAAAAACCTTACCGTCGAATAAAATGCACAAATATCTAATTAATGGAGGACAGTTTATGAATTCGATCTTTACCTATATTTTTTTAGGCATAACGATGGCTGCTACATTCGGTCCTGTTAAGAACGTTTTAATAAATACTGGATTGAAAAACGGATTTTTTCATGCATGGTTTTTTAGTCTGGGTGCCTTGGCTACTGACATTGCTTATATGCTTGTCGTGTATTTTGGCGTCGGAAAATTTATCGATTCAATCATATTGCAAACCTTCTTATGGTCTTTTGGCTGTTTCGTCCTTTTGTATACTGGGATTGAAAGTTTACTGACATTACATAAAATAGAAATGAACTCTAAAACCGGTAGAATCGTACGATTAAGACATTCGTTATTAGCTGGGTTGTTAATGTCTTTGCTGAATCCCATTACAATCCTTTTCTGGCTAGGAATCTATGGCTCGATCCTTGCGAAAACAGCAGGAATCGCTACAGGATTTGACATTATACTAATTAGTGGTGCCATACTACTTGGCATAATATTTGTGGATTTTCTTTATGCTTCCTTATCGAGTGTCGCACGCAAATTATTATCCATTAGACTCTTGAAAACTGTAACCGTTTTTTCGTCCATTTTTATGATTGGTTTTGGACTTTATTTTGGAAAGCATGCTTTTGAATTATTATTTTAAATAAAAAATTTATACAACCAAACCTTGCGTATAAAATGTTCGTGAAAGGAAACCATACCTAAACAAAAGCAAAATTCATCGAGGTGTGGTAATGGATAAAAATAAGGGTGTAAGTATATGGTGCATTGTAAGTCTTACTTCTATTCCGCTCATTATGACTTTAGGAAATTCAATGCTTATTCCAGTACTTCCAATACTAGAAGACAAGGTCGGAATCACCTCTTTCCAGTCTAGCATGATCATTACAAGCTATTCAGTGGCAGCTATTTTTCTTATTCCGGTAGCTGGCTATTTATCTGATCGCTTTGGCAGGAAAGTCGTCATATTACCGAGTCTGATTTTAGCTTTAATCGGCGGTTTAATCGCTGGGTTCGCTTCATGGAAAATAGATGACCCGTTCACAATGATTATTATCGGCAGGATTATCCAAGGTATAGGTGCCGCAGGAGCGATGCCCATCGTTTTACCGCTTGTAGGTGACCTGTATCAAGATGATGATGAAAAAATCAGCTCGACTTTAGGGATTATCGAAACTTCCAATACATTCGGTAAAGTATTGAGTCCGATTTTAGGCTCGATATTTGCTGCAATACTATGGTTCCTTCCCTTCTTTTCTATTTCTGCACTCAGTTTAATTTCGATTGTACTTATTTTTTTCTTTGTTAAAGTGCCTAAAGAAAAGGATGAACCGTTAAAATTTAAGGGGTTTTTACACAATACGAAAGAAGTTTTTAAAGACGAAGGAAGATGGCTGTATACGGTATTTCTTAATGGCGCCCTTGTTATGCTCATATTATTCAGCATGTTATTTTTCTTATCTGAAAATTTGGAAAAAGTTCATGACATTAAAGGGATCAAGAAAGGTTTTGTGCTGGCCATCCCACTTTTACTTCTCTGTATTTCTTCTTATATTTCTGGCCGGAAAATTAAAGGAGATTTGAAACGAATCAAGAAAATTATCGTTATTTCTTTAATTGCAATGTCCGCCAGCATTATTTTTGTCGGTTATACAAGTAAAAAGCTATTTCTACTGCTGATCGTTACAAGCATCGTCGGAATTGCAATTGGTGCATTATTACCGGCTCTTGATACTATCATTACTGATAATATTAGAAAAGAATTGCGCGGTACTGTCTCTTCATTCTACAGTTCAGCCAGATTTATCGGCGTTGCTGCAGGCCCGCCTATCATGTCGCTTGTCATGAAAGACCACCTCAATATTAGTTATATTACTGCTGGTATATTAGGAATAATTCTTTTATTCCTGGTGTGGAAATTCATCAAAATCGAGGATATTGAACCAAAAGAAATATCATAGAAAAAAGGACCCGACAGCAATAGCTGAAAGGTCCTTTTTACATTGTCTTTAACTGGCTTTCAAACTGAAAAGAATCAATGAAATCCCGCAGAAAAGACATATGATTCGAGCAAGCGAGATTTTTTCCGCCAGGCCGAGCAATGCTAGTCCCGTTGTAACGATTAAAATGACCGGACCGACTAGTGCAAGTAATGTATTAATATAAAAGGCCTTTTCTAAATCATTGAATTTAAACATTAATGCAGCAGCCGTTAACTCAATACTTCCCGAAATAATTCTTAAAGCAATAATCATAATGAGTGCTTTATCAATAATTGGAACCACTTCCTTGCTAGTGTTGTTACCTAACATATGCTATCGTTCCTGGAATTATATTAAATAAATTTGAGAATAGATTTTTACATAAAAATAAATTTCTAAATAATCCGAAAATACTGTTTTACATATAATCTGTTTGTCTTTAAAATTACAATATAGTATAAAAAGGCGGTGTTCAGTTGAAAAAAATTCACTATAGCTGGATTATTCTTGCTATATCATTCTGCTCCATTATTGCCGCCGGGATTGCAATGGCATCTTCCGGGGTTTTTTTAACTCCTTTTGAAAAAGCGTTTGGCTGGAATCGCCAAGTGATTTCTTTGGCTTTTGGAATCAGCTTGTTTATTTACGGATTTGCTGGACCTTTCATGGCCGCATTACTCCAAAAATTCGGATTAAAGAAAATGATGCTTGCTTCAATGGGAACACTCCTGATCGGTCTTTTATTAATTTTCCTGATGAATCAATCATGGCAACTGATCATTATTTGGGGTGTTATTATCGGACTTGGTTCCAGTCTGTTTTTAACGGTACTTAGTCCATATGTAGCGAATCACTGGTTTAAAGAAAAAAGAGGTCTGGCAACAGGGATTCTGACAGCGAGTACCGCAATGGGTCAGTTGATTCTCCTCCCCTTGCTAGCGACAATTATTGAAAATTACTCGTGGCGTTGGGCAGTTGGTTTCATTATAACGATCAGCGCAGTCATGTTTTTCATCATTTTTTTATTTATGAAAAACACACCAAAGGAAATCGGCATCCTTCCGTATGGTCAGACAGAGGATATCGACGTTGCGGATGGTCAATCAAATGGTAATCCTATTGTTGTGGCATTTAAAGGGTTGGCGGAAGCTGTACGTTCTAAAGAATTCTGGTTACTAGCCGGAAGTTTCTTTTTTTGCGGTTTTTCAACGAACGGGCTCGTCGGGACTCATTTTATTTCCTACTGTATCAGCTTCGGCATCCCTATCGTCACCGCAGCTTCCTTGCTGTCGTTTATGGGCGTTTTCAATATGGTAGGGACTATGCTTTCGGGCTGGCTGTCCGATCGTATTGATAATCGCTGGCTTTTGTTCTGGTATTATTTATTTAGAGGCGTATCACTAGTTTTGCTGCCTTTTGCGTTAATGGAAGGCAATCTAACTTGGATCCTTGTTTTCACTGTATTTTACGGATTGGATTGGGTGGCAACTGTACCCCCTACGATCAATCTTTCAAGACAAATATTCGGAGTACATAAAAGTGCCATTATTTACGGCTGGATTTTCGCTTCCCACCAAGTAGGTGCTGCAACGGCGGCTTATGGTGGGGGTATGTTATATTCTTATTTCAATACGTATACTTGGGCATTTTTCATGGCCGGTGTCTGCTGTGTCATGGCAAGCTTATTTGTAATTTTAATAAAAAAACAGCCTCGTTCTATTCATTAAAAGATGAAACTGGGACATAAGTAGAATAACCGATAAATAACAGGAAATCTTTTATTAAGAAACGGATATTTTGCAAAATTGATTGGAATGGAGGGCGACTCCTGCGGGAATAGCGTGACGCCTGAGACTACAGGCTCAGGCCACGCCCGCGGAAAGCGTCCCGGAATGGAAATCAATTTTAACGCTCAGCAAAAAAATGATATTTTTCTCTCAGGGAAAAATAGCTTTTTTGGGTTATGTTCCGGCCTCTTTTGTATGAAAAAAGCTAAAATTCATGGAGTATATGAATTTTAGCCTGGTAAGCTATTTAATTTAGTTCAGCAACTGTTCAATAAATTCATACTCTACATATGTTTTGTTTTCTTCCAGTAATGCTGGTGCAACGTCAAAATGTTTAAGTGCCCGATTATGGCCATATGTTTTTTCGCCACGTGTAATTGTGTAGGACAGTGCATTTTTTGAAATAACCGCACCGTTTCCTGTCGAAGTGACTTTAAAGCCAAGTTCTTCTGCGACAATACGTAACGGCACCATGATTTTGCCATCGACTTCTTTGTAATCCTCACCAATTATTTCCTGAATCTCTGATGCCATTTCAGGGTTTTCTACTGCTTCATCAAGTTTTGGGAACACGACAATTTTTTCCGGTGCTGTCTGTGCTGGAATACTTTTCGTTGTTGGTCCGTAAAATACAATCGCACTATAGTTTTTTAATTCTTTTGCGGACACTTTTTCACCCTTTGTATTGACGATGACCGATTCTTCATTTAAATTCAGCTTTAAATTTCCATCATCACTTAAGAAGTTCTCATCGAATTGTGCCACTTTTACAGAGTTGGCCGTATCATCTTTTTCCACAATCACTACAGGTGGTGCATATTGCGGCGGATAAATTAAGATCATCGGCTGATCCGCATAAATGGAAAGTGAAATCGTATCACCCATTTTCAGTTCAACTTCATTGCCATGTTCATCAAAAACGAGTGTTTTATTATCTACATAGAAATTGAACAGATTGCCATCTTGTTCTGCCGTAAATAATTTGGCATTTTCCCTCTCTTCGACTGCAGTGATATTCCCTCTGTGCTGGACAAATGTTCCTGCTTTTTCCACTTCCTCAATCCCTTCAGTTGTTGGCTGATCAGCATAAGCAGTAGCAGTTCCAAGTAACAGTACAGATAATGCTAAAGGTGCAATTTTTTTCATATAGTTCCATCCTTTCGGTAATTTCACTACATTAGTCGAATTAAGGGATAAAAGGTTACATATTCGAGTTATTTTTTTGGTATTGCAATGTTGTGAGTGCAATATAATCGTATAGCATTAGTGTGCCAGCATCAAATTTTTCCAACCATAATGGCTGAAATACGCCCATCTGAGCACCTTGTTTAAGTTGTGCACGTACAGCTACTTTATCATTAAAAATGGCTTCCACTTTTTGCTGTAATGCTTTACTCGTAATTGCTTGCGAATCCAGTGCTGGTGTCGGCGCCGGTTTTACTGGTGGTGCCGGTGTTGGTGGTGTCGTATTCGGAAAATAGCTTTTTAAGGTCTCGGCAATTGCTTCAATTATTTGGTCTTTATTTGCCCTGTATAACTTTACATCTTGCTCAGAATTAACAAAACATACTTCTATGAGAATGGCTTTTTTCGTTGTACCATTTAAAAAAGCCAGATCCTTACGCTGTTTTGCTCCGCGGTTTTTAAACTTTCCTGCTTTCGCAATTTCGGTGCTCATCTTTTGCGCAAATGTTGAAATAGCCGGATTCACATAAAGCACTTCTGTCCCGATTCCATCTTTTTGCTGTGTAGGCGCGGAATTAAAATGAATGCTTACATCAAGCTCTCGTTGTGATGCATTATGCTGCTTCACTAAATACGTTAAATTTTGCTGCTGGTTTTTAGATTGCTTATCAATAATTACATTGACCTTCACGCCTTTTTGCTGCAATTTTTTACCGAGTTCCTGCACAAGCAAGGCAGTCTCCTCTCCTTCATTCATATAACCTGAGGCGCCTGTCCCCTTTCCGTAATGACCTGCACTAATTGTTAACATTGTAATTCACCTCCTTTTACTATCTATATGTCCTTTTATTTGACGAAAAAGGGACATTGCGGTCTTTTTGTTATATTAAAATAGTAGTGGCCTTCACTTATTAAATGGGGTGGTGCAAATAGCGATATAGCATTTTGAATAATAATTCGATACAATGAAGTAATTATACATAATGTGAGGATTTAAAATGAAAAACAAACGAATGATTGGCTTTTTATTAGTAGTGAGCGGCAGTTTCTTCTGGGGTATCGGCGGAACAATGGCACAACAACTGTTTTCTCTTGGTATTGAAGTGAACTGGCTTGTGTCCACACGCCTTGTCATTGCCGGTATTCTGCTATTAATTGCCCAGGCAATATTTAAAGATCGGGGACAAATTTTGCAGATTTGGCGGGAAAAATGGGCTGCTTTCCGCTTGCTCGTTTTCGCGATTATTGGAATGCTCGGGGTTCAGTACACATATATGGCTTCGATTAAAGAAGGTAATGCAGCAGTTGCAACATTATTACAGTACATGGCACCGGTTATGATTATAATTTGGGTGACGGTACGTGGCATATCCAGGTTTACGAAAAAAGATGCGGTAACAATTGTGCTAGCTCTTGGCGGAAGCTTCTTTTTATTAACGAACGGCTCCCTTTCTGCATTTGCCGTCCCTCTCCCTTCAATTATTTGGGGATTATTATCTGGTGTGACGCTAGCGTTCTATACGCTTTACGTCATTCCACTATTAAAGCGCTTCGATTCACTTGTCGTTGTCGGTTGGGCGATGTTCCTAGCCGGATTGACGATGAGTTTTGTACAGCCGCCATGGAATGTGGATATTTCGGTATGGACAGGCGCAACGGTCTTTTATTTGGTTGTCGTCATTATTTTCGGCACCATGCTGGCCTTCTGGTTTTACATTGAAAGTCTTCAAACTCTTACCGCTAAAGAAACGAGCCTGCTCGGTAATATTGAACCGCTGACTGCCGTATTGGCAACAGTTTTATGGCTGAAGGAACCGTTCGGAAGTTTCCAGTGGCTCGGTTCATCGCTTATTTTGGTAATGATGGTTTACATAGCGTTGAAGGCGGATCGTGAGAAGGTAGTTGAGGTTGACGCGGTCGAGGGTTGATATAAGAAGTGTCCGCATACGGGTGTGCGGGCACTTTTTTTATGGGGTGGGGAGAGTTTTGGCGAAAACTTCCGCAGAATTCGGAAAATCGGTTGTAACTGATGATTTGTCCGGGAAATAGTGGGGTGTGCTGAAGGGTTGTGACTTTTATTAGAACATTAGCGGCTATTATTAGAACAGTTAGACTGGATATTAGAACAAATTGAAAGGTTATTAGAAAATCTAGGTGTATCGTACGCTTTTGAGAGATATTCCCCGCAATATCGAGGCTAATTGGATAACAGCTAGTTTTTATTAGAACAAATGATGCGGTTATTAGAACATGTGAGAGTGATATTAGAACATCTATGAAGGATATTTGAACATTTTAATGAGTTATTAGAACATCGATCGATTATATTAGAATTTCGACATTTTATTAGAACTTTTCACAATTTATTAGAAGAACCGCGCCAGATATTAGAAAACCATGCCCCTAACAATATATAAAAACCAACTAGCCTCAGCTAGTTGGCTCCCATTCTATCTCTTTTCAATTTCCTTAAAGACGTCAAAAGCGCCTTCACTTTTGTTCGAACAAACCACACTAACCATACCGCTTTCCGGATAATAGGCAGAATGAAAACTAACGCCAGGATCATAGCCCATTACATGGTACTTAAAAATATTGTCTTCTTTCGTGTCAATCCATACCCCATAACCGTAAAAGCGATCAAAATGATTATCGGTATGAATATAAGGCGTTAATAATTGCTTTGTCATTGCTTCACTTAAAAGTTCATACTTCATTAAAGCTTGCCAGAAACGATGCATGTCCTCCACCGTAACAAAAGCACCGCCGTCCGCACCGCCTTTAACTGGTACAGAATAAATATTGGATTTCCATTTGCCGTTTTCTTCATCAATATAGCCAAGTGCCGTATTTGAAGGCAGTGCATCCAGTTCAAAGTATCCTGATTGCTCCATTCCCGCACACTTGAAAATATTTTCCGTTACATACTCGTCAAAGCCATGACCGCTCAATTGTTCAACGACAAGACCGAGCAGTATATAGCCTGCATTATTGTAGTGGAAGTGCTCGCCCACTTTTAACTTCATCGCTTCATGCTGGAATAAAGGTAAAAAATCACGGCCATTTCGCATTAAATACATTGGCTGATTCACCCATAATTCTGCAAAATCATCCATAACTTCTTCGTCAAAGTAATCTGGGATCCCCGCTGTATGGGTTAACAAATGATGAATAGTGATTTCCTCATCAAAAAGGGGAAATGGAATATCCAAAATATCGGATAACTTTGATTCAAATGAAAGCTGCCCCTTTTCTACAAGCAGGCAAATCGCTACGGCTGTAAAGATTTTGCACCCGGAGGCGATCCCGAATCGTGTTAAGTCGTTATTTAAAATACGATGGGTACGATTCGCAAAACCGTTACTAGAGTGGTACAACAGATCATTTCTGCATTTCACTACTACATTGCCTGAAAAGTCAATTTCATTCATCACTGCTATCATTTTTTCTTTTAACATATTCATTTTCATCTTACTTCCCTTCATTTTGAATGATTTCAGATAAAAACTGGTTAACGATTTTTCCCTAATGATATTTTCGGGATAACAAAACTTGGCAATTTCATTTTAGCATAGGCCCAAACAAAATGGAGCGCCATATAATAGACTATCGATTAACTTTTTAGTTTACATAAAATGCTTATTGTACGAAAAAAAAGCAGGCATATAAAATACGCCCACCTGCTTAAAAACTTAATAATTTGGCATTAAGTTTCGGTTAATCGTAACATTTACAATGGAACCGATGTGGCCAACATTTACAGTGACACCTAACCAAACATTGTTTACACATTCATTTTCGCTAAAACATTCTCGTTCGGTGACGGTCTTTTCGAAATCAACAGAAATATAACCGTTTTCACCAGTCGCTTTAGCACGGAACACATTCGTCCCGGGATCTCTTGTTACAATGGCGATTTGTTCCGCATCTTTTGTTTGAATTATATGTTTTCCGATATCAAAATTCTCTTTGAATTTAAATACCGTTTCCCGTTGTTCTTTTAACGTCCGAATATCATAATAAATGCTGGATTTGTTTGGTTTCGCTTCAATTCCATAGCGCACGAATTTTCCCCCGGTAAATCGCACTGTCGCAATATATTGACCCGGATTATCAATGACAATACAGCCCCCATTCGTACCGCATTGTTCAAACGCTACGTTATCTGAAAGGTTCTCACCTTCCATTGTTTCAAGCGAAATGTTCTGAACAGTATCATTTAAAGGCTCATTCATTGAATTTTCGTAAAACCATAAAGTCGCAACGGTAGGCAATGAATCTTCGGTTTGTTCCAGCGCTAGCTCCAATTTCCCATTTTCCTTTTTCATATGGACATAATATTTTTTATATAGTTCACTACCATCTTTAACTCCTGAAATAACAAGTGTACTTGTCCCCTCTTTTAAAGGAATAAGCTGAATCAGATCACCAGAATAACCTGTCGGCAAATATTTCCCTTTTACTAATAATCCTTCATAGAAATGTGAATCGATTGCATCCGCTTCTATTCTACTAATCTGGTCAAATCCAAGCTCGCTTGCCTCCAGCGTAACCATCTTTGGTTTTGCCTCTTCCGTTGCTTTCAACATTTTGGCTGCCTGGCCTCTTGTAATAAAAGCATTGGGGCTGAATGTATTTGGTGTCGTACCAGTCGTGATGCCCAGCTTGTAAATAATAAAAATATTTAAACCATGCGAAGTGTAGTTAACGTCTTTGAATAGTATTTCATTACTATTGTAATCATAGCGAGGTAAATCAAACGCTTTGACAAGAATCGAAGCCATCTGTCCACGCTTAATCGGATCATTCGGACCGTAACGCCCATCTCCATAGCCATTAATAATTCCTTGTTCAGCTAAAGCGGCAATAGCCTTATAATAACCGTTTGCTGTCGACACATCTTTAAATTTAGGGTCTTTCACATTAGCTGTATCCAATTTAACCATTTTCGCAATAATTGCCGCTGCTTGTCCCCGTGTTATAGAGTTACCCGGTTTAAATGTACCATCCGGGTAGCCACCCAAAATATTGCGCTCGGCCAAATCATATACTGCTTCGGCAAAATACTTTGAAGCCGGTACATCTGAAAATTGCTTCGTGCTTGCAGCTGATGCTTCCGTTAAAGGTAAGCTACATGCGAATATAATTGCGCCAAATGCTGCCAGAATTCTTTTTTTCATTGATTAGCTCCCTTTCTTTTTAAGTTGGGTTTCTTTATATTAGAAAACCTTTTTTATCTTATATTATTTTACATTATTATCTTTATTTAGCCAGATTAATAATGAAAAAATAAACTTTATATGTACTAACTCATCAAAATTAGAGTGAAAGATAAAAAATTAATTCACTGAAAATGAACGAAAATTCAGACCATTTAACGATTCTTATTTGATGAATACATGGTAACTTAAACTTATTACAGATTGAGAGAAGGAAAATTTTATGAATATTGAACATGTAACGATGTACGCTTCTAACTTTGAAGCCACAAAACAATTTTATATAGCCAAACTGGAATTCCCTCTACATTCAGAAGAGTCGGATCGCTTTACAATACTTGTGGGTGGTACTGCAGTTACTTTCACCAAGGCCCCATTGAATAAAAAACCATTCTACCATTTTGCTTTTGATATCCCTTCAAATCAGTTTGAAGAAGCAAAAGCATGGACAAAAGGAAAAGTTACATTATCAAAAGAACAAGGTGAAGATGAAGTTTACTTTGAAGGTATTGACGCGAAATCCATCTATTTTGAGGATCCTGCAGGAAATATAGTCGAATTTATTTGCCGTCTTTCGGATGCAAAGCAAAATACAACACCGTTTAACGCTTCATCGCTTCAAAAAGTGTCGGAGATGAGTATTGTGGTGAAGGATAAATTAAAATCAGCATCAGTGTTTCACGAGGTTTCAATTTTTGAACGGGACCATAAAGAAATCTCGGCAGAAGGGTTAACATTTATGGGCGCAAGGGAAGATGCATCCTATCTTTTGTTTGTTAATGAAGGCCGCACATGGTTCTTCTCAAATAAGAAGGCTGAAGTTTTCCCGTTAGAGGTTTTATTAACGGATGGAGTATTACTGAAAATAGACGGGAAACTGGAATTGGTGAGTTCGAATCGGGATTAAATCTCTTCTTAATCCAACGAGCTTGGCTCTACAAGCTCGTTTGGGCGATATGTATTATACTTTGTATCACTAAATCGATATCCTTTTCTTCGTTAATTACAAACAAATAGTCGGCCTCGTTTTCTGAAGGATCTACTATTTCTTCTTTTAGAGATTCTAGATTTTGCTTAATAAGCAATTCTTCAAAATTTGTAATTGGACCTCTAAATATAGCTGTACTTCTTGCACTATGTTTGATTCTGGAATGGAGTACCTCATCTGATAGATTAAAGTGAACCAATATCCGGACAAAGGCTGTTGGTGGGTATACTTCCTGAAGTAAATATTCTCGACCATTAATGCTTCGATTCGAGTTGCAAATAATAAAATGATAATCTGTATGTGCTTTGGCATAATCGACAATTAACTTAGAGAGCGCATGTTTAAGGATATTGGGTCCTTCATCCCTTTGCAGCTTCTTATAAATAGTATTTAGAAATTCAGCGTGGTTGTCCTGATCGATCACAATCGAATTTCTTAATTGATTTTCTAAAGCATAAGCAAATGTAGTTTTTCCGGAATGAGTTTTGCCCACTGTCATAATTACTAATCTTTTCATAGCTAAAATTCCTTTCAATATTATTTCCCTCGATACTTGCATAAAATCCCAATAATTTTTATAGAAAAAAGCATTACCCCTATCAAGGTAATGCCTATTTCAAATCAAAAGTTATCATTATTTTTTTGACGCATCAGCTGAATTAACTGATCGATTTTTTCATTTTTTTCCTGATCCAATTTTTGTTTCATATCCATAAATTTAATTGCTTTTACAATAAAATAAATTACAAAAATAATAATCACTAAGTTAAATAGCATCGGTAACAATCCGATTAACGCAAACAAGCCAATACCACCGCTATCATACATCATTTCCATCACCATCACTCCATCCCAATATACTCTATTAATATACCATTAAATGGATTTGACTGTGCTAATTTTTTTGCAGTTCAATAAAAAATATGTTATTTTTTCTAGCTATTTGGTAGATTTCCCTTTTCTCTTCATAGAGGAAATGGTTGTTTAATGGAATTCGAATTGAGTTACCGTCATTTGCCTTAAAGTTGTATTCTTCATATCTACCGGTATCATCTTGGTAGTACTCAAGCGCCACTTCTTTAATTTCAGTCCATTCAAACGATTTTCCCTCAAATAAATTATGCGATACAATTTTTTCTTTGCCTATATATGTATAGCTCAAAACCGATAAATAAAAAACAAAAATACCGCCTGCCACGAACACAGCTAACAGGCTATAAGTGAATTTATTTTGCTTAATAAGTGGGATAATAAATCCGACAAATAATAATAAACTTGCAGCTAGAACTAGATCGAAATTCAAACGATGCGGAAAAAGGACGATAACTGATGGATCATATAAAAATGTTTGAACATAGAAAACAGGAAAGATGAGTCTAATAAAAGGCAAGCTGATAAGTACAAATCCCGCAAGTGCCAATAAAATCAAACGAGGTGAGTATTTAATTGAAATGGTAATACCCCCTTAATAAAAATCATTTAAGGTTATATTACCAAAACATTTCTTCAATACTTTTTTATATGCCTAAAAGAATAATTGATCGATTACGATTAATTATTCGAACCGTTTGGATCATAATTGCGTAAATCCTCTTTCGTTATTCCTTTGAATTTATTATCAATTATTTGATATTCGAACTGCAGGACTCTATCATGTGCAAAGTAAACATATTCAATATAAGGTTCATTTGTAAAGGTTACAACTACATAAAACTTAGGCAACTTAAATCCATAAACACCTTCCACCGATGCTATTTCACTTTCATCATATTCCATTTCATTCACAAGATAGTCCGTAACTCTATTTGCATAAATGTGTTCATTCGCTTTAATATAAATAAACCGAGCGAGTATGATACCTAGCACAAAAATAAGAAATATTAAAACAACTTTAAATTTTTTTGGCATATTTATACCTCCACGACATATATACGAATGCTTCTTTAATTGAAAAATGCTAAATAAATTACAATGGCGATAATGATTATAAAAATAAGGATTCCTGTCCTTTTCCACCCTAAATCCCCGATTAAATCTTGAAGGCCCCCACCGTGCATTGCTGCCGGGTTTCTCTTTAATTCTTGCTGTCTTAATCGTTCTCTTCTTGCTTCTGGAGTTTCTTGTTCTTTATTCATTTTTAATTCCTCCTGCAACACCAAATAAAATTAGTAATCTTTCCCGCAAGTAGTACATCGATGATCTGCATCATTTTCGCCATACATCCGAAGTTCCTTTTTTACGTTACAAACACGGCACTTTTCAAATCGTATTTGAGGCAATGTCCCCGCTTCTGCTAATGGTACCCATTGTTCTTCATACAAATTTTTAGTCATCCCATAGTCGATTAAAACAAGATTTCCCTCTTCATCTAATCCGTAATTTCCGCTATCTTTAAAATCAAAGCCGTCGAGTTCTTGATCAATAATCTGGATTGCGGTTTTTAAATCTTTCGTTATTCTGCGGTCTTTCTCCAAATCGATATCGTATGAGCAATGATTGTTTAATGGGAGTTGCTCAAAAAGAGGCTGAACGACATAGTTCTCACTCAAAAAAAGAATGGGCGCAAGATGTTTTTCCAGACCCTGCATTTCCAAGAATTTGTACATTTCAAACTCATTTTTACTTTGGGCATACCCGATCGGATGTAAAAAAGTTTTTATGACAATGTCTTCAAAACGATAAACTTTTCTCGTTGAGCCGATTCCGATCATTTCAGCTTGTTTAAGCATGTTTTCTATGTTCTGTACTACTTTGGAAATATTCATTTCTCCATCTCCATCTTCTCTATGTAATTAGTTCCCGCTAAAAATTAAGCGCTAATTCTTTTAAAAGAATAGCGCTTGAAAACTAATGTGGAATTTTTGTTCCTTGATGGAATTGCATCTTCCAGTGTCCTTCGACTAATTTCCAAATTGAACTCCTTAGTGAATGCTGATTATTAAGCTCATTATAAATTCGATACGTGGCAAGTACGATCTCTTCAGATAAAGAATGTATTTCAAAATCACTCATTGTCATTTGTACGATTCCAAGCGTCGCTTCGTTAATCTCCTGATCTTTGTACAACACTTTCCCTGAGCTTCCAAATTCAAAAAAATCGTCAGAAAGTAAGCTTGTTAGCTCCTCTTTCGATGTCCGAATTTCAGGTAACAACAACTTGTTTTCAAGATGAAATATATTTCTTTCTAATGCTAATTTATTCGCCACTTTCCTACCACCTTTCAATCCAAAGTATTGTATATAGTACGATCCTAATCTACCAATGAAATACTAGGTGATTGGCAGCCATAGGAGTAGGTGCTAAATCCCAAATAATAGAAACACTTATAGATATAGGAAACTAATTATACATGTTTTTTTAATCCTCATCAATTTCTTCTGCAATGTTATTGATTCTTTCCAACATTGGCGGATGAGTATAGCGGAACCATTTCACAAGCGCCGGCGGATTCACTTCACTAAGACCGGCTTTCGTCAGCTGTTGAAACGATGAAATTGCTGCTTCAGGATTTTCCACAAGCTCTATCGCAAATTCATCAGCACGGTTTTCCTGATAACGTGAAATCGCATTGGACAATGGGCTAGAGAAGAATAGTAAAAAGGATGAGATTATTAAAAATAACGGCAATGAATTCAAATTGCCCATTTCTTTAATTTTCAGGATCGATCCGTAACGGTGAATTATCCTAGGCATGATTTTTGCGATCAGCCAAAGTCCAATGAGCGTCATCAATAAATAGACCGCGATATTAATATAAATATCCTTCAACAAATAATGCCCCATCTCATGTGCCATGATAAACAGGATTTCATCATGTGTTAACCGGTTTAACGTCGTATCCCACAGCACAATCCGTGAATTATCGCCGATTCCAGTCACATAGGCATTTAAAGCATTTGTTTTCTCCGACATATTCACTTCAAACACATGGTCAGATGGGATATCTGCCTCCTCTGCCAAAGTTAGAATTTTCGTCTCTAACTCCTTGTCTGTTAACGGAGAAAAATCATTGTAGATCGGATCGATGACGACAGGTTGAATAAACATCAGGAAGATTGAAAACGGTACTGTTAAAGCCCATGCATAAAGCCACCATTTTTTAGGACTTTTTCTAATTAGCCAGTAAAGAACCGCTATGATGATGACCGACATCCCAAAATCCAGCCAAAAATCGATAATATTTTCCCGCATCCATGAAAAAAAAATTTGTGTACTGATTCCATAGCTTTTACTAAGCGTATAACGGTAATAATCCAGTGGAAATTGGAGGATGAATATCAGCAAAGACAGGAAAAACAGATACATTGCTGTTCTGAAAATGGACCATTTAAATTGTTCAGCACTCCATTTTTCGAACAGACGTGATATACCCGTAATTAAAATAACGAAGTAAAGCAGCCATTCCAATGGCGTCGTAATAAAGAACAGGAAATTCCTTGTCTTTGATAATTCTTCACTTAGCAGCAGCTCCTGTGTTGTAAGAAAAGTGCTTGGGTCAGCTGCTGTTCCTTGAAGAGCGGCTGGAATTCCACTATTTTGTCCAAGGAAAAAATACAGATACATTGCCACTACATACAGACCAAATCCAATGACAGCCATTAAACCCCATTTTTTTGTCATTCCTTTTACACCTCAATTCATTCGTTACCATATCCTATTATTGAAATGCGGAAATCATTTCTCCCAAGTTGATCAATCTCAATTTTTGATGGTTCTATCCATCTTGGAATCTTCATAAATTGACTCAATCTAAAATCGAAGAAACAAGGAGCGTTTAACCATGTTGTTTGCTGTTCATTATTTGGAAAATAATACGCCTGTTCTAAGTCAGTGTTTAGAACGTATTCCTGATGTAGATGAGGATTTAAAAATAAAAGGTCGTAAAGGAAAAGTTGTAAATGTCGTGCAAATCGAAGAAAGTAAATACCACGTCCATGTCGTTCTAGAAAAAGTAATTAAAAAGCAAGATCTATTAAAAGACGATAAAAAGAAAAGACGTTGACCTAAGGAGAATTTGCCGAAAATAAAAGTAAAAATATAACAATTCCCTATATACCTCTCCCTCTGTGAATGCTATACTAACTGGTAAGAACATTTTGTTTCTTATCCCGGTCTTGTAGCTCAGTTGGGAGAGCACCACCTCGACAAGGTGGGGGTCGCAAGTTCGAGACTTGTCGAGACCATCATTTTAAGTGCCCGTAAACGTTGTTATATCAACGTTTACGGGCTTTTCCTTTTTGAGAGACTTTCTACTTTACGCCTGATTTTTTGGATTTGTCCGCAATTTGTCCGCAGGATTTTTTCCAATTATTTAGCGTTACTTTGGATAGCATTGTGAAAAATGTCTGCAATGTCATTATCTGCATTCGGCAATAGGTGTGCATAAAACTCTAATGTGATTTTAGGGTTTGCGTGACCTAATCGCTTTGAAATTTTAACGATGTCTACACCAAAACTAAATGTACCCCCAATTAAATATGTGGTCATTACCCACGCACATTGGGATCATTTCCTTGGCATGAATGAATTTGATGCAACAGTTATCGTGAACAGCCAAACAAATGAATTGTTGAAAGTATGGCAAAATTACGCATTTGATGATAGTTCACTCGAAACGTACGCACAGTCTAAAGTGATGAGCGAAAAATGTATCGAGATAATTCAAGCAGAAATACCAAATCGAGATCACTTTCATTTAAACGCTCCCCATATCATCTTTGAAAAAACGCTAACGCTTGATTTAGGAAATAAAATTTGTGTACTTGAAAAGATCAATAGTACGCACTCGGAAGATGCTACAATCATTTATGTTCCTGATGAGAAAGTCCTTTTCTTAGGGGATTGTGTATATGGAACAACTAAAAAGTCTTTATTCCACTATAACCAATCACTATTAATACCTATGATTGAAGATGTTCAAAAATATCATGCAGAAGCATTCCTTCTTGGACATGAATCGATTTGTGATTTGGAAGAAATGACGACTTTTTGGAGAGATTTAAAAGCTGCAAGTAAAGCGGTTAATTCTTCTTCATTAGAAGAGGCACTAGAGTCCTTCAAGTTAGAAAATAATAGAACACCAAGTGATGATGAGTTATTTTTTATTAAAGCATTTGTAAATGACTATATTATTCAATCACTTTAATTTGATAAAAGAATGAATCACGTAACCAATGGTCACTTCATAAAGTAGTCATTGGTTATTCTTTTGAAGAATATGTTATTTTCATTATAATAATTAGCACTAATTCTTTTTACAGAATAGCGCCCTTTAATGGAATAACTTACTTAATTTTTATTGAACTACCAAAAATGCCCCGTAAAAATTAGTTTAGTGTGCGTCTAACTTTTACGGGCATTTCAACTTTATAGGTGCTTTCTTTTATAAGTTCTAACACGTCGTCCCTTTATTCTTCTGCTGTTTCTGCGGCTTCTAATGCTTTAATGGAATCGAGAATATCAGTGTTTGTTGCTTTACGTGGAGCTGTTGGAAAAACATCATTCGTTGGTAATGATACAATTGGTTCTCCATTTTCTTCTTCTATATGTATAGTCGTTACATCCTTATCTCCTTGTACAATAATTGTGTAATATTCATCCGATTTAGGATATTCTTCTAATGGCTCTTTAATTAAAGTCGTTTCTTGCAGCAACTTTAAAAATTGTTCGAAATCCTCTCCGAAAAGGGCAATTTGTTCCGCAACTTTATCGAAATTTTCATTATATTTATCGATATAAATTCCGTTATACGAACCAGTTAAAGTATCTGCGAGATCAAGCGTTTCGTCTTGTACATTCGTGTTTTGTTCTGTATTCGTATTCTGTTCTGCATTTGGTGAAGCATTTTCTTGTACTGATGAACAGGCAGTTAATAAAAATAATGCCAATCCTGCTGTATATATTTTCTTCAATTTCCTAATACCTCCTTGAAATATTACCACTTTACCATTTACACATTTTTCAGTCAAAAAGATGATGAATTTAGTCCATTTTAAATAAATAAAGCACTTTTTTTGTTCAAGAAAAGCGCCCATATAACGGAAAAGCGCGTTCATCTTATTGAAGAATCGCGCCTGATTGCTGAACATCGCCTTAGGATATAAACAAATTACATTTAGCTTACATAAATCCAATTTATATTTAAATTACGCTAGGTAGAACAGTTAGTCTTCGTCAAGTAGATTAATCCAAATACCACCACCGCTTACAGTAACATAATAGTTAATTTCGGTACCTTCAGTATTTTCAAAGCGGATGAAAGTAGTACCATCCTGTTTTGCTGTCAAAGTGGCATGGTTGTCATCTGTCATCTCTATCATGACAATGGTCTCATCCTCCATCGAGTAAGTCCAACTTCCCTCCTCAAGAAATATTTCCTCTGTCTTATCTGGTCCAGTAAATAGACCAAAAACAATAAGTGCCGTAGCTAAGACCGAAAGAGCCGCAATGCGATGCTTTTTATTATCTAGTAAAACAAATATGAAGAAAATCGCTAAGCCAAGGGCAAATACAGCACTGAGGAGATGATTCGGAAAATTTGTCATTGCAGCTCTGAAATAATCGACGCTAGCGTAAGCAAGATAACCTGTTGCCACGGATAAAACTAGAACGCTAAGCCAGTTTTTCTTTTTAAGTTGGAATGCTATCACAGCACCTGGCAGGGTCAGAAGTGTGATTTTAAACCAGTAATCATAGTAGCGGAATATCTCCCACCCTTGCGCGTAAAACGGCACCTCAATTAAATAGATTAGAGGCTGGCTAACAAGGAAGAACACGAAGCATTTAAGTGCTGCTTCCCACCACTTTTCGCAGTTCACAATAATGAATACAGCAAAAAGAATCCACCAGTCAACATAAATAGCGATATCTTGAAATGAGGTATCTTTTAAAAATGACACCTGATTGATAAGTGCGGTATATACCGCTGTAATAACAGCTAAAAGAAATACTCTCGACCAAGTCATATTCAATTGACCGAAGTATTTTTTTAATTTATCCATGATTTCTCCTCTATTCTAAAACCTATCGAAATCCCAAAAGGCTTGTTTTTTTTAAGTTTTATTAAACGTTAAAAACTTTATTTTGTCTATATTTAGTTAGAAAAATTATAAGGGATTTAAATATTCAATCTACACACAATGGGACTCTTTAAGTGAATAAAGGGCATTGTCCATTCCCAAAAGTACTTTTGAGACAAACGTTTTGGTATATTTTCTGTAACAAAAGCGATGTTCCCATTGCTCAAAAATTCTGCTTCCGGAAGAATTGTTAATCTTTCCAGACGGATTAGGTTCCTTTACCTTGAATTCAGACCCAGCTTCGGAATTCTATAATGTGAATTCCCTCGTCAACAATAGTTCTAAATCAGCTGTAAATGCTTTAACCGTTTTCTTTGCTAAAGAATTAAGAGATTCTCCTATTAAAATCAACTCAGTTTGCCCGGGATTTACAGCTACCGATTTAAATGGTAACAGTAGCTATCGTTAAGTCGAACAAGCGAGAAACATTAAAAATGCACGAATGTTGTTAAATCAACATTCCGTGCATTTTTTATGGACATTGGTTATGATCAAGAAATGTGCCCAGATTGTTGCATAAGGGTTGTATCAAATCTAACCATTTAATTGGTTAGATTAAACTATAAATAATCTCTCCGCTTTCCGCATTAATCCCTTTTATAAAAGTACCATCCGCCATCTGAATGCGGTAAATAAGGCGCATTTCGTTCTCATCCTGCTCTGTTTTTCCGAACACCCTATCCCACTCCAGTTGAACTTTCAAGCCTTTTAGCGGCAGCAAATCTTTTATCGGCTTAATTGCTTTTAGCTCAAACTTTTCGATAAATTCTACTGCAATATTCGCTGCTGAGAACATCAAAATAGCGCCTGTTTTTTTACAAATATTTATATGGAAAAATTCATTTTCAACGAATAATCCATCTTTATGCACTACAAATCGGAAAAAGGCGCGGTTTTTCTCCAGATCTCCTTCCTCTTTCACCTCTACATATAAATATGGGGTGTACTCCGGATAGTATGTTTGAATAAAGCGCGCGGCAATTTGTAAGCATTCCTCTTCAGAAAGCTTCGCCTCACCTTCATTTTCCGTTAACCACATGAAACGAACTAAACGCTTCGTCCGTTTATCCACTTTAACTTTTATCCGATTTTCAAACTTACTTTTCATGTAATGCTCGTATGACTTCCCCTCGGAATCTTTCCAGCCTTTAGGACGCCAATTAAGCTCTTCATACGCTTCATCCATGCACATGCTATCTTCTTCATATTGCTCCCATTCCTCATTAATGCCAATAATTTCTTCAATTTTGGCCTTTTTTGGCATCGCTTCTATTTTAGGAAACGGCACATAGCTTGGCGTTGACGCATCGTCATCATCAAGAAACAGTTTGCCTGTCACCGTATCATAGGCCTGCGTTAATCGCTCTGATTCATAAATTGCACATATACCTGACTCTGGAACGGAATCATATTTTTCATTAAAGCTTGCAGCACCAAGTAACCATTCACCTTCGTACAATTTATTTAAAATACGCTCAGTTGGATAAAGCTTCTTTGGCATCTCTGGAGGATTTTCCATATAGCCTGTATATGTGAACTGAATAACCTCACCTGGATTTGTGACTTCAATAACACAATAAAAACCGTCTAATGGAAAACCGCTAACAAGTTGTCCAAACTTAAAGCTTGTACTCGCTTCCTTTTTAGCTTGTTCTATTAATGTATAATACGAAAGTGCTTCCGGGTAATGTACCCGTAGCTGCCGCTGAGCGATTTCAAGCTTCATCTCTTCAGTAATTGGTGCACCTTCTTTTGTGGCACTTCTCGCAAAATCATCAAGTCGGCCTTTTTCATCTAAACGCATAAATACTACTTCATCCTTGCTTGGCCCTTTCCACATGAACGAAGAGATTCCATCCTCTAGATAATTTTCAAGTTCCAGCTCATAGTATACAGGTACATTTCCATATTGCTTAGCTAAATCCAATAACTGTTCTTTTAACATGCGTTTTACATCCTTTTGTCGTAATGGTTTTTGCATCGTTTTCTCTAGCTTCAGGCGTATCGCTTTTCTGCCGCGGTGCAGATGCATTTTAATTGTGTTGTGCGGCTTCCCTAGCATTTCCGCGATTTCCAACACTTTAAAATCATAGGCTGTTTTCTTAAAGTTTGTGGCTCTTTGCAATAGATTCTCTTTTAGAACCTCATTTAATATAGTAACGTCATATATAGAAAGAAAACAATGGTTAATACATTAGAAGGACATGGGGGTAATTTATGAAAAAAATTTTTCTTTTTAGTTTTATTGTAATTTTTGTATTGGCTGGAGTTTTTGGGTTTTATCTATTAGATAACTATCCAGAAATTAAAGCCGAAAAGGTAATTGAAAAATATTATAAAGCGTTCATAAAAGAGGAAAACGATAAAGCATTTGAACAATTAAGGATATACGATACACAGCCAATGAAAGGCACAAAATTATCTAACGAGGAAGCCTTGGAAATTTACTTAGAAAAAATGGAATTTCTTAAAAAGGAAAAATACAAAATCACTGATTTTAAAATTGTAGATGTGGAATACGAGGATGGTCATTCGTTTTGGCATCATTTAGAAGTTGAAGGAGAAATAAACGGGGAGCCGTTTGTAATGAAGGAAAACGCTATTATAGTAGATGGAAAATTAGTTATTGGAAGCAGCGAAGACCCATTTGTAGAGTATAGAGATGGAAAAATGGAAATCGAATTTTAAAAACGAAATTGATGATGGTAAAGTACTATTTACTTAAATACAACACAAACTCGAAATAATCCAAAATGTTAAATTATTACATTTAGACCTCTGATATTTAATATAGAGGTCTTTAATTATGCTCTACGGAACAATTCAACGGTTGTGTAATTGGATTTTTGACATGCTGAAATAAGCATTTGTTCAACGCGTTTATCAAGTGCTAAATGTTTCCCTAATTCAAGCCAACGGAACCAATAGAGGTAGTTATCCAAGTATTTCGTTGCAACTCCTTGAAACCGCTCCATCCAACCTTTTAAGCGATTATGAAAATTATTGACGTGCTGGATGTGATAAATGCCCTTCTTTACACGCTGTTTTTGTCGTTCATTGACAGTTTCGTGTTGCAAACCTTTGATTTTTGCAAACTTTTTATAATTCGTTGCAGTATCAGTACATAACAAAGCAGACGGGTGAATATATCCACCAATCACAGTGTCGATTTCTTCGGCTTTTACACGACCTGTTCCTGCTTTCCGAGCAATCACGCTACCGTTGCGGTCTTGCGCTACGACAACCGCAATTTTGAGATTAGAAATCCCTCTTTTCCCATCTTTTTCCCCACGTTTCTTTGATTTCCTGTGAGTAATTTCAGAGCCTTTCATAGACTCCCGAAAAAAGGTTTCATCACTTTCAACGATACCTTGTAGTTGATTAAAACCAATACTCCCCAATGCAATTAGGATTTTATGTCGCCAATAAAACGCAGTAGAAATGTGTATTTGAAGTTTTTCAGCGATTTTTGGTAGAGTATATCCTTCTATCATTAGTTCAATGTATTTAACCCATTTTTCTGGGTATCGAGAGCCTGAAAATGGCGTGTTCGTCATGTCATTGAACGTTTTCCCACAATCATTACACAGATAGCGTTGTCTTGAACGATATTTACCATTTCGTTTAACCGATGTGCTACCACAATGAACACAACCGAAACCAGAAGCAAATCGGGCTTCACGAATGTTTTTAAGTAGTCTCGTAATTTTATCTGGTTCGTCTGGAAACAAGTCATGTTTCATTGCATTAAACAACGCCAATTGCTCTGATTTTGTTAATTCACTAAAATCCTCATATACGTCTAACCACATATTCTACCGCCTCCTGACAGGATTATATCAACCTTTTAAAAGTATGGTCAAGAAAGCCACAATCTATACGAAAACAGCCAAATCATAAAAATAATGCAATACAATCGCCATTTGGTAATCTTTTTTTAAGCTTTCAATTGCGTTATGTAACTCGCTGTAATCCTCGCTGTTTTCCTGGTCTAATAACTGAAGCTGTTCCATGATTTCTAGCTCTAACAGCTCCGTGCGCTTCTTCTTTTTCATTGCCAAAAAGCTTTCCCGAATCAATATTTTGTATAGCCATGTCGCAAAGTATTTCGGTTCTTTCAGCTGAGGCAGTGCACCGAACGCTTTTATAAACGTTTCCTGCACAATATCTTCCGCATCCTGCTTATTTTTCATATATGCATATGCTTTAGCGAGTAATCTAGGCTTATACATCATCGTTATGTGACAGATCGCCTTTTCATCGCCAGCAAGCGCTTGTTGTATGTACTGATCCATTTCATTCCATCCTACTAACTTAGAGTAAGGTTTTAGCATAAAGGTTTCATTTCGTGAAATATTTTTTAAGCTCATAATTTTATCGTGAAAATGTTCGAGTTCATTAAAAACTAGTTCCCAAGCAGTTCTTAAAAAAGAGGACGTTCTTAAATTATATGGTCCGTTTGCTGAATAAAGCAAAGGTCAAATTTAAGTACTTATATCCTTGCGGTGAAATTAATGATTTAACAGAACTGATTACTTTTGAATAGAGGACAGCATTGGGGCTGGACTTTTTCACTTTTCTTAATTGCTCCATTAGTTTTGACTCTAAGGAAATTTATCTCTAAAGCAGCTTTATAAAAAACCTTCACACCTCCTACTAAAAAACCTTCGAAATGTTAATGTACTAACACTTTGAAGGTTTTTTTCGTTTCCTATATATCACGATAAACACTACTTTAAAAGCTTATTTCCACTAAAAAAGGCTATGGTACATTTTATTATTTGAATTTTTACCATAACCTTTTTCTATTTACTTAATAGGGATTTTCACAATCGCTGTTGTCTCTTTTTCGTTTATTGTATCAAGTGTAATCGTTCCATTGTATTTATTAATTGTTTCTTTAACAATAAACAAACCTTGTCCTCTAACTCTTCCTTTCTCTACCTTTTTCGTTGAGTAGCCTTGTTTAAAAATTTGATTTATGTCAGGTAGCTTTCGCCCAGCGTTCGTAATCGAGAACGTATAATATAACTCGTCCGCTTTACAGCTAACTGTAATTTTACGTAGTTCCTCTGGCAACTCCATTGTTGCTTCTATCGCATTATCAATTATGTTCGATAATATATTGATTAAATCAATCGTTTTTATGTTATCAAATGGATTATCATCAACGGTTATCTGTATATCAATTTGTTGATTTTGACATGTTAATTTTTTTGTTTGCAGTAATATCGCTAATCCTGGGTGATCAAGATTCAATTTAATGGATTCAATTGTCTGTATGTCTTTAGACAAAGAATCGACATACTTTGTCGCTTGATCTACCTCACCTATATGCAGAAAGCCATGTAAAACCTGGATATGATTAATATAATCGTGCCTAAATGATGAGACAGAAGCAATTAACGTTTTAATTTCCTTTTGATACGTATCCTCCGTATTTCCAACTTCTTTTTGATACCACTTTTGTAAAAGTAAGAAAGAAATAATAACAATAATAACAAAAAGTCCACTGAGTACTAATAGAAAAATATTACTGTTAATAACTGTTTTTTTAATCCCGTCAAGTGTTTCCGAACTAATATCAATGCCAAGGTAGCTAATGATTTCCCCTTTTTCATTCATAATAGGCGTCCCAACCGTTATATAATGATGACCATAATTCGTATCTTCCAGGATCCCTGTTACAAATTGCTTTCCTTCCTCATACGCTAATTTCACTTGGGCTTCCGGTACAGTACACCCTTCACCTATTGGAAAATCATTTGGATTATCCTTGTTTTTAGGTTCACCTACAATTAAAGCTTTCGATGTTGTAGGATTGTCTATTTCCATAGTATAGACGTATAATACACCTAGTTTTTCTCGGGCATCATTCAAATAATGTCGTATTGTCCAATAATCTTCATCACGATTCCGTTCTTTTAAAAATCGCTCATACGTTTCCAGATCAATCGCCTTTGCAATGGATTTGGCAGCTTCAAGATTTTGGTTAGCAATCGCATCTTCCACTGTATCTCCAATCTTTATATAGGAAGTATACATACTTATTCCCATAAAGAATATGACTAATACTATAGATAACACTATTATCAGCTTTAATTTAAAACGTTTCATATCAAAACACTCTTCCTTACTATTAAATACATATTTTGCTTGTAAATTAAAAAAATAAATATTTTCCTAAACTTGAAATAGCCCATCCCACCGATTGATGAAATAAGGGCGATTCCATTTAATTTCTTTATTCTTTGTACCATTGAAAAATATTTTAATACAATTTAGTCCTTACCTTTCAATTAGTAAGCTGTAATAAAATCTATAATTATTACTATTAATTAGATATAAAGGAACAACAAACAGTATAAATGTTCTAAATCCTTTTGTCCAAAGAACTTTTACATTTTTACTCCCTGTTCTATAGAAATCCCATAAAATAAATTTCAGTTTAAACTTTTTATACATCTCTATCCGTCTTATATGTATGGATATCACAAAAGGAGAATCAAGGAATGACAGAACCATTAGAAGCAGCATTTATTACATTTATTCAATCGCAGCAACAGTCTATTTATCGACTTGCCTTTAGCTATACAAAAAATGAACAGGATACGCTTGATATCGTGCAGGACAGTATACAAAAAGGATGGCTGGCACTTGAGAAATTAACGGATACTGCACAGATGAAAAGCTGGTTTTATACAATTTTGGTACGTACGGCAATTGATTTTTTACGTAAGCATAATCGGGTGTTATTAGTTGGTGACGAGGTTTTACAGCAATTGCCCGAGCATGATACATATGAAAACCTGGACTTACATCAAGCATTGCAGCAACTGCCTATACAGCTGCAAGAGGTCATTATACTGCGCTATTTTGAAGATTTAAAAATCGATGAGGTTGCTCACATTTTAACGCTTCCCGTAAGCACAGCTAAATCGCGATTATATAAAGCTTTAAAGCTATTAAAAATTGAGCTGGAACAGGAGGAAATAATCCGTCATGCATAAAAAAATTAAACAACTAAATGATCAATACAAAGCGATTCCCATTCCAAAAGAGCTAGAGATCGTCGTGGCGAAAAATTTACAGCGTCCACCGAAGAAAAAACGAAAAATGCCCATTTTTTTAGCATCTGCTGCAGCTGCGGCGCTTTTATTTACTGCGGGTCTTAACACAAGTCCCACACTGGCAAAAAATTTAGCTGACGTGCCTATCATCGGTTCTGTCGTAAAAGTGCTGACGTTTACAGAGTATGAATTGGAAAAAGACCAATATACAGCTGACATTAAAGTCCCTCAAATCTCTGGTTCATCGAGTGAAATTCAAGCATTAAATAAGCAATATGAAGAGGAAGGCAAGCAACTGTATGAACAATTCAAAACAGAAATAGAGAATATGGAAGCTGGCAATATGGCCGTCAACAGTGGCTACATCGTTCAAACAGATACGGACGACCTGTTGTCATTTGGCCGTTACGTAGAAGTGACGGTTGTTTCTTCTTCTACCGTGATGAAGTACACGACGATTGATAAAAAATCAGAGACGGTGATAACATTGCCAAGTCTGTTTAAAGATGATCGCTATTTGGAGATTATTAATACCTATATTGAGGACGATTTACGAAACCGGATGATTAAAACAAAGGGCGATGAATTGTATTGGATTGGCGGAACAGAGTATTTCGACGAAACAATGGGTGTTTTTGAAGGTATTACACCCGAGCAAAACTTTTATATTACAGATGCCGGCAAGCTGGTCATGTCCTTTAACGACTACGAAATTGCACCAGGATTTATGGGCGTTGTCACGGTTGAAATCCCAACTGAGCTACTGCAGGATTTGCTGGTGAGTAATCAATATATTAAATGATCTGAGCATATAAAATATTAACGCGAATGCTTATTTACTCTACCAATTTGGCCATATAATGAAAAAGGACTGCTCATTTTTACAGAATAGCGCCACCCCATCTCTTTCATGATGCGCTGAACTTTCTGAAGTTCTCTACTTCAAAGAATTTGAAAAATATATCAATTATTACAATAAAGGGGTCGTGAATGATATATTAAATCTATCCTAGATAGATATTTATGGAGGTGTAAACTGTGAAAAATAAGCAAGTCCTTATATGGGGAATAATTGCCATTGTTTTATTAGTAATCTGGTTCCTTAGCAGATAATACATATTTGGGATAAAGCTAACGTATCGGAAATTTTGTACGTTAAGTGAAACAAAGTTACCAAATCCCGATTTGGGAATGCTTAAAGGAGATTTATAATTCAATGTTAAAGTGTTAATTTGAAGGGATGATAATCTTGTTAAAGTTTTTGCAAATTTTATTTTCAATTATTACCATAGCTCTAGCTAGCTATGGTTTAATAACGCAGGATTTCCAATTAGGAGCATATGTGATTTTGTTTTTAGGCTTATCAATGCTCTTAGCAGGACTACAAGAATTTAAAAGAGATAAAAAATTATCGGGTTGGATGCTAATAGGTGTATTTGCATTTTCAATGTATGTAGCTATTCAAAGTTTTGTGCTGAATTACTAATACAAAATAACGTTCCCAAATGAAATTTTGGGAATACACCACAAAGGCACGAGGATTGTTAAATCAATATTTGTGCCTTTGCACTTGAACAATCGTTTATACATATGGCATAAATTGTTGAAGTAGCAGCGTTAATACTTGCGGAGCTGGTTCATTACTTTGTGGCTGAAACTACCTAATACCATTTTAAATGATGAAGCTCTATAACCGTTCCGTCTTTCCAAATGAGTGCTCTTCCTTTTTTCATTAATTGAAAATTTGTCATGCCAGTATCAGGATCAATTCTCCTATAATCGATATCAATCCTTTAAAAACCTGTCTGCTAATATCTCTTTCTTCTTCATTAACCTTTATTATTCCAGTATACTCCACAGTTTTATATTTTTATACCCCATACCCTTAGTAACCGTTTTCTCGGCTACCTCATTAACTCTCGTTTCTATCTTTGCCATCGTAATCAGTTGATCTTTTCCTCCCCACACAAGAGTGTACCTCGTGATTGCCTGGTCGGCTGATTCGTTGGATTGGCAAGAAGACCCGCCAGAAGTTATTGCTTCCACAAAAGTAGTAGATAACATTTAGCGATTTTCATTGAAATCAATTGCATTAATATTTTCGCAACCTGCATGTTTTATAGAAATATCGAAGGCCACCCCCTATATCGTATATTTATAAACACTAACTTTAAGGGGTCACTACCCAACCGCGCCCGATTCTTTAAAATCATTACTAACTCTAATTTAATCTTCTCATCTAAATAATTCTGATTTCTCTTCATTGTCTCCCGTTTGTATATTTATGATATATCTAGGTTAGATTTATAGTAATGTTTTTGACGGAATTTGAGGTGATTAGTATTAGATCGCGTTCATTAAAGAAAAAGGAAAAAGAGTATGATGTACCACAAAAAAAATTAACCCAGGACATCCCATTATCAAAGAAACTTGAAGTAAATATAAATTTTTTCTCCTCTTTATATCAGGAAAGCCCTGATGTGATTTTTCGTTCTTTTACTGCCGGCAAGAACGATATTGTTATTATTTATATTGAAGGACTAACTGATACTCAAAAGCTTGAAGATCAAATTCTTGAAACACTATTGAATGTAAACGATTTTGATGAAACAAACTTGCTTCTTTCTATTAAAAAACGAATGCCAATTGCAAATATAAATATGGTTTCTACGTACGTAGCCTGTGTCGATGCAATCTCCGGCGGAAACCCCATTCTGCTATTGAATGGATCAGAGGAAGCTTTATCCTTGGGACTAGTAAAATTTGAAAAGCGTTCGATTGAGGAACCCCAAGCCGAAACTGCTATTCGAGGGTCAAGAGAAGGTTTCACCGAATCACTTGGTACCAATACCTCTTTAATGCGACGTATCATTAAAGACCCGGCACTTAAAATGAGAAACGTCACTGTCGGCAAATATACGAAGACAAAGGTAGCCATTGCTTATATTGAGGGGTTAGCAGATAAAACCTTACTTGAAGAAATAGAGAATCGGCTTAACCGCATTGATATTGATGGGGTGCTGGAAAGCGGGTACATCGAACAATTCATTGAAGAAAGTACCTATTCGCCTTTTCCGCAAGTATTGTATACGGAACGACCAGATGTAGTTTGTGCTAACTTACTGGAAGGCCGAGCCGTTTTGATGATTGATGGGACACCTTTTGCATTAATTGTACCGGTGAGTTTCTTCAGTCTTTTTCAATCTCAGGAAGACTATTACGAACGGTTTTGGATTGGGTCTTTTATCAGAACGCTCCGTTTTCTTTTTCTGGTAATCGCCTTGTTTCTCCCTTCTGTTTATGTCGCAATTACGACGTTTCATCAGGAAATGGTTCCAACTGACTTACTGCTAAGTATCGCATCTGCCAGAGAAAGCGTACCTTTTCCTGCCCTTGTAGAAGTAATTATCATGGAGATCGCCTTTGAAGCATTACGTGAAGCTGGAATACGTCTTCCTAAACAGGTCGGTTCTGCTGTTAGTATTGTCGGTGCACTTGTGATTGGACAGGCAGCGGTTCAGGCAGGTATTGTTTCTGCCCCTATGATTATCGTGGTCAGTATCACAGGAATCGCCTCTTTTATGGTCCCTCGTTATTCGGTCGGTCTGGCCATTAGACTGTTAAGGTTCCCTATTATACTTCTAGCAGGCGTTTTAGGATTAGTTGGAGTGATGCTTGCATTCATTATGCTCATTATCCATTTATCCACATTAAGATCATTTGGAATTCCATATTTAAGCCCGGTCAACACACTGCAAAAACATCCATTGAGAGATACAATTTTACGTTCTCCTTTATGGAAAATGAACAAGCGTCCGCACTTAACCGGCGAGTTTAATGAAACGAGACAAGGAACGAATTTAAAGCCTGGTCCATAATGATAACGAACGATGAGATGGTGGTGAAATATTTTGTTGGAAAAAGGAAAAATCTCAGCCCTTCAAATGGAACTTTTACTAGTTCCGACTATAATCGCGACCGGTATATTATCCATTCCATCCGCAGCCGCTAAATTTGCCCAGCATGATATGTGGATGACACCAATCGCAGGCTCTTTCTTAGGTTTTCTAACGGTGTTTATTGCTTGGAAGCTCCATCAACTATTTCCGAAGATGACCCCTGTTCAATATAGTGAGGAGATTTTGGGAAAGCTGTCAGGAAAGATATTCGGCTTTTTTCTAATCTCCTTTTATATTCATAATACAGGGATAATAGTCAGACAGTATTCCGACTTCATCACTAAAAACGTACTGCTGGAAACGCCTACCGTCTTAATTTCCGTCACGATTATTTTAGTCAGTGCAATGGCCGTACGTGGTGGAATTGAGGTGATTGCAAGGGCGGCTGTTATTTGCACGACGCTTTATCTAAGCACAGCGATATCCCTGCTTTTTCTGATTAAGGATATTGACGTCTCTAATATGCTTCCGATTTTAGAAAATGGATTACTCCCTGTCATGAAGGGCAGCTTTATACATCAAGCTTGGTTTAGTGAGTTTTTTATTTTAGCCTTTATTTTCCCTTTCATTAAGAACTCAAAAGAAGGTTTGAAATCCGGAATGAGGGCATCCTTCTACGTTATGCTAATGCTGTTATACGTTAACTTTTTTGTTCTCACTCTATTGGGAGTGTCTTCTGCCAATCAATTTTATCCAGTATACTCAGCCGTCCGTGCCATCAACGTATTAGGATTTTTCGAGAACTTTGA
Organism: Solibacillus sp. FSL R5-0691; assembly: GCF_037974225.1. Classification (GTDB taxonomy): domain Bacteria; phylum Bacillota; class Bacilli; order Bacillales_A; family Planococcaceae; genus Solibacillus. The sequence goes on from NZ_CP150231.1 coordinate 1,891,973, forward strand.
AGTAATTATCATGGCTTCCTGGGTTTTGGGGAGCTTTGTTAAAATATCCATATTTTTATATGTATCAAGCTTGGGGCTTGCACAGCTTTTTCGGCTTTCAGATTATCGACTCATTGTGTTTCCTCTAAGCGTGTTTATAATTTTCTTCAGTTATTGGGACATTTCGAATTTAGTAGTTTTGGTAGACTATATGACCTCTATTATGCCTTTTTATTTTGTAGTTGTTCAGACTATTCTGCCGTTATTTTTACTGCTGATTGCTTATGCATGCAGAAAAAGAAGTGAAAGCGGTTGAAGAAACACCATCTATTTTTATTGCTTTTCTTTATCCTCCCCCTCCTTTCCGGTTGTTGGGGTAGAGTGGAATTGCAGGACCTGGGAATTATCACCGCCACTGCAATAGATCGCTTAGATGACGGAAAAACTAGAGTGTCAGTCCAAATATTTATCCCTCGTACAATCACATCTGGTCAAGGCGGTGAGGATCCAAGTGCAGGTTCTACTTTTGTTCGGGAAGGAACAGGTGATAATCTTGCCCATGCGATTTCCAACCTGCAAGAAAATGTCCCGAGAAGACTCTTCTGGGGGCAATGTAAAATCTATATTTTCGGAGAGGAACTTGCCTTGAACGGTATCCGAAGTGAAATAGACTTCATGGCTCGTCATCCAGGCCCTCGCGGAAATGCTTTTCTATTTGTAAGTAAAGGCGAAGCAATGGAAATTTTGACATTGGTTCCACCTTTAGAAAGATACTCTGGTGAGGCACTCAGAAAATCGGCAGAAGAAGAATCCGGTATCAAAACAACGTTAAGAGATGTCGATATGGCTTTAATGGGAACTAGTGAAAGTGTTTCAATGCCCTATATAAAAAAGCTTGAATCAACAGAACAATCAAAAAAACCCAATGAAACAATTCCTGTTATTGACGGGGCTGCCATTTTTAAAAAAGATAAAATGGTAGGAATGTTAAATAAAGAGGAAACGCGCGGCTTGCTGTGGTTAAAAGACGAAGTAAAGAGAAGTACAATTTCTGTTCAGATTGAAGGAGAAGACGGGGAAATTTCTATGACACCAACTGCAGGTAAGGTTAAAATAAGCCCCGAAATTGATGGTAACTGGATAATGAATCTTAATTTTACGATTAACGGAGACATTGTTCAAAACGAAACTCATTTAAATCTTATGAACAAAGATGTCCTGAAAATCGTCGAAAAAGAATATGAAATAGCTTTAAAGGAACGAGTAACAGAGACAGTCAAGAAGCTCCAACATGAGTTTGATGCGGATGTGGCCAATTTCGGTAGACGATTTCATCAAAAATACCCAAAAGAATGGAGTAAAGTCAAAGACAATTGGGATGAAAAATTCCCAGAGGTCGAGGTAAACATTCATGTAAATGCAAAAATAAAAGGGCCGGGTTATATTGGGCCGCCCGTTGCACTTCCAAGAAACGAGGTAAAAGAGTAATGCAATTAGATTGGTTGACGGTATGTATCCTTCAAGTTTGTATTTGGTCCATTGTCTTATATGATTGGAAGCAGCTAAAGAAAGCGCCGAAGACTGATAAAATTACAGTTTCCGTACTTCTGGTTTTGTCACTTATCCTGTCCTTTCTTAATCTCGAAAACATGCCCGGACCTATAACACTTCTTCGCTATTTATTTGATCCTTTAGCAAAATTCATGCAGTAAAGGATGGCTTTTCATTCATATGATATCGGTTTTAAACCGACATCATATGACTAAAAAGCTAATAAAATACTACTTCCTTTATTCCATATGATTTATAAATATAGGTAATCACGTCAGTTGACACAACTTCTTTCCAATTCAGTGCATTGAAAAGTTGTCGGTCATAGAGAAAACCTCTTCCACCAGTGTATGGTTTTCTTCAACTCCACCTAGGGAACTCAAACCGGATATTGTATCCACTAAACCTATAATCAGGCTCGTATATATCAAATGTACGATCATCTTTTTTAGGATGTTCCCCTTCTCCATGTATACCGCCTGCCATATAGATTGCATTGAGTGTAATTACTGCTGCTTTAAGGTGTGTGCGTAATTACATTGTGCGAAATACTAAAACCGAAAAAATAGTGAACAATACAACGAGTGCAATATGACGCCACTTGAACATTTCGAGTAACCCAATAAACTCTCGTGTAAATGCATTGGGCACATAGTAAAAAGCCGTTTTTGAGCCTACTCCATTTGCTCTTAACTTTGCTCGTTTTGCATAGTAACTAGCGCGCAAAATATGATAGTTATTCGATACAAATATTCCCCGTGCTTTCGCGCCAAATCGTTTCATAATAATTTTTTTCGAGCAAAGCATATTCTCATATGTTGTTGTCGATTGGTCATCCATGACGACTGCCTCATCTGGAATATCAGGATAATGCTTATGAATATATTGCTTCATTGCATAGCTTTCGGCTACTTTCTCGTCACTTCCTTGGCCCCCTGATGTAATGATTAAAGGATATCCACCGTATTTTTTATATTGCTGGACACCCTTTACAATTCGGCTTGCAAGAAGTGGCGGTACTTGGTCACCAATTAAGCCGGACCCTAGAATAATTATGTAATCTGGTTTATAAGCAATCGGTCGCCAATTATAAAGTACTACGTAAAGGGCCGTTGCCGAATACATCATTGTAAAGTAAACAAATAAGCCCAACACATAAAAAAATCCGGCTTCGCTATACTTATTGCCTGTATTCGGATACATCGAATAAATATAGTAGACTAGTACAATATTAACTGCAACACCAATCAAACCAATAAATAAATTCGACTTTTTGCGCCCTTCCTTTTCAAGTAAAACTTTACTATTAAAATAAGTTAAAACGGACATCGTCGCCATAACAAGCGGGATGAAGGCAAAAACAAATACATAACCTGTAATGTTAACAACCTGCTCGCTGAAATCTTGATTAAAAAATATTTTTTCCGTGTAATAAAGCAAATTGATTAACAAAATAATTGCTGAAATATAGATATTATTATACCAACGAGGTTCAATGATAAAAAGTGCAATGATGATGAAAATTAAAAATACCAACCTAGCTCCTCCTACTTCACTTTAAGCCATTATTATACAATGCTTATTCCCGCTGCACTATCTATTTATAAAAAATTAATTATTGGCACGGATTAAAATACCAACAAACATTCCCTATGTGACGAAATTGTCTAGCTGATTTGTCACCTAAATCGAAGTACTATTATAAAATTGCTACGCGCTTCAACATTGCAGTTGAGTTGTGCAGGCAATAAAGGGTTCAGCTGGCTATCCATAATCAAATAGTTTTCCTCAAACATCGTCGCTCAAATACTCTGCTCCAGAAACTCTTTTTTAATCAATAGCATTCACCTTCATCAAATCGAGTACGACAGGTTCAAAATCAAGAATATTTTCCTGCTGTCTTGTAAGCACATCGTATAAATAATTTTCGAAATTCCCTGGTCGGAATAAGGTGATCGGTCTTAAATATTTGTTCATCTGCGGATCGTTCTTCCAGTTTCTCACTTGTTCATCAATGACTAAGTAGCAATCTTCTGCTGTATGAAGTATGTGGTATGTGAACACTAAACTGGACAAAAATTAAAGGAGCTGTAGCTTGAATTCCACAGGCGTTAAATAGCCAAGTGTTCCTCCATCAAATTATTTTATGTGTTACTAAAAACAGGTTTATACCTACTGATAAGAACATACTGCCAATTATTAATGCTAAATTGCGCCCTGAAACGCACAAAAGAGCATTTCCTTATCCAGGAAAGCTCCCGATTGTTGAAAATCGTTTCTAATTATTGCTAAACTGTTACCGCAAAACGTGCGTAAATCTCTTTGACGGTGTTGTTGACCGCCAATTTGCTTTTTACATTTAAGTCCAAAATCTTTCTACTTAGCTCTGCATCTGTTTCAAATAGTACTTGGTTTTGTACATAGATTTCATAGGCTTGCGGATGGTCACATTTAATTTTTTCCATCTTGGATTCAATTTTATATTCCTTTGATCCGAAGCCTAATGACGTATAAATATTAAAAACAATATCAAATAGTAAATCGAGCAGCATCATAAATCATCAAAACCTAAATTCACTGGCTCCAGAGGTAATTCACCAGCAGAGCCTGCTATATTAGTAGACGATACCGATTTGTCCACTTCCTCAAAGGAAATTCCATCAATCCACGCTTCTCCAGATCCTGTTAGTAAAAGTCCAAAATGTATTGAGGCGCTTTCTTCTAGTACATCTAATACAATTGAATAATAATTCCAATCTGTAGTTCCATGAATCGAACGGTTGTCCATATTATCAAATTGCAGTAAATCACCATTTTTCGAATCAATTCGACACCAGACACCGCACTTTATAACATTTTTTGTTTTAATAAAACATGACATTTTCATTCGTTTACCAACCCATTTTTTAGCTGAAAATGTTTGCATCATTGTCCCAAATTGACCTTCTTCAACAGGACCATTAGATCTAAGATAACCAGATTTTGAGCCCGTATGGAATATTTCATGATCTGCTTTCATCCCATAAAGCGATGGATTTGTCCCTGTTAAAATCCAACCCTTTATTTCATTTACTGTTGCCATTTCATTTTCCTCCTTTTGGTATAAAGAACGCATCATATTGCGATATTTTCCGGGTGGCATTCTGTATAGCTCTTTAAAAGCACGTGTAAAAGCTTCTTGTGATTGAAATTGACATTCAAACGAAATATCAAGGATTGTGTAGTCCGTATGAAGCAATAGAAAAGCAGATATGGCAAGGCGTCTTTTACGAATGTACTCACCAATCGTTAAACTCGTTTCTTTTTTAAACTGCCGCGTCAAATAAAATTTCGAATAACCGATCTTTTCTGCGTAATGCTCCAACTGCCACGTTGTTAATAGGTTCTCCTCTAATGTATCCACGATTTTTTGGACGATTTCACTATACATAACTGCTCACCTCAAGACTAAGTATACGGAAGGGAAAAAGAATTTTTTGATAATTATTGCACTGCTGTAAGTATAAGGGTTAACAAGATTTCATCTGCCAAATTTAGCCTTATCCTTAATGTAATCTTTTTTGAATTCTTTCACTAGAAAATATTTAAAAGTTCATCCAAACTTTCAATTTTATTATCATATTGACTTACTTGCCCAAATCCGTATTTAGCAAATATAAATGGAATTTCTGCATATCTGGCTGCATTTAAATCCCCTTCCGTGTCACCTACATAAACCGGATTTAATAAGTTGTTTCTATCAATCACTAATTTAATATTTTCACCTTTTGACATGGCAGTTCTTCCATGGCTTTCAAAATCCAAAAAATACTTTTCAAGTTTATGATATTTGTAAAATGATTCTATGTAGCCATCTTGGCAGTTACTAACAATATATAGTTTATACTTTTGAGAAAGCTCTTTTAGGACATTCTCTACATTTGGATAGAGGACCCCGCCATATTTATCTATGAAAGATTTTTCTAATTCGCAACAAGCATTTACTAGTTGTTGCCGTTCCGTATAACTTAAAGCAGGAAAGAGCTTTCTACTTATTTCGTTCATCTGTAATCCCATCGTACCTTCAAAATCTTCCCTGGTTAATTCATTGATTATTTGTTTATTGTTTCTTATTACGCTATTCCAAGCACTAAGTACTGTGTCAATCGGATCCCAGAGAGTTCCATCTAGATCAAATATTATGCTATCCAACTAAAATCCACTTCCTTCTAAACGAGTTTGATTATCAACTTTAATATCCTAATATTACCATTTTCAAATTATATTATATAGGCAATTTTTAAGTACGGTATTTATCAACTTTAATTCCACATTTCTTCCTACTAATGAGAGACCTCCACCAGCATGCTCCTCCTTTTCACTTCTGCTGATTAAGAGCAAGTTAAAAGACTTAAGCCTGGTGGGATACCGGACTTAAGTCTTTTGTATTGTAACAACCTTTAAGGCTGTACTTTATAATGATTAATAAGGGTCTGCCTCATGGCTCTTCTTCACTGCATCTTTTGTAGCTTCATTTGCAGCGATCGTGCCTTGACCATATTTGGAAATGCCTGATTCCCGGCCTGGTAATTTACCTTCCTTAGCCATCTTTTCGATTTCTTTCATTTTCTTTTCAGTCGCTTCCTTCACACGGCGGCCGTAATCTTCGTCAGCCTGTGTAAAGTGATTGTACATCGCTTCCTGAATGCGCGGGTCACAGATTGCAAGAGCATCCGATAAGTTATTAATGAGCTCATCACGTTCCCAGTCTTCAAAGCTGCGGTATGTTTCACCTGCTTGACCATAGTTATTCGGGCGGTCAATAGGCTCACTCATTAATGACGCATTATAAGATGGCTGATGTGGTGGATAAGCTTTATCCCCTGCATCACGGTAGCCACCAATCATAGACGGTTCATAATTGATATGTGGGTTATCACCGGATTCTTTCGGATCACGCGTATCCATCTGACCACGCTGCTGATTAGTACGAACTTGTACTTTAGGTGCGTTGACTGGCAATTTTAAATAGTTTGCGCCGACACGGTAACGCTGTGTATCTGAGTAAGAGAACGTACGACCTTGAAGCATTTTGTCATCTGAGAAATCCATACCGTCTACTAGAACACCCGTACCGAATGCAGCCTGTTCGATTTCTGCATGGAAGTCTTCCGGGTTGCGATTAAGCACCATACGACCTACAGGCAGCCAAGGGAACTTATCTTCCGGCCAAAGTTTTGTATCATCAAGCGGATCAAAGTCCAGTTCCGGATGATAGTCGTCCTCCATAATTTGGACGAACAGCTCCCACTCTGGATACTCTCCACGTTCAATTGCTTCATACAAGTCCTGAGTAGCATGTCCTACATTCGTAGCCTGAATGGAGTTTGCCTCTTCTTGTGTCAAGTTACGGATGCCTTGTTTTGGCTCCCAGTGATACTTTACAAGTACAGCTTTCCCCTCTTCATTAACCCATTTATATGTGTTAACACCTGATCCTTGCATATGGCGGTATGTCGCTGGAATACCCCATGGTGAAAATAGGAATGTAATCATATGCGTCGCTTCCGGTGAACGTGAAACAAAGTCAAACATACGTTGAGGATTCGGTACGTTGGAAGCCGGATCTGCTTTAAATGCGTGAATCATATCAGGGAACTTCATCGCATCACGAATAAAGAAAATCTTTAAATTGTTCCCTACAAGATCCCAGTTACCATCTTCCGTATACATTTTCACCGCAAAACCGCGTGGGTCGCGTGCAGTCTCAGGCGAATCCTTTGCACCTGCCACTGTAGAGAAACGCACCATAAGAGGCGTTTGTTTTCCGGCACCAGAAAAGACTTTGGCGCGGGTATATTTTTCAACCGGCTCATCTCCAACCTTGCCGTAAGTTTCAAAATAACCGAAAGCACCTGTACCACGTGCATGCACTACACGTTCAGGTACTTCTTCACGATCGAAATGTGAAATTTTTTCAATGAAGTGGTAATTTTCTAAAGTTGCTGGTCCTCGGTTGCCCACTGTACGGATATTCTGGTTGTCTCTTACAGGGTGTCCTTGACGAGTAGTTAGAATTTCACGTTCCCCATCTTCTTTTTTCCCAACATTTTTGTCTTTGTTCTCTGCCACAATAAAACCTCCTCTAAAATACATTACAAATAAACACTGATATAAAAATTTTAACCAACCATTATGCTTTATACCCGTATTTATCAGTTTATATTCAAAGATCGGAAAATTATTCTGAGAAAATTCTATTTTGATAAAATAGGTCACTTTAAAACTTTTAGTAATTGTCGAATTAGTTTTACCGAATTTTTATAGGAATATTGTTTTTGTTTATATAGGGTATTTTAATACTCAGTTAGCATTTCTCGAGATCCTTAATGTAATAGTCCCGCAAACGCAATGTTTGCGGGACTGGCAATCTTTCATATAACCTTCCTTTTCTTATTCACAAATTTCGGACCAAATAATCTTTAGATATAGTTTTTTTCACGTTTTATAAACAAAAGTGTACCGAAAAAGAGATACCTATAATTTGCCCCTATAATTCAATCAGATTATGTTTAATTATAAATTCAACGAGTTCGCTTTTTTTGCTAATGTTTAATTTATTAAAAATCCTTGTTTTATGCGTGTCTACTGTTTTTATACTGATCAGTAGTTCTCCTGCAATTTCTGTTAATGAATACCCTTTTACAATCAACTGTAATACCTCTCGTTCACGCAGACTTAATGTAGAATACATCTTGTGAACATTTTCTTCTTTCTGCTTATTTTTCATCATGGAAGTCATTTCCTTTGGACGTAAATATATATAGCCGTCCATAACGGTCTCAATGGCCGAATATAATTCTTCGTCCACAGCTACTTTCGGCACGTAACCTGATGCCCCCGCATTCATAATTAATGAAACATATTCTTCGTCTTCGTACATTGTCAAAATAATCACTTTTGCATGTTCATGCTGTGCTTTTATATTTTTCAGTACCTGCAGCCCATCCATACCGGGCAAAGAAATATCAAGAATCAAAATATCAGGTTTTAATTCATTATATAGTTCAATGGCCTTATATCCATCATCAGCCACTCCCACCACATGGTAGTAAGTACGCTTTTGAAGTAAAAGTTTTAAGCCCGATATAAGAATGGCATGATCATCAACTAACATAATACTGATTTCTTTTTTTAGATTTTGTTGCAATATAACCACTTCTTTCTATTTTAATGGCACTGAAACGGAAATTTCTGTTCCTCCCATCAAGTTTGTTTTAATAAGAAATGTCCCTCCCTGTAGCTCGGCCCTTTCTTTCATTCCATGAATGCCAATTCTATTTTGTTGCTTGGCTTTTTCAAAATCGGTTTCATGAACTCCATGACCATTATCATTTATCGTCAAATTAACCCATTCGTCTTTAATTTCCAAGCCGATCATAATTTCAGTTGCTTTCGTATGTTTTACTACATTATTTAAACTTTCTTGAACAATTCGGTATATTGCCAGCGTAACATCTTCTGCTAGTGTGACGTCAGTAGCGGGAACAGATAAAACAGTTTGGATGTTGTATTTCTCCTCATAATTTCTCGCATAATTCTTTATTGCTGAAACCAGCCCCATTTTATCAAGAATCGGTGGACGCAATTCAACTGCCAGATTCCTTATTTGTTTTAATATTCCGGCAGCTATATCTCTGCTTGTATAAAGTAGCTCACGTTGCTCAATATCTTTCGCCTCATTTGCCATAATTCTCATTGTTACCATCAATGAAGTGAGCGCCTGACTTGTCTCATCATGGAGTTCACGAGAAATTCTTTTTCGCTCATCCTCTTGAGCAGATAATAACTTCGAAATCAATTTATCACGCAATAAATCCTTTTGTTGCAATTCCTTAAGTAAATAGTCAACTTCATTATTTGAATTCATGAGATGATCCGTCATTTCATTAAAGGCCTGTGCCAATTTTCCGATTTCATCATTCTTAGTATCTTCTGCTCTTAAGGTTAGGTTACCCGCCGATATTCCTAATGCTACATCAACTAAGGTGTTGATTGGTTTCGTTATCTTACGGGTAGCAAAATAAGCCATACCCAAAGCGCCAATTGAGACCAATATTGTCGCGATGATTAATTTCATTATTCTGGAATAAATATATTCCAACGATCTTTCTTCCGACATCCCCACCCGGACATAACCAACTCCACCTTCTTCTATCGGGACAATGACATCATGGATATGACCTTCATCCGAGGTTAAAATCGAATAATCTTGCTGGGTAATCCCCTTTGGTGTATGAGCATTTACGATTCCTTTCGGCAGGGTCTTAGAATCCGTAAATGTGTGGGCATAAAGCATTTGACTGCTGTCAAAAACTAAAATATAGCGAATTTCTTGATCAATCTTTTTTGTTTCATTAATCAGATTATCCACCGAGTACTGGTCATCAAAGAGAATATAATCCGAGCTTGTTTCTGCAATATTTTTAGCGATATTGGCACCGCGTTTCGCAAGATCCTCCGTCATTATATTTGTAAGTGAATCCCATATGATCCACATGAAAATGCTGGTAAGGAAAAGTAAAGAGCCCATGATTGCTGCAAGAATTTTATGGTTTATTTTAAAATTATTTATCCAGTTCATAAAGTACCTCATAATATTCCGAGTCGAACGGGATAAAGCGGTCAATATATAAACCTTGAATTACTTGTTTCATAGATTCCTGTTCGTGCATCGTAAGAAAGCTTTCTTTTATAATTTCCTTATCTTCCTCAGCTAGATTACTGCTGATAACTACCGGTCCGGTACCTAATGGCATTGATTCCCCAATAATTTTTAACGTTTCGAATTGTTTCGGATTTTCATTTTTCATCGTTTTAAAAACTAGAGAGTTTACAGCTGCAGCATCAACAATATTATTTAATACAGCATTGATGGAACCTTCATGGCTATATGTATAAATATGTCTCCCGAAAAAACTTTCTATATCTTTCCCTAAGTCCTCCAACTCTTCTTCAATAAATAAATACCCCGAATAACTCGAAGGGTCATAAAATGCAATATCTTTGCCTTCCAGATCATCAATTGATGAGAAACTACTTTCACTCTTTGCAATTATGTAACCATAATAATACGGGCTGCCAAACCTTTCCTGAGTTGCAATCCCTTCAAATCCTCCGTTTGCTCCATATGTAATATAAGCACCTGTTGGAAGCAGTGCGATATCAGCTCCTCCATTCATCATGAGATTGCTCACTTCATTATAGCTTCTACGCTGAATTAAAATGGTTGGCCTGTTAAGTTTTTCACCAATATAATTTACTATTTTCCGATAATAAACAATCGTATCTGTCGGAGAAAGCACACTCGAAATAGCTAAGCGTATCGGATCTTTTTTATCTTCTTTTATTATCGTTGATGTCTCTTCATATTCTGAAAAGACAATTTGATAGGTTGAAGGGTTTGATTTGCAGCCTAGTAATAATATCATCAGTACTATAATAGGAATAGCCATATATATTTTTCTCATAATATCCCTCTCTGGTGCGGTTTCTTTAGCAGTTATTCACAGTTTTAACTTTTTTCCAGTAATTAATTTTTACTATTATATCATAAGCTTATTTTCTTATTGAGCGTTATTTTTAGTTTCAGAGACGAATTGTAGGATATTTTCTGACAATTTAAAGATAATTTTCTTATAAAGAATAGGATATCTACTGATAGTTAAAAAGTTTGAATAATAAGATAATAGGTTTACAAAAAACATTTGAGTCTACTATTTTTAAAGCGCTTTCAAAATGCAAGGGAAGGAATCTATTACATATTGCCAAAGCAAAATAAGTTTTCTAGTAAGTAAATGAAAAATTAAAAATTACAGTATTGGAGTGGTTTAATATGGTATCAGTATACCAGGAACAAAACACCGAAAAATTTGCACACTATCTTTTTCGTCGGAAAATAATTTTCCTAATTGCATTTTTAGGTTATGTATGTGCTTATCTTGTGCGAAATAATTTCAAGCTAATGTCAAACAGTATCATGGTGACAAATGGTTGGGAGAAAACAGATATTGCTTTATTGCTTTCCTGCTTAACGATTTCTTACGGATTAGCCAAATTTTATATGGGAGCATTAGGAGACCGGGTAAGTATTAGAAAACTTTTCTCAATCTGTTTAGGCTCAAGTGCCTTAATTGCCATCCTTATTGGCTTCTTTAATACATCTATTGCAGTTTTAGGTATTCTGCTCGTATTGAGCGGAGTTGTACAAGGTGCCTTAGCCCCTGCTTCTCAAATGATGCTTGCTAATTATTATTCAAATAGATCCCGAGGAGCGGCAATTGCGGGCTGGAATATTTCACAAAATGTCGGTGGGGCTTTACTGCCTTTAATCATAGTGGCATTAACTAGTATGGGACTGGTTGTTCCTGAAACCGGAAATGTTTTCATGGCTTTCTTGGTTCCTGCATTACTTGTGTTGTTCTTTGCCTATATATGCTGGCGTTACGGCGGGGATAGCCCAGAGTCGGAAGGTCTGGATTCTTTAAGTACAATGTATGGTGACGCTGCTCACACAAACATTGCAACGGAAGAAGAAAAAACAGGACTAACTTACTGGCAATTAATCTGGAAATATGTTTTTACCAACCCGCTGATTTTACTTGTAGCTGCAGTCAATATCGCTTTATATTTTCTTCGTTTCGGTATTGCGGACTGGATGCCAATTTATTTAAGTGAAGTTGGAAACCTGTCAGCTACAAGAGCGCAGTTGGCCGTTTCCGTTCTCGAATGGATTGCGATTCCGGGTTCACTTATCTTTGCATGGTTAGCGGTTAAATACCCGAACAAAATGGCTAAAATTGGAGCAATCGGATTGTTTGCCATGGTCCTATTCGTCTTTATATATGAAAGATTAGTTAGCGATGGGGTGACGAATTTCGCATTATTCCTAATCGTTTGTGGAGTTTTAGGCGCTTTGATTTATGGACCACAATTAATTGTCAACATTTTAACAATTGACTTTGTACCTTTAAATGTTGCAGGTACTGCTATTGGCTTTGTAGGTGTTACAGCATATTTACTCGGAAACATGGGTTCAAACTGGTTAATGCCAATCCTGGCTGACCAATTTGGGTGGTTCTGGTCTTATACAGTTGTCGCCTTCTTATCAGCATTTGCTGCAATAGGATATCTAGTCCTGGCAAAATCGGAACAAAAAGTTAAAGTAGTTTAATACAACATATTAAATCGAGCAAGGTACTTTACGAAATAATTTCGTAGGGTATCTTGCTTTTAGTAGTTTGAAGTATTTAATGCGGATTTATAAAATATAACGAATGTTTTAAAATTAAAAAATCCCTCAAATTAAAAGCAAAAGCTCTTAATTTAAGGAATTTTAAAGGTTAGAGTTACTTTAAAGGAAGAATTGCCTTAAGTCACTATGCATTTACTTACAATAATTACCTTGGCCCATTTCGATCTAAAATGGCGGATGTGTTATCTTCATGTAGGTTGTTCAAAGTTGTTGTTGTACTATCCCTTGCATATACATGTTCTTTCCCTAAAGGAATATCTGTAGTTTGAACTTCCGATGCCTGTGCTAATAAAGCTTCGCTATCGTTTTTGGTCATGCCAAAAGCTTCACTTATTAGTTCGGCTCCTGTTTTTCCATGCTTCGCCTTCGAAATTTTCTTCCCCATATTCCCACCTCCTGTATATAGAATGTGTGATGGTTCATTATTTATGTAAAATATATAGGAGGTTTCGTTTACCATCATTTTAGCTCTTCTTCCTATCGCCTTTTAAAATATTTCTTTCGCGATAAGTTCATAGGATCGAATCCGGTCTTGTGGTGAATGTGTAATCGTATTAATCATTATTTCATCTGCGTGGTATTTAGTTTTTAACTCAAATAATTTTTGTTTCACTTCTTGAGGATTGCCAATAATTAATTTTTGTCTAACTCTTTCCAATGTCTCTTGATCTTTTTCCGTTAGTTCATACTGCTTTGCTTCATTTATAGAAGGGACCCCTTGTTTGCGTTCCCCCTTTTCCATTTGTAACAACCAGATGAGATAGCTTGCTGCAACTTCTACTGCTTTTTCAGTTGTCTCGTCGCAAATAACGTTAACTGTAACGATGACTTGTGGTGTTTCCCCATCTTTTCTTGGGCGAAAGCTATCAATATAGTCCTTAATAATAGCTGTTCCATCTTCATCGCTCATAAAATAACCGAAAGTATACGGCACACCATTTTCTGCTGCAAGTACAGCACTTTTTTTACCAGTGCCAAGAAGCCAAGGGATTGGCGGATTTTCAGGTATTGGAGAAGCCGATAGCTTTGAATATTCGGTCTCTGTCGGAAAATCATCATCTAAAAAATGTAGTAAGTCTCTCAGTAAGGAAGGAAAGCTCCCGACATTTTTTATAAAGTTACCGGACAAAGCTGTCATCGCTTCAGAAGATCCACCTGGTGCTCGTCCAATCCCTAAATCAATACGATTAGGAAATAGTGTCGCTAACGTATTAAAGATTTCAGCAACTTTGTATGGTCGGTAATGAGGCAACAGAACTGCACCCGATCCAATACGAATTCGATTCGTGTTAGCTCCTATATAGCTTAGCATCACTTCTGGAGCAGGACATGCCAGTCCAGATAAATCATGGTGTTCGGCAATCCAATATCTTGTATATCCGAATTTCTCTCCTGCCTGCGCTAATTTCAATGACCAATTTAAAGCATCTTGTGGAGTTTGATTTGAAGAGATCGGTGATTGATCCAAAATGCTTAATTTCATATTATTTTTCAGCCCTTTTCTTCCACTAAGGTTAATTTATATTGTCCTACCTGATCTTTTTCATACAAATTTGTAATGGAAGTGGAGTAGTTATAAATTGTTCCTCTAAACATTATATCTTTTTCAGGAATCTTCACGTCAAATGTTCCGTTGTAAAGCAACGTTGCAATATCATGATAATCTTCACTTGTTACATCAAAAGTGACTGAAACTGTATAAAGTCCTTTTTCTTTTTCTTCTTCAAAATTACTCAATTGAATTACTCTGTCGTCCAACATTATTTTACTGACCAAAAAAACACCCCTTATTTAATAATTTAAATCGGATAATCTATTCATTATAATATACTTGGCAACATTATCTGAAGAATCGCTCCTCATTGTTGAAACCGATATCTATAAAATCTCTTTTCGGTTAATATATCTACCCTATATAAAAAGTAATAATCATCTTAAGGTAAAATACATTGTAGCCTTTACTTTCTATCGGCCGGTGTTAGATACTTCATTCCTAATATACGTTTCATTTCCTCACTCACCCAGTTGCGTAAAGCAATGTTTCCGTAGCTTCTCGTTTCATCGTATCCTCTAAACAAAATAAAATAATAGGTCATATAATCATCAGATTTCTGTTTTTCAATTTTACATCCTTTCTTATATAAAAAGTCCCTTAGCTTTTTAAATTCATGAAAGGTTTCATTAATTTTGTTATCGTACCACTCTTCCAGCACGTCCTTCATTTTTAATTCAGAAATGCAATCTCTATCACGCTCAAGTGTTTTCAAAAATAATTCCAGTACAATGTACCGGTGAATATCATCGCTAAGCTTCATGAATTCTTTATGCATATAGACCACTCGCTTTACTGGTTGATGGATATACCGCTATTTCTATTCTATACAGGAACATTTGTTTGTATGCATAATTGCGATTGTAAATAGGATCTATCCATTCGCAGGAAAAACTTTCAACGGAATTTCGGGTATTTTTCATAGCTGTTTAAGCCATTCTAACTTTTGTTAAGGAGGTGAGCAGCTGTGGAAAATAATAAACTTAATATTAAACGTCAGCGAAATAACAACAACAATAACAACAATAATAATGAATTTGAATTCGGTGAAGATTTCAACTTCGACAATTTAAATGATCAAAACCAAAATAACCGCAACAACAATAACAACAATAACCTTAATAAGAAAAATAAAAATAACAACAATAATAAGTAATATTACTAATACAGTCTCCCTTAGGGGGGATTGTATTTTTTCATTTTCACGAACATCTTTAATGGTCAGGTTTTTGAGATAAAAAAGGCACCTCGACATTTATGTATAAACGAAGCAGCCCTTTCCCACTGGTAAAGGGCTGCTTAATTCTTTAAATAAAATTCAGCTTTAGAGTTGTACGAGTCCGTCTCTTTGAATAAGATGCACAGACATCAATTTAAGGAGGGCTATTTTTGAACTCAATAGCTGCTTACATTTTTTTAGGTGTATCATTAGCTGCGCCGATCGGTCCAGTCAACGCAGCGCAGCTCGATACAGGAATAAAAAACGGTTTTTTTCATGCACTTATTTTTGGTATCGGTGCTTTAACAGCTGATATTTTGTACATGATAATGGTTTATTTCGGGATTGGCCAAGTAATTGAATACTCCCCGGTAAAAGTATTTCTTTGGTCATTTGGCTGTTTTGTTCTTATATATACCGGGATCGAAAATCTACTTTCTCTGCATAAAATTGAGCTAGCTATAAAATCCAACAAAAAAACTACGCGCCTTAGACATTCCTTATTAACAGGCTTTCTCATGTCACTGTTGAATCCGCTCACTATCCTTTTTTGGCTCGGTATCTATGGTTCAGTTCTTGCAGAATCCTTCAAAATCAGTACGGATAATCAAATACTGATTAATAGCCTTGCCGTCATCCTTGGAATCATGTTGTGGGATACGACAATGGCAGCTATCTCCAGTGGAGCCCGCAAAATATTATCTACCGGGTTCATAAATATAATTTCCATCATCTCATCGCTTGCAATGATCGGGTTTGGGATTTACTTTGGGATTCAGGCTTATCAAGCATTATTTTGAGCTTCTTCCTTCTTCCATCGTTTTCGCATAAAAAAGACGATACTTCCTATTACTGCAAGAAATACTAAACTGATAAAAAAGCCTGGACGACTCGTCTGATGAAATAAAGTTCCGCTAACCGCCGAACAGATTAGTACTATTCCAATAATTCTTTTCACTTTATCGAAAGTAGTCGTCTCAACCAACCTCGGGTACATGACTAAAATAAACAGCCAATTGTAAAGCAGCATTAATGCCGCAGCAGTCGTTATATATTCGTATACTTTGTCAGGCAGTAATAAAGACGTAATGATAGAAAGTACAAGCCCCAAAGTTGTTAAAGCAATTGCAGGTAGTGGCATTTTAAGCTTCTTTTTCTTCTGTTTACTAAAGAATTTAGGAGCATCTCCATCCTCAGAAATTGTCACAAGGATTGTCGTAACCGAAAATAAAGATGCAGACATTGTTGAAAACCCCGCAATAATAATAGCTGCAATAAATACATGCGGGTAAAATTCAATATTATGGACACTTGATAAAGCCTCAACAAACGGGCTTTTGCTCTCCTTGAACTTATTAAATGGCTTCAGTAATAGAGCTAAAGATAGTGCCGTTACATAAATGACTCCAAGTAGCCCTAACATCACTTTTCCCGATTTAGGTGCATCCTCTTTATTTTTAAGATGGATTGCCATTATGCTCATTACTTCAATCCCGCCATGCGCATAAAACGCGAATATAAGAGCGCTCCAAAATCCAATGAAGCCTTTCGGGAAAAATTCATTCACGGATTGCGGGATATCAGGGGTTGAATTTCCGCCAATTACCCCTGTCAGCGCTAAAATTGCAATGATTATAAACATAAAAATAGCTGCAATTTTCATTACAGCAAATACGCTTTCCAATTTTCCAAATGCTTTTGCACCTATAAAAAGAACAATGAGACCGAGAACCGCATAAATTACTGCGAATATCCACAATTTAATAGCAGGAAACCAAAACTTAGTTAATAATGAAATTGCGGTAAGTTGACTGCCTATAATTAAGATTTCTGAACACCAGTAAACCCAACCGCTACTAAAACCCGCCCAACGTCCATATGCTTTTTTAGCATAGGTACGGAAAGATCCTTTCTGTGGATCCGATGCAATCATTTTAGCAAGTGCCTCAAATACAAGATACGTTGCAGTAGCAGCCATTATAAAGGCTATGATAACAGAAGGACCTGTCATTTTAATTGCTATACCTGATGCAAGGAAAAACCCTGTACCAATCGTGCAACCTACTCCAATAAGCGATAATTGCCACCAAGTAAGATTTGCTTGTTCCTCGTTAGCACTCGACGCCTTTTTCCCCATTTCTACACCTCCACATGAAAATAGCCTTCCACAAATAATTGGATTTATGTGCAATTAGCAGATGAAAGAGCTTCAAAACGGGAATAATTTAAGCATTCCTAAAAACTACCTTTGTATAAAAAGAATGCGTGCGGAGAAGAATAAAGCTCATTGAATGCTTTCTTGTAAGTTTTTGATACAGACTACCGGTATCGATATTAATTATATCGATTTTTAGCATGAGCATCTTTCTTGAAGAAACATTTAAATAGGAATAATATAGGAATTGAAAGTTATTCTCACTATTCGGAGGGGTTTAATATGAATAAAGCACCAATTACAGTTAACGCTATTATTAATGGCGAAAAAATACAAACAGATAAAAAAATTACGCGTGAAAATCCAACACACCCTGATCAAATTGTTGGATACGCTCCAAATAATACGAGAGAGGAAACAATTCAGGCAATTGATGCAGCATACGAAGCCTTTAAAACTTGGGCTTGGAGTGATGTTGAAGATCGTATCGCAAGAATGCAACGTGCCATTCAGAAGTTAAAATATGCAACGCCTGAAATTGCTGAGTTATTATCACGCGAACATGGGAAAGCGTTATATGATGCTCAAGGGGAAATCGCTGTTTCTCTTATGTGGATGGAATTCGCAGTAGAAAACGTGAAAAAAGTGACAGCTCCTGAGGATCGCAAACATGAAACAGGTCGAACAATCATTACTCATGACCCAATCGGTGTTGTATCTGCGATTACACCTTGGAACTACCCGATTTCCCTTTCCACAATTAAAATTGCTCCTGCTTTGTTAACAGGTAATACGATGGTATTAAAACCAAGTCCATTCGCGCCTTTAGCGGTAAGTCGTGTAGCCGAAATTATTGCTGACGAATTCCCTGCAGGTGTACTGAACTTAGTTAATGGTGATGCAGAAGTTGGAATTGAACTTACATCCAACCCGAAAGTTGCCAAAATCGCTTTCACAGGTGGGACAAATACGGCTAAACATATTATGAAAGCCGCATCTGAAACGATTAAAAAAATGACCCTGGAACTTGGCGGTAATGATGCAGCAATCGTATTAAATGATTTTGATGTTAACGATGAACGTGCCTTACGAAGAATGGTTATTGCCAACTTCCTCACAGCTGGTCAAATTTGTATGATTGCAAAACGTGTCTATGTCCACCGTTCAATCTATGATGCGTTTGTTGAAAAATATATTGAAGCCGCAAACAAATGGATTAAAGTAGGTGACCCATTCAATCCAGATGTTACAGTTGGTCCAGTAAATAATAAAAACCAAGTAGAATATGTAAAAAGTTTAGTGGAAGATGCCAAAAATAAAGGGGCAAAAATCATTCCATTAGGAACAATTCTAAACCCTGAATTAATGGATAACGGCTACTTCTTACAACCAACACTTGTGTTAGGTGCAGATGTACATGACCGTGTCGTAGTAGAGGAACAGTTTGGTCCTACTGTACCAATCCTTCCATATGATGATGAAGAACAAGTGATTCAATTACACAATGAGAGCATTTACGGTCTAACAAGTTCCGTTTGGGGAGAAGAAGAACATGCTATAAAAGTGGCTCGTCGCATTGAAGCAGGTACAACGATGATTAACACTGCCGCAATTCAAGGGCTGGATGTTCGGTTCCCATTTGGCGGAGTTAAACAATCAGGCGTAGGTCGTGAATACGGATTAGATGGTATCAAATCTTATACAGAAACTCATGTCATCAACCTGCCAAACGACTTAGAATTACCTTATATTCCTGAATAAAAGCTATTTCTAATAGAAAGAGCATTAACCTTCATCGGGTTAATGCTCTTGTTTTTGTCTAATTACTTATCTGTGACCTGTGCTTTCAGGATCTGAAATACAGCCATTTTCAAAAAAGGTATTTGTGAATTTTCCATTATCACTGGAAACTTTAATAGTTAATTTCCATTTTTATCAATTTATTATGAGCATCTATCAATCTCCATTCAAAATTATTTGATTTTTATTATATTTTTATATAACAGTTTTCACTACATAAAGTGTGTTTATCTATATTTTATTTGCATATTTACACTTTCATTCGATACTTATACTGAATTTTCTAAAAATTTAGTTTACAAACGTAGTCTTCCCTTACTATAATTTGAGTTATCAGAAATATTGGAGGAAGATATATGTACACACTTCTTGGTTCTATCACTCTATTAATAGTAGGATATATCGTCTATGGAAAGTTTATTGAAAAGGTGTTTATTGTTAATGATGCAACGCCGACCCCAGCTTATACAAAAGCTGATAATTTAGATTATATGCCCATGCCTGCCTGGAAGGGATGGATGATTCAATTATTAAATATCGCAGGGCTTGGACCTATTTACGGTGCCATTGCAGGTGCACTGTATGGACCCGTTGCAATGATTTGGATTGTATTTGGTTGTATTTTTGCCGGTGGCGTTCATGACTATTTTGCAGGGATGTTATCATTACGTCATGGAGGCGCACAATTCCCAGCACTTGTTCAACGTTATTTAGGTAAAGTAATGCGTGTCTTCACTGATATCGTTTCAGTAGTATTAATGGTTCTAGTAGCAGCTGCCTTTACTGCAGGACCTGCTGCAGTTCTTTCGTCAAAATTAGGAATTACATTTATGACAGCACTTATTGCGATTTTCATCTACTTCTTATTAGCAGCAATTTTACCGATCAACCAAATTATCGGGCGTATTTATCCAGTATTTGGTGCCGTATTAATCATTATGGCCGGTGCGGTGTTAATATCACTAGTCACTTCAGGTATTGCGATTCCTGAAGTATCTTTAACTAATATGCATCCGAATGATTTACCGGTTTGGCCATTATTAATGATCACGATTTCCTGTGGTGCAATCTCTGGCTTCCACTCTACACAAAGCCCGATAATTTCAAGAACAATCAAGAAAGAATCGGGAGGTCGTAAAGTCTTCTACGGTGCCATGATTGGTGAAGGTGTCATTGCATTAATCTGGTGTGCGGCTGGTATGAGTTTCTATGGCGGTACAGAAGGATTATTACCAAAAATATCCGAAATTGGTGCAGGTGGTGTAGTAGACGAAATTTCAATTGCATTACTTGGTACATTTGGTAGTATTTTAGCAATATTAGGGATTGTAATTTTACCAATTACAACAGGTGATACTTCATTACGTTCAGCACGAATGATTGTGTTAGACTTTTTAGGCTCTCGTTTTTCAAAAAATAGCACAACACCAATTTTAGCAACAGTTGCAGTTGCAGCACCCGCATTTTTCCTATCAACAATTGATTATCAATTTTTATGGCGTTATGTAGGGATGACGAATCAAATGGTTGCAACAGTTATGCTTTGGGTTGCAACATCATATTTATTGAAATCAGGCAAGTTCCACTGGATTGCAGGTTTACCAGCCTTATTCATGACCTCTGTAGTATTTGTCTACTTAATGGTAGCGCCAGAAGGATTTGCGCTTGCTTATGAAACAGGTGTTGTCATTGGTTTAAGCTTTACAGTCCTAGTTTCTTTCATTTATATTTATCAAATCTTTAAGCATAAAGCTTTTACAAATCCGGTATTTTTAACAGAAAAGTAAGGGATTCAGACTTTTGTTAACTATAAAATCTCGCATTTTTAGGAATTCTAAAAATGCGAGATTTTTGTTTTGAGTATGCTTTCGATTTTGAATTTAAAAT
Organism: Solibacillus sp. FSL R5-0691; assembly: GCF_037974225.1. Classification (GTDB taxonomy): domain Bacteria; phylum Bacillota; class Bacilli; order Bacillales_A; family Planococcaceae; genus Solibacillus. Next base: position 1,913,409 of record NZ_CP150231.1, read on the forward strand.
CTAAATTAACTTTACGTTAATCATTTAAAATTTCACGGAAGCTAAGCACCTTGGCTTTGCCCATAACCGCTACCCTTCACTTCATCACCGGCTTCTTTTACTTTCCCGCCGATATCTTTTAAATCCGTTGTGGCATCTTTCGCATGGGAAAGAATTTCACTTGACTCTTCCGTTACCATAGTAACTGGTTGAATAATGTTATTGTTTACTTTTTCATAAAGGTTTTGAGCATCGCTTATCGCTTCTTTTAATACAGACGAAGCGGATTTCAGTCGCTCTTGCAAGTCATCCTTTACTTCTGAAGGATTGTTTTTGACTTGGCTGTACATATCCATTGTTGAATCCTTCATATTTTTTGTTGTCTCAGTAACTTTATTTCTAGTAGTTGAGTCAAGCATTGAAAGCGCACCACCGATAACTGCCCCGATTACCATTCCTCTTAAAAGCTTACCATTATTATCATTTTCTGTTGTTGTCGATAAATTATTATACGAAGTTTGTGTCATAATGAATGCTCCTTTTTGTTTGAATTTGTTAACTTATACCTTAGTTGCCCGATATTTTTTTCATTTAAACATTTTCAAAACCAGGATATTCTAAGATTTATAAACTATATGAGAATATATCTTCCATAAGGCACCTTAACTCGATCGTTCATATTTATCGTTTTCACTAGTATGCAACCACAACAGAAAAGGCACATTTCTTTTTATAAAATGTGCCTAATTTCTATAGTATTCACGCTCTGTTAGTATTATTGATTTACTTTGTACAAACCCTTATTTGAGCAAGCTATATGTATTGCAATTTTTGTTACTGCTTAAATTCTTTAATAGCTGAGGAAGTTCTAAATAATCATCAATTATTGCATCAGCTTTTACATCAGTCCATTGATCATCTTTTTTCCAAATACTAGCCATCCCTACATTTTGAGCAGCTTTCACATCATTATCAGGATGGTCTCCAATAAATAGACTCTCTGATGGTTCGACATTTAATTTTTCTAATGCGTTTATAAAGATTTGGGGATCAGGTTTCTTGATCCCTTCCCATTCGGATACTAAAATTACATCAAAATAACTTACAATATTCAAAGCTTTAATGTTGTCCATTTGGAACTGACCATATCCATTTGTAATCATACCTAAAGCGATTTTATTATTTTTCAACTCCTCCAGCATTTTATGAATATGAGGAAATCCTATACAATGGTGTTTGAAATTATCCAAATAATCTTCGAGAAGTTCTTCCCAAGTTACTGAACATATATTAAACTCCTCAATAAGTTGTTGGTACACTTTATCTTTCCAAACATATCCATGATTATCAAGTTCAATAAATCGTGAAACATACTGCTCTTTTGGAATATGAGAAAGTATCTTATTCAGTCTTTCATATTGGTGGTTAATAAAAAAATCTACTGACTTATCGCGATTCAGTAACGTTCCATCTAAATCAAATAATACAGCTTTAAACATGTTGAACTCCTCCAGTGATTATTAACTAATGTTATCCACTATATAACTCTATAATTGAATAAAGCACTTATCTTTTTACGAAAAGTGCATGATTGCGGAAATCTAATTCTGTGTATCAAGCTACTAGTTGAGAGCCTATTTCTCATGTAGCATTAATGAAAAACCTTCCTTTTGCAGCTTTAATCTCAAAGAAATATTTTTCACCATTCTTAAGCCCTTCTAATTTCGCACTTTTTCCAGGTGTTATCTGAAATTCATTTACTACTATTTCTCCATTTATATCTTTTACCCTCATGAGTATATTACCTGCACTGTTTGCGTCATTCGTAACTTCCTTTCTCCAAAAAATGCTATTATAGGTCATGTCTTTTTGGGCGTTAAAACTTATACGTTCCCACTCTTCCATTCCATCTGACGAATCCACAATAGCTGTAACCATTGGAAAAAATATTTGATTGACGGAACCTACATTTTGAATAACTAAACTACAAGTAATTACTACTACTGTTAATGCAAATGCAATAATAGAAAATAATAAACTTTTCTTCAATTTCATCTCGTACCCCCATACATACTTTCATCTCTTTTATTTCAATAAAGTATGGTCTAACTCCTTCTAAACTGTTCATTGGTAATAGCAATCTATATAACCGCTCAATTGTTAACTAAAATAAATGTTCGATAACTAGTTTATCTAAAAAAAGCACAATTCTTTTTTCAAGAATTGTGCCGGTTATGTAATTTAAACTTATGTATTAACGAGTAGTACCTCGCCATTTTTGTAAATGCCCTTCTACTGAATGAGTGCTATTAACAAGTTCCAATACTTCTGAACTCATTATTAATTCTTTTGCTTCCACTACTTTTTGTTCGGACATGGGTACTTCTACTTTGTGATTATTTTTCTTTTCTACTATCATTGCTTTGATTGTGTGTGCTTCTACACTGTTTACATTCATGTGACGTTAGTTCCTCTCGATTACTATCATTTTCTTAATATTCCTACTTTTAAATTATAGTCCCCTAACACGACTTTTGTCTCAGCTATTTCTGTGTATATTTTCTCGCTTATGTAACTCATCCACCAATCAGTTAGGTTATATATACTACTAATAGAATTTATATTACCAAATTTTGTGTAATATTTTAATTCGAAATAAGTGATATAAACCGGTATTTGGCAGAACATAATTCCCCCTCCTATAGACCACCCATTTCATTTCAGTTATTCAACAGTATAAATATAATCACTTTGGTAAAAGCTTATCTAAAGTTGGAGAGATTAAGAAGAACGTATACAAGGAGAGCTTGCTATTCAAGCGATGAGTAACTATGAAAAACTTGTTCAAAATCAAACATATGTTGTTGGTTATTTTATTATTAAATCTAATTGATGGCATTTGTACGGCTTGGGGGCTCAGTAACGAATGGATTGAAGAAGCGAACCCACTGATGAGTTCGTTTTCACCCTTAACAATCCTTGGAATAAAAGTCACTTTATCTGGTGCCATTTTGTTACTGTGGAAATCAAATTTCCCAACAAGATTAACGAATGTGTGGCGAGTAGTTCTTACTTTCGTCATGTTCTTATATACTGGGATTTTTGTTATGCACATAACCTGGATTTCAATGTTGTAGTATGTCTTCTAAAAAAAGAAAAGTGCTGCAAACCCTTAATACTAAGGAATTTGCAGCACTCTTTAATTTATTGTTCTTTCTTTAAACTTTCTTGTGCCATTTTAATAAGTTCCTTAACCATGCTGCCGCCAATTTTCCCGCCTACTTTTCCAGCTTCAAAAGAAGTTAGTTCGCCGTTATATCCTTCATTTAGAGAGATGCCTAATTCCTTAGCTACCTCTAGCGCTGTTACTTCAGGATTGCTAGAACCGGTTACTTTCGCTTTTAATAAATCTAGCTCTTGTTTAGCTTCAGGTACAAGAATTTTATTTCTATTTTTCTTTGCCATTTGATTGCTCCTTTTAAACTACCATAGGCAATTAAAAGCAAAAAATACTAGCAGATAATGTTAATCGCTTTTTAATTAGTATTCACACTTACAGATGCAAATTAAGGGAAGGGAACGATTGTCCAACCCAGTACGAAGATTGTCATTACAAATACTCCAATAAAGATACTAATACCTAATCCCCACAATCCTAATGATCTGCTTTTTTTGTTTATTAAAGAAATAACTCCTAAAACCGAAGAAATGAATACCCATGAACTGAATTTATTTTCTATTTGTAAATTGTATCCTGAGAGCAAAGAGATATTTAGAATTGCCAAGCAAACGAGACCTATGACAACACTCAACCATCCCATACCTTGTATAAGCGTGCTTTTTAATGAACCCAATTCCATAATTTCACCTCTCCTACTTTAAGAAAGCGAACCATATCCAATTTTTTGAGTGATTCGATTTCGTTTTTTGGTCCGGTAACAACAACTCCATAGGTTTTAAACCCATTGTTCTCAAGGTAATGAATACGTTCTTTTAATTCAAGACCTTTATGAGGTGATAATTTTACAGCTAAATCTTCAAAAGGCAGTAAGTCCTTCATCATTTTCAAAAATGTTTCCTCATGTGAAGGGGAATCTCGAAAAGGCGACCAATAGGATTGATCTGGTTGAACAGGATACCCGATTGGTGAAATAAGGTCCCCATTAGAACTTAGCATTTTATCTTCCGTCCCTGTATAAATGGCTGCCCATGTTACATGTACATTTTCCATTGCATTTTCAACTTCTTTTACTTCATATAGGTCATTTAACGAAATATACGCTTCGACAACCGTTTCCTCCGGCAATCCAGATAAAACTTCCGACTCGTTATAAAAATTGAAATCTACGAGAAACTGACTTGGGTGAGCAATCCATTGATTAGTTTCTGTTGGATTTTTAGGATATAATTTTTCTAATTTAGAATCTGTCTCTTTACTCACTAAGTCATCAAGTACAAAATGTAAATCATAGTTTTTTGCTGGATAAAAATCATCACCAATTTGTTTATATTGTTCAAATGACAAATCCATTGAGAAGAGTGAAAAATCCATATCAAACTCCATCTCCTCTAAAGTTGTATTGGGTTCAGTGATATAAAGAGTCTTACTAGCGACGTCCATTAAAGTTGTCGATTTTGTTCCAAACGCATAATAGCCAAAGGTCAACATATAGCAGATAGGTACAATTAAAAGAACAAGAGTTATAGTTGAGAGAATTAACTTCCATTTAGAAGAACTAATAGCCCTATTCACCTTTTTCTTGCCTATGTTTGTTTGTTTAATTCCTTCCCTCTTTGCTTTTTCTAACAATTTATCATATGAATCCATTATGAACCCTCCCTGGATAACATCTCACGTATCTTCTTCCTTCCACGAACTAAATGACTCTTTAAGGTATTTAACTTTATATCTAAAATCGTTGCAGCTTGCTCATACGTACAATCATGTACATCACATAATAAGATCGCTTGTTTTTCTATCGGCTTTATATCCTCTAAATAACGCAATAACTCTATGTAGGCATCATTTTCTACTATAATATTCTCCGGAGTATTTAAATCTACTTGTGAGAACTCATTGGTCAAAATAGTGCGCTTTCCTTTTCTAAAATGATCAATGTATGTGTAATAGCCTACTTTAAATAACCAAGGTTTTATTTCCTCAATTTCATCAGTGAGCTGGACAATGTATGCCTTAGCAAAGGTTTCCTGAAGTAAGTCCTCTGCGTCGGCATGGTTTTTTGATAGAGAAAATAAATAGCGATATAAATCATTGAAATATAATGCATATACCTGCTTGAGTTCCATTACTTCCCACCTTTCACCCTATCCACGGATTAGACATTAAAAAAGTTGCAAAATAAGGGGAATTTTTTAAATAAAAGCTTATTATAAATTAAATTTAAAGGTAAAGCTGTTTATATTTGTAAATATTGTTTAAAATAAAAAATCCACCGTTTTGATGAACCGTGGATTTTCAATATTAGGGTAACCCCCTATTTTCTATATAATTTTATAAAAACGAATTCTCAAACTCCTCAATCGGACATGGTTTGCCAAAGTAAAAGCCTTGAATATATCGGCAATTTTCTCCTAGAATAAACATTTTCTCCGCCTGAGATAATCATATCCTTTTTACGGTCTACAAGTGTAATATAACCTTCGTCATCTATCGTCGCTAAATCACCAGTTAAAAGCCAACCATCTCGGAATGTTTGCGCTGTTTCTTCCGGTTTTTTATAGTATTCTTTCATTACAGATTCACCGCGCATTATGAATTCTCCAACTTCACCAGGCAATACATCTTCCATATAATCATTTACTACACGAACGTCCAGAAACGTCATCGCTTTTCCACTCGCTCCAAGCTTTGTCTTATGTTCTTCCGGCGTTAGATAAACCCCTCCTGGGCCACCTTCCGTTAAACCACAGGCATTATAGAACTGGTCAGAACCTAAATACTCTACAGCCCTTTCAATCATGCTTGGTGACATCGGTGCCGCTCCGTAAACATAACCCCGAACAGTTGATAAATCATACGAACCTTTTGGAACCATGAAAAACGCGTTGTACATCGCAGGCACACCAAAGAAAAGCGTAACTTTATGCTGTTCTATCGCCTTTAAAGATTCTATTGGATGGAAGTCACGCATCATAACAACCGTTGCACCGGCAAAGAAACAAGATGTGAGAACCATATTTAAACCTGCCGAGTGGAATGCTGGCGCTACGAGTAAATAAACATCATCATGACTTAATTTCATCATGACCGTTTGCGCACTATTCAAATTTGTGACATTACCATGTGTAAGAAGTGCCCCTTTTGGCTTGCCTGTTGTGCCTGATGTATACAAAATTTGCGCAGCATCTGCAGCAGTAATCGGTACATCGGGGTTTTCGGTTTGTGAAGTATAGATTTCTTTTATGGAGACTATTCCTTCTTCAGCGTCCCCAACACTATATATGACCGGCTTTGCAGTAATATCAGCAATGGCGTTTTTGACTAATTCTGTTTGATCGGCGTCTGTAATAATAGCGATTGAATCAGATTGCTCCACAATATAATTGAGTTCTTTAGCCGTTAGTCGGAAGTTAATAGGAACAATGACACCTCCTGCTTTCATAACGGCATACGCGCAAATGACAAACCACTGGGAATTTTTTAAAAACAGACTGACTTTATCGCCTTTTTTTAAACCTTTGTTAATGAACCCATTACTATATCGATTAATCTCATCGTTTAATTCTTTATACGTATACGTGTAATCCCCAAATACTAATGCTTTTTGATTTGGCATTCTACTTGCGTGCGATAAAATCGGTTTTATTAAATCCAAATATTCATCCTCCTAATACTATCTTTGGAATAATATATTCTACCGAAATTTATTTATAACTTATATCTCCTGTAATATATTTCGAAGGCACTCCCGATTGAAACTAATATAATCACGCAATAAAATGAAAACGAGCGCTGACTCTTTTTACAGAAGTCGCGCTCATTTTTGGATTACTTTTAAATAGAAGGTAATCAATATTTCTATGGTTTTTTATTAGTTTTATTTCTTAATAAACATTTGTGTCCAGTAGTTACCATCTTCAACATAGCCTACACCAATATGCGTAAATTTCGCATCCATAATGTTTGCTCGGTGACCTGAACTATTCATCCATGCTTCCATTACTTGCGCAGCCGATTTTTGACCTTTTGCAATATTTTCACCTGCTGCTGTATAGCTGATACCGAATTTTTTCATCATATCAAATGGTGAGCCGTATGTAGGGCTTGTATGGCTGAAGTAATTTTTGTCGTGCATATCTTGAGATTTATATTTCGCAACACGTGCTAGCTCCCAATCAATTTTAAGTGGCGTTAACCCTTGCTGTGCGCGTTCTTTATTTACTAGGCTTACTACTTGCTCTTCTACTGCTTGTTGTTCATTTTCAGAAATCGTAATTTTTTCACCGACATAGATCATATCCGGATTTTTTAATGTAGGGTTTAAAGCAATTAATTCGCTTAGTCCGATTTGATTTTTAGAGGCAATCTTCCAAAGCGTGTCCCCACTTTTTACTGTATAAGTAGCTGCAGATGCAGTAGCTGGTAGCGCAAATAGCATCATACTAAAGAACAACACGATACTTTTTTTCAACATATTAAATCAATCCTTTCTCGTTGTCTGTTACAAGCTTACTAGAGAAAAAGTGTGATTTCACTAGGGAATGAATGGCGCTTCTTTTGCAGATCCATAACAAACATTACAAATATGACAATTGTTTGCTGAAACCTAGCAATTTCAGATATGACGCATTAGCAAAGTAGAAAGAGATAATATAAGAGCTAAAGTTAGAATATTATATAAAAAAACCTACATCTTTTGATTTATTAACGTTATTTCTTACTTTAATTTTTCAGCAGTATCAATAGTGGGAGTCTGTTTCAAATTAAAACTACCGTATTAGTATTTATGAATGCTAAGGAAAAATATGTCGTACTAATAGTTGAGTTGGTGAAAATGGAAGAAATTAAGGAAGTTACAGTTAAAGCGATCATTCAATTACCAGTTGAATAGACCACACAAAAAAGCTGTATGAAAAGCTCACTCACTTTTCATACAGCTTTTATGCATTTATATTGTAAATCTACTATTTAAAAGCCTGAGCTGCCTTAACCGCTTTGCCCCAGCCTGTGTATAAAGCTTCGCGCTCTTCTTCGCCCATCTCCGGCTCAAATTTGTGATCTAAATTCCAGTAGTTTGAAATGTCTCCCAATGTCTCCCAATAGCCTACTGCTAAACCTGCCAAATATGCTGCGCCTAAAGCCGTTGTTTCATTTACAACCGGACGATCTACCGGCACATTTAACAGGTCTGACTGGAATTGCATTAAGAAGTTGTTTTTCACTGCGCCGCCGTCTACACGTAACGTGCTTAACGGAATTCCTGAATCCGCTTCCATTGCACCTAATACGTCACGCGTTTGATAAGCAAGCGACTCAAGTGTAGCACGTACGAAATGCTCTTTTTCAGTACCGCGCGTTAAGCCGAATACTGCACCACGTACATCCGAATCCCAGTAAGGCGTTCCTAGTCCAACGAATGCCGGTACAACGTATACGCCTTCAGAAGATGTTACACGTGCTGCATATGCTTCACTTTCCTCCGCTTTACGGAACATACGTAACCCGTCGCGCAGCCACTGGATAGCAGAGCCCGCTACGAAGATACTTCCTTCTAGTGCATACGTTACTTTACCGTCTAAGCCCCATGCAATTGTCGTTAATAAACCATGATCAGATTTTACCGCTTTTTCACCTGTGTTCATTAACATAAAGCAACCAGTGCCATATGTATTTTTCACCATTCCTTGCTCAAAGCAAGCTTGCCCGAATAATGCTGCTTGTTGGTCGCCCGCAATACCTGCGATTGGAATTTCCTGACCGAAAAGATTTTCTGCATCTGTATGACCGTATACTTCAGAAGAAGGACGAACTTCCGGAAGCATAGAAGCCGGAACTGTTAAAATATCAAGTAGCTCTTCATCCCATTTCAAATCATAAATATTGAACATTAAAGTTCGGGAAGCGTTTGAATAATCGGTTACATGCACTTTACCGTTCGTTAATTTCCAAATAATCCATGTATCGATCGTACCGAATAAGAGATCCCCATTTTCCGCTTTTTCACGAGCGCCTTCTACATTGTCTAAAATCCATTTTACTTTTGTTCCTGAGAAGTACGCATCAATGAGCAGCCCTGTTTTATCGCGGAACGTATCATTAAAGCCACGCGCTTTTAAATCTTCGCAAATTCCAGCTGTTTGTCTTGATTGCCAAACGATTGCGTTGTAAATAGGTTGACCTGTATGTTTATCCCATACGACTGTCGTTTCACGCTGGTTTGTAATGCCGATTCCTGCAATTTGATTAGCAAGTATATTTTTCTCTGATAATACTGCTGCAATACAAGATAGCACGGAAGACCAAATTTGTTCCGGGTTATGCTCTACCCAACCTGATTCCGGGAAATATTGTGGGAATTCTTGCTGTGCTGTATGAAAGACCGTACCATTTTTATCGAATAAAATTGCACGAGAACTAGTTGTACCTTGGTCTAGCGCCATCATAAATTTTTCTGTCATCTTCAAATCCTCCTACTCTTCTACTCTTCTACTCTTCTACTTTCGATACTGTCATTTGTGCAGCTACAAACACCGCTGCTACTACTACACTGAAAATCCAGAATAATGCTGCATCTGCTCCATTCCAGATGAAGCTGAAGAATACTGCACCGTAAACACCACCGATAATCGGTGCAACTACAGGTACCCATGCATACCACCAAGCTGAATCTCCTTTACCTGGTATCGGTAAAATCGCGTGGGCAATACGTGGACCTAAGTCACGAGCCGGGTTAATCGCATAACCTGTTGGACCACCCAATGCCATACCAATGACAACAATTAAAATACCAACTAAAAATGGATTTAGTCCTGATGTTATTTCGTTTGTACCTAACGCTAAAATCCCTAATACTAATGCGAATGTGCCGACCATCTCAGCAATCATGTTCGATGGAATATGTTTTACTGCTGGAGTTGTTGAGAATACGCCAAGTTTTGCCCCTTTGTCTTTTGTGCCTTTCCAATGCGGTAAATAAACAAAGTACACTAACACAGCACCTAAAAACGCTCCAAGTAATTGCGCGACGATAAACAATGGTACATCTGCCCATGCAAAGTTTCCGATTGTTGCTAGAGCAATTGTTAATGCCGGGTTTAAGTGCGCTCCGCTAATGCCTCCTACTGCATAAGCTGCCATCGCTACGGCAAAGCCCCATGCAAAAGTGATTACAACCCAACCGCCACCTTCACCTTTTGACTTGTGCAATGAAACACCTGCTACTACGCCGCCACCGAATAATATTAGCAGCATCGTGCCGACTAACTCGGCTGTAAATGTTGACATTCCATAACCTCCTTAGCTCATGTATATTCCGTTAATAAAATACTTAGAAGAGAAAAAAAGTCCGCAAGTAACAATTGTTTTACGAATTCACGTAAAACAATGTACATGCGGACTCCTTTACTCAACCACGTATTTATCGACTTAGTAATCATAATAGTTTGAAATTATCCATTAGTCAACAACTTTTTGAAAACGTTTCCACAATTCTTTGTTTGACGTAGTAATGGCAATTGCACCTGCATCAAATGCCTGCTTAATTTGCTCGTCCGTCCGAATTAGACCACCAGTAATAACGGGTATGCCTGTTTGCGTATAGACTTCGTTAATCATTTCCGGGATAACACCCGGGAGCAATTCAATAAAATCCGGTGACGTTTGCTCCAGCAGTGAATAGCTTTTTTCAAGTGCAATCGTATCGATTAAAAAGACACGCTGAATCGCTAAAATACCGCGGGATTTCGCTTTTAAAATCATATTGGAACGTGTAGAAATAATGCCTGCCGGACGTATATCGTTACACAAGTAATCCGCAGCAAAATTATCCGTCTTCAAGCCGTGAATTAGATCCGCATGAATAATTAATTTTTTTCCATGGCGTTCAGCTTCCTGTTTAAGCGAGCGTAGATGGCTTAAATGCACTTCAAGCAATACGATATATTCAAATTCACTTTTTACTACTTTATCAAACTGTTTGATCGTTCGGGCAGCAGGAATAATTTTCTGATCATTAAACGGCATAACATCCTCCTAAATAAAGAAATCTGTTTATATTAATATGGCTCATCGAGTGCGTTAATTCAAATCTCCCACGCCTTCGATGAGCCAAAATTATATCACGATATTATTTTACATTATTTCGCTGTTGTTGCACGTGTAATTTCAATGTTCAACTGTTCTGTAAACTCCGATAATTGAGCATCTGTCCAATTTAACTGCTGAGCCATATGTGCAATGACTGCATCTTTATATGCCAATACCGAGGCAATATTAAAGAACATATTCCCCGTACGGCGCACAAAGAAATCGACAGGTGTCGTCACAAGCTCATGCTCAATACCATATTGTAGCTGAGCAAATAAAGCTTTCGGCATCGTGTCGTTTGCATTCGCCACATAGCTAAATACTTTTTCAACATTCGAGCCGTAGTGCTGAGCCAAGTGAGCTGCATCTTCTTTCGTTAAGCCCGCTTTCACACCTAACTCAGTCTTTTTCGAAATATATGTTTGGATATGTTTTGAACCGCCTACTTCACCGCCTGATATCGGGATGTTTTTAGTAACACAAGGCTTGCTCTCTATACCGAATTCTGCTTTTAAACTTGCTGAGATTTTATTTACAACAGCTTCCGCCATTTTACGATAGCCTGTTAATTTACCACCTGCGATTGTAACGAGGCCTGAAGCCGATTCCCAAACTTCATCATGACGGGAAATTTCAGATGGCCCTTTTCCTTCTTCATGAATTAACGGACGTACGCCAGCCCAGCTTGACTCAATATCCGCATCCGTTACTTTTACATTCGGGAACATATAGTGGATGGCGTTCATGATGTAATCGCGATCGGATTGTTCGATATCCATATTGCGCGGATCCCCTTCATAAAATGTATCTGTCGTACCAACATACGTTTTACCGTTACGCGGAATCGCAAATACCATTCGGCCATCCGGTGTATCAAAATAAACCGCCTGTTTTAACGGGAATTTCGATTCATCAAATACGATGTGAACACCTTTTGATAAAATTAAATGCTTACCGCTTGTTTTGCCTTCAATGCTACGTACATCATCAACCCATGGACCCGCTGCGTTCACGACTTTCTTCGCATGAATTTGAATTGTTTCATCTGTTAGTAAATCAGTTGCTTCAATGCCAATAATTTTTTTTGCATCATTATATAAAAAGCCTGAAGCTTTCGTGTAGTTCGCTAAAACGGCACCTTTTTCAATCGCGGTTTTTGCAACTTCGATCGTTAAGCGTGCATCATCAGTACGATATTCAACATAAACACCGCCACCTAATAAATCGGCTTGTTTAACCAATGGCTCTTTTTCTAAAGTTTGCGCACTATTTAGCATGTAGCGGCGTTCTGATTTTTTTACCCCAGCCAGGAAATCGTACACACGTAATCCAACAGATGTAGAGAATTTACCGAATGTACCACCCTTATGGAACGGTAATAGCATCCATACAGGTGTTGTTACGTGTGGACCATTTTCATACACGATCGCACGCTCTTTACCTAACTCGGCTACTTCTTTAATTTCAAATTGTTTTAAATAGCGTAAACCGCCGTGGACTAATTTTGTTGAGCGGCTCGATGTACCTGCCGCAAAATCCTGCATTTCCACTAATGCGACCGACAAACCGCGCGTAATGGCATCAAGTGCGATTCCCACACCTGTAATACCGCCTCCGATAACTAAAACGTCATATTCTTTGCTTTGTAAATCATTCATGATGACTGAACGTTGTAATGATGAAGCTGTTGACATAATGTTTCCTCCTTATTGTAGACAAAAAAAGAGAGACCTTAAAGCACCACACAAATATCGCTTTGTGCGTTCTTTAAGGTCTCTCTTTAACTCAAACCGGTCTATTAACTTGACCTTATCTTAACGCCACAGAAGAAAAAATGCAAGACATTTACATGATTAGTTCTGATTTAGATCATTTAGACTACGGTAAGTTGTTAAATAGCAGTTTTGTTTTTTAACCAAAAAACAGGTCCAAAATATTTGATGCTGAAGACGACTTTTTATTATAGAACTCAGAATATCCACAGTTATTGCAGTAAACGACAATAAACTGATTGTGTTGAACATCAAACATTTTCGATAACCCCGTACCAGTCATCGCCACTTCCTTCTTGCTCGCATCCTTACTTCCACATTTTAAACAGCCTTTTTCAGACATATATATTCCCCTCTCCAACTAAACGATTTGTTATAGTTTATACGGAATCGGGGACAAAAAAGTTTCAGTAATTAGGAGTAAGCAACAATAATTAGAAACCCATTAAAACACCTTTCTAATCGGCAAAATTATAAATATCGAATTCAAATTCTCCATTTACCCGATTGGCGAATTCAATTGCTTTATTATTCATAACAAGCCTTCGTGTAGGCTCACGATTAAAACAAACAACCGTAACTAATTTACATTTCAGATTGTAGGTATCTACATATTTTTTAATAATATCTATTGAGTTATATAGTATATTTACTATGGTGTGAATTTGTTCCTCAGGGTAGTTAGTCATTTTGTAATCGAGCCCGTACTCCCATGCCGTTTCAAATCTTATATGTTTTGTTTTACCTCGAATAACTTCCTCACCTTTTTTGTATGCTTCTGTTGGAATGATTCCTATTTCTCTCGTGAATTCTTCCAAAGGAAAATCCTCGCCAAACAAAGTGAAGTAGGCTCTCGTTTCAGTATAATAATCAGCTATTAGATAACCCCTCCATTTTATTATTTTATATATTTCTGAGAATATTTTATCAAACTGACATTCACTTCAAATATAGTTTCTCCAGGCTGTAATCCTCAATCAATTCAATATTTCTTTTATTATCAATATAGTTCTTTATTTGATTTTTGATATTTGGAATGAGCAAGATTGAATCCAATTGTTCTATAGGAATCCATTTCACCGCCGTTTGATTTGGATCTGGATTTTCGGGTAATTTCGGGACCGATTGATTCTTTAATGTACATTCAAATATAAGATGAAGTCCATGTTTCCCATTTTCATCATAATCACCCGATTGCTTATGCGGTGGAAATTCATAAATCAATGCTAACGGACCAACCTCAACTTCTGCCGTAGTTTCTTCAAGCACTTCTCTTGCGACACCCTCCATTATTGTTTCACCGGGTTCAAGTCCCCCGCCCGGTAAATTATAATGGATCCCGTTGTCATCATACTCGACTAAAAGTACCGAATTATTTTCGATGATCAATGCTGTACATCGTATTCTTACATGAGACATTTCCTTACCTCTTTTCCTATATTCTTAGAGACTTAATTGTTTTTCAATAAGGTACATTTTGGCCATTGTGTAGGCATGTGCTGTAAACAGTTGTGTATTTATTTGCTTCGACTTTATCAGTCTATCCAGATCATTAAAATCAAATAAATTAATTGTAAGCTCTTCCGTATCATCTAAATCTTGTTCAAATTTCTTAAAAGCATCAAGGAACAGAAAAGTAATTACTTTGTTATTTTGTGTAGCGGGGTTAACCATGAATTCTCCTAGAAGTATAGGCTTGCTATCTGAAATAAAGCCGGTCTCTTCCTTTACTTCTCTGATTATTGCTTCCTCATATGTTTCGTTTTCTTCAATTTTTCCAGCTGGGACTTCAAGGTAAAATTCATTGCCAGCATAACGATACTGTTCAACAAGGACCACCTTGTTTTCCTTTGTTAATACGACAGCGTTTACCCAATCTGAATATTCATTTACATAATAATCATCAATCACCATACCATTAGGAAGCTTGCATTCATCTTTTCGAATATTACCGAAAGGACTTTTATGTATATACTCAGTTTTTACAGTTTTCCATTTATCCATAATTGCCTCCATGAATTCATTCCACAATTTAGGGTATTAAATTAAGATTTTTATATACTTCACCTTATAATAATACCATAATTAACCAATTTACTTCATCATAAAAAACGAGCATGATCCTTGTAGCAGGTTCATGCTCGAAAATTAGATACTATGTCTTTAATTACATTAATTTTGTAGCCCATTTATACAATAAATGCAAAGTATAAAAGGAATAACAGGCAAAGCACATACATGATCGGGTGGACTTCTTTAGCGCGCTTTTGTGCGATAAGACAAATCGGATACAGCACAAAACCTAACCCAATTCCGATAACGACACTGGAAGTCAGCGGCATCATAATAATCGTTAAAAATGCCGGAATGACAATTTCTAACTTTGTCCAGTTAATTCGACGGATTTCCATCGCCATCAATGCACCGACAATAATTAATGCAGCAGATGTTACTTCCACAGAAATAACGCTAACAAGTGGTGAGAAGAATAATGCGATGACGAAACATGCTGCAATAACGACTGATGTAAAGCCGGTTTTACCTCCAACTGCAATACCCGCAGAAGATTCAACGCTTGTTGCAGGTGTTGATGTACCTAATACCGCTCCAATTACACCGGCAGCTGAATCGGCAAGTAACCCTTTTCCGATATTCGGAATTTTATTGTCTTTCATCATGCCTGCTTGGCTTGTCAGTCCAATTAATGCACCTGCTGTGTCAAAGAAAGCGACAATCAGGAATGTGAAGATGACTGTCAGGATTTCCGCTGTAAAAATTTCATCTAAATGACCAAACACAACACCAAATGTCGGTTCAAGGCTTGGGATACTACCAATGATTGAAGAAGGTACTTCGATCTTACCGAACAGCATCCCGATAATTGTAGTAATAACCATTGCGTAGAAAATACCGCCGTTAATGCCTTTAACTAGCATAATGATTGTAAGGAAAATACCTAGGATCGCTAATAGCGTCATCGGTGATGTTAAATCACCAATCGCTACAAATGTATCCGGATTACCAACGATAATGCCACCGTTTTTTAATCCGACAAATGTGATGAAAAATCCAATCCCTGAAGCAATCGCGAACTTTAAATCACTCGGAATAATGTTAATAATTTTTTCACGGATTTTAAATAAACTTAAAATCAGGAAGATGATGCCGGCAACAAATACGCCTGTTAAAGTAACTTGCCAATCAATTCCCATTCCAATACAAACGGTAAAAGTAAAGAATGAGTTTAATCCCATACTTGGTGCAATAGCGATCGGGAAGTTCGCAAGGATACCCATTAACAATGTACCGATAATTGCAGTAAGCGCAGTTGCAGTAAATACAGCTCCGTGATCCATGCCGGATTGACTTAGAATAATAGGGTTGACGATTAAGATATAGGCAATTGATAAGAATGTCGTAATCCCAGCAAGTGTTTCGGTTTTATACGAAGTACCCCGTTCTGCAAATTTGAAAAAGTTTTTCATGTTGTACTCTCCTAGTTGCTATTTCGATAGCAATTAATTTATTATCCTAGAATAAAAAAAGCTTTGACCAATATAGGCCAAAGCTTCTCTACAAAATGGAATAAAAATAAAATTTATTTCCCATTCCTTGTAGTCAGCTATTATCGGTAGCTGGTAGAAACTTTCAAGCCATCTTCTTGAATTTATACAAGGTATATTTAGATTTTCTAAAAACAATAGTAGAATAATATCAACTTAAATTTAAACCGTCAATAGAATCAATAACAATATTTTTTTGTTTTAAAAATATATAAATATTCAAAAAAGAGCAAAAAATCAGTACTCATCCCAAACTTGTCAGTAAAACCATAATTCCATTCGTAATACCATGAATCAGCACAGATGGCCATATCGAATTCGTACGCTCATATGCAAGTGCAAAAATAATTCCACTAAAAAAATTTACTGGCATGACATTATAAGCAGGGATATGTACAATTGTAAAAATTGTTGAGCTGATTACAATTGCTCCATAAAACCCGATACGAGTACGTAGCCAACGATATAAAAAGCCACGGTAAAAAAGTTCTTCATAAAACGGGGATATTACAGCAGCAGAAACAAAAGCAATAAAAACAGTAAGAAACGTTAAATTTTGCTGTAATGATTCCGTTTTGCTATTCTCCCAAGTGTTCCCTATAAAACTAGTCAGTATGACAATAATCACCGCGCCAACGAGTAAAATGACAGAATACCCAATGATAATTTTCCAATCACTTATGTTAAAACGCTTTATTCCAATCTCACTCCAAGAAAGTGCTTGTGGACGGAGCGCAACTATATAAACTCCTGTTATTAAAATTATCGCTATCGTTAACCCCATTAATGTTCCTGCATATAAATCATTATTCAGCCATTGAGAATATATCGGGGAAATAACCCCCTTCAAAAAGCCAATGACGAAAATAAACTCCAACAACAATAATAAAATAAATTCTTTGCCCCGCCAAGGATCCTTTAGCTTCCAACTGTTTTCATTGTTTCCCATCCCTTTACCCTCTTCCTTTAAATGGTATAATTCCACTATATTGGATTACGTAACGTAACCTGCAAGCTTTTTTAAGGGGGAATTGACATGAAACGATGGACAACAGGTGAAGTGAGTAAACAACGGAATATATCTATGCGAACACTTCGCTATTACGATCAGATTGATTTCCTTACACCCAGCTTTAAAGATGAGCATGGAAAACGATATTATTCCGAAAAAGACTTATTCAAATTAGAGAAAATTATTATTTTAAAATCTCTTTCTCTTCCTTTAGAGGAAATCAGAATTTTGTTGGATAAGTTAACATATAAACAAATACTTATTTCACATTACAACCATTTGCAAGAACAGTTATCAAAACTTCAAACGAGTATAGCAAACACGACATCATTAATTAACATGATAGACATGAAACATGATTTATCTTGGGAACATGTTTCGAAACTTGTTCATCGCTCACAAAGCAATACAAAAAATTGGATCGATTATTTTCAATATAACGAAAAGGTTCTTTTGCAAAAAATAATCCCTAGCCTAAGTCATAATGATGTAATAACACACCAGTATATTGTGTTGTTAAATGAAATTGAAACCTATATAGAGCAAGGTATTCAGGCAGAGTCGAAGCAAGGTATTGAAATTGGCAGGAAGCTAATTGAGTTAACAGATGTGACGTTTCAAGGGGACGATCATTTAATAGAAAAGTTCTGGGAAGTAAGAAAAATGCCCGATGAAGAAACCGGTCTATATCCGATTTCCAAAGATGTATTGGAGTTTGTCGAACAGTGTATTGATTACGCGACAGCTAATCCGTTTGAATAATTCTTTGTGGACGGCACTATCAATCACATAGAAAGGCTCGATTCCACTTGTTAAAATCGAGCCTCTAATTATTATTTAAAGGTAGTTAACTCTTTCGTTACTGCATTTAAGAACTCCTCATCTAACCTGTAAATGTGTTGGCCTTCCGTATTATTTATTGTAATTGCATCATCGATCATTCCGCCGCTTAAAGATATTTGTTGGAAAGCTCTAATATCCTTATCTAACAACTGCATATCGCTTAATGAATTTGCAAATGATACTTTCAACTTATTTGGTGAGGTTTCATTTTCCGCTTTATCTATTACTGCTTCCATCAGCTTTAAAAGATTCCCTTCATCAAGGTTGTTCGGTTCTGTAGCAGCCATCATTAATGCTACGACTTCTTCTCCATTTAATTGATTGGCGCCTTTTTTAAATTCTATTGTCCTTTGAGTTATCCCTCTTACTGTCATATCATCCTGCAAATGATACTCTACTCCGCCAATAGAATCCATGAGCGAAGAAAAACTCCTCAGTTCAATCACTGCATGGTGATCAATCGGTATATCAAAAAGATTAGAGACAATTGTTCTCACATTTTTAGCTCCCCCGAATTTATACGCAAATAACAGTTTGTCGTTTAATGTAGTCGCTTCATCTTGTTCAGCGACAGGTACATATGTATCAGAAGGAATCGATACTACTTTCACTATTTTTTTGTCTGTACTGTATGAAAGTAAAAGGTTGAGGTAAATTCGATCCTCCATTTTTTCAGACTTAACCGTAATTAATGTCGTTAACACTTTTGCCTCTTCTGTTTCTGTAGTGCCTGCAACAGTGGGATTTCTTTCTTTATTTAAACTAACGCTACTTGTTTCTTTGGTAATATTCCCAGGAAGCATTGACGGAAGGAATAAAAATAAACATAAGCCTACAATGAAAAAAGCAGATGTAAGCGGGATCGCTTTTCTTAGTGGAATTACATATTTTTTGGGGATATTATTTTTCTGTGAGTTATGGATTCTTTTGAATACTTCATTCCGGTCCTCTTTAGTAAATTTCAATTCTTGATCTAAAATGTTAGCTTCCCTTCTGAATCGTTTATCTCCCATTAAATTCCGCCTCCTTTATCATTGGCTCTAACCGTTGCTTCGCTCTTCTTAATCTAGTTTTCACCGTATTGACAGAGATATTCAAAACACCGGCAATTTCTTCTGTGTTTAATGAATTATAGTAGTAAAGATAAACAACTTCCCGATAGATTTTAGGAAGAGATAGAATGATATCTTTAATTTCTTCATCTTTATATTTATCAATTACGGTTTTTTCTATTGATGGTAGTACAGCCTTGGTTGTTTCATTAATAAAACTTTTAACCTGTACCATTTTATAGTGCCAACTTTTCAAATAATCTTTGCATTCATTGATGGTTATACGATAAAGCCATGTTTTGATTTGCGCCTCAAATCGATAGGATTCCAGGTTGTTATAACATTTTATAAATGTATTTTGAACAAGGTCCTTCGCAACTTCTTTATCTCTCACATAGGAAAATGCAAGCCGCACCAGCTCAGTCCCATATTCAATCATTATTTTTTCTAGTAAATAATCCTTTTCTTCACTGTCCAATGTACTGCCCCCCTTACTAATCATTATCAATTCTGCTATTAGACGATTGCCAATGCTATATAGGTTCAAATTTCTAAAAATACTTCGTTATACAATTATAAAAACCTGTACCGTAGATTATCGAGTAATCAAAGATACAGGTTTTATAAAATACTGTGCTATCAAGAGATCATAGCGCCTGAAGTTCATCCACTGTTACAAACCGATAACCTTCATTCGTAAGTTCTTTTAAAATCGTTTCAACAACTTGTAATGTCTCGCCGGTTTGATCATACATTGGATGCAGTAAAATAATCGAGCCCGGTTCAATGTTCTCCATTACATAACTGATTTTTTCATTTACACTTGTATAATACGTTTCCGGATCCAACGACCACATGATGGTTTCCTTATTATGTTTGTTTAAATAATAAGGCAGGCCAATGAATTTTTTGCCGTAAGGTGGGCGAAAATCAATCTCCTCGGTGTACCCAATGCTTCTGATCAGCTCATCCGTTTTTTCTATTTCCTTTTTAATAAAAGAAGGCGATTTTAATACCATTCTTTTATGGGAATACGTGTGATTCCCAATTTGATGCCCTGCATCGAATAATTTTTTTGCTTCTTCAGGATGCTTTTCGATTTCATTACCGATAAGGAAAAATGTAGCTTTCGCATTGTATTCATCCAGCAAAGACAAAAGCTGATCCATATTCTTCGTCGGCCCGTCATCAAAAGTTAAAGCGATAACCTTTTCCTCTGTTTCCGCGTGGTAGGTCAACGCACCAAATAATTGAAAGGTTCTCAGTTTCGTAACTTGGAACAGCCCTGCACATATAAGAGCGATTAATATAATCCCCATTATTAACTTCTTTTTCATGAGTGGTTCCTTACTTAATAAGCTTTAAGCGAAAAAGTATACGTATTTACTCCCATGCCAGCAAGCCAAAAAAATCTGTCGAAAACATTGCGATTAAAAATAGCGAGATGACTACTAATTGTACAGATGTAAAAATATAATCATTTTTGTTTGCAGCATATCTTTTCTCCATAACAATCCTGACCAGTTCAGTTACAAAAATTAATCCAAACAAAAGGATATATGGTTGCAAAAACCAAATGTGCTTTGAAGGATCTTCACTGACGTTAAAGAAAAAACCAACTAGCATAACGACTATAAAAGTAATTCTAATAGTCCAATCCATTTTTTTATGTTTTTTATTTACAAAGTGATTGGAGAAAAACTCTTTCTTCTCCACGTTTAGCCATTTTCTTAAAAACTTATTCATAATAAATAGTACAAGTCCAAAGATGGACAATATTAAAATTAGACTAGTAAAAAAATTTCCCATGATTAATTACCCCACATTCTTGCCGACTAGATAGTTTTATTCAAACTCAACTATAGCTCTTCTGATGTAAGTATCTTTTCAGCCTCCCTTTCATATAACTCCAGATCATAATGATAGGCTTTTCCAAAATAACGACCTTTTTCAATCAGTTTGGCAGCTATTGAATGTTCGCCTGCTTCTTGAAATTGTACCGCAAAATATAAATAATCATTGGGGTTAAACAATAGTTGGTCAAGTGAATCCAAATACGTTTTCGCCAAACTTATTTCATTTAACTCAATTGCAGCGGAAACGAGGTATGGCAAAATAAATGGAGAATATGGGTTAATGCTCGCTTGATTAGCCAATAGTTGTTCACCCGTTTCGAGTACCTTTTCCGGCTCTGAAAGTTGATCGGCCAATAGATCGATTTTATTTTTATTTAAGCGAAAGTTATCATGGTACTCGGCATAGTTTTCATCCGTTACTTCTTCAAAAGCTGCTGTAAAATCACCCGACGTCTTATAAGCGGAGATAATTTGAGTTATGACATCTTCATCATATGATTCAATTAAATCAAAAATGGCATAAAAGCCTTGAAGGTAGATTGTATTGACATTCCCACTGTTAATTTCATGTAATTTATCAAATGGGAAAGTATTGAAGTAATATGTATAAAAAGTTGGCAAAGCCTGTTCGATTTTAAACGAAAAGTATTCCGCTATTCCCTCGGTGAACCATGCAGGTATTTCCTGAATCGAAATGCCATTCTCGCTTAAGTATAAATCAAATAAAAAATGACTATATTCATGGACAGCTGTATACGATGAAAACTGCGCATTTTCCCCATTTATGAAGATTATCCCCATATTATCTATATATACTCCAGTGTTTGCCCCCATCTTTTCGTGACCTTTATATCCAGGTAGTGTAACGAAAATAGGCAACGAATTATGTGTCTTAAAGTCCATTTTAAAAATGTCTTGTGCCAACTGTTTTGTCGGTTCTATCCGGTCAAGAACGGCTTCTGTATCAAACAAAACTTCCTGTGCCCTATAAATTGTTATATCACCGTCTTTTGTTTTTGCATAATCCTCATCAAATTTAAAAAATTGTTCAAAAGCTACTTGCTGGTTGAAGTAGATATAACTGCTAGCACCTAATGCAACAATTAAGAGCAATATGGCTACGACTGTTTTACTTTTTTTCATGCACTCACTCCAGTTACTTCTTAATGTAGACCTTATTGGAAGTATTTTTATTCATTCGTTCAACTCCTTAATTGAAATCTAACCTTCACCACTATTTTCCAATAAACCCATTTAAGTTATAATTTGTTTACTATTCTACTAGAATGAGGTGCAAAATGTTATCTTTATTTAAATATAATTGGCAAGTACGGGAAGAATGGTTCAAATGGTGTGAATCATTATCTGAAGAAGAATTTTATAAAGAGCGCGTTGGGGGTATGAAAAGTATTCGTGAAACACTTATCCATATAATAGATTGTGAGTTGCTTTGGTTGAATTCATTAGTTGATGGAAAAGTAGCTTTTGATGGGCGTCAAATCCTTACTCATTTGAGTGAGATCAAAGAATATTCGAGTTTTGTCCAATCGTTAACTGAACAGTTTGTTGAACAACTTCCTTCAGACTATGAGTTCAAAATAATAGAAGTACAGCGACAGGACGGTTCACTATTAGAGTTTACACAAAAAAAGATTCTCGCCCATATGATAACGCATGAAATTCATCACATCGGTCAGCTGTCCATTTGGGCGAGAGAAATCCAGCGAAAGCCGATTTCTTCGGATTTAATTATAAGACATTTCGAGTAATCAATAGTCAGCAATTTCCTAATGCCCTTAAATAATTGGAAAATTTATGTTAAGGTTTTTACAGAAGTGTTTTAAGTATATAACAGTCATGTTGGTTCGCGGAAACATAATAGGAGGTAATTAAGTGGATGCTTTAATGTTGGACGGTTGGACTCCGTTAATATTGTTAGGAATTTTGTTTGCATTTATGATGTTTTTCATTGCCCGTAAAGTTTCAAAAAAAGTTTTGCTTTTAACCTCTGCTGTAATGACACTACTTTGTTTCGGATTAATCCTTTTCAGCATATTAGTTGTCGGTGGTTGGGAAGGTATGGGTCTAGGCTTCTTTGCATTTACTATTTTTGTAGGCGTTTGGATAGGTACACTTTTTGGGATTATTTTCAAAAACACGAAGTAAGGGTTTTAGTCGAATAGGCAGATTGAACGCTCAGGAAATGTAAAATCTGAGCGTTTTTTATATTCTCTACTGCCATATTACCGCTGACTTATATATGAAATTACATTACCAAATCTATAATTTCTTTTACCCATTCGGTGTTCTCGTCGACGCCGTATTGCTCACTTAATTGTTTATGAACTTGAATAAATTCTGGAATGATACTTTTCATGACAGTTAAAATTTCTTCTTGTTCCCTACTAGAGTGCCATTGAACTAACAGTGTTAATTGCCGTTCACTTAATTTGCTTCTATCTCCTTCTAATTTCGCCCAATCCCCAAAGGTGTTTGGTTGTATGCCTGCTTCCATATACCAGCCGGTTATCATGGATAATCTTAAATTATCTAAATTGTGTAGTGCATAATAGATTTCTTTTCTCATCACTCTTCTATAGGCTTCATGAAGATAAGCAAAAAATTTTGTTCTCCAATGCTCAATTTCTAAAATTGTTGGGCTATACGTTAATGTTACTGATTTTGTTAATACACCATGGATCAAACCAGTTGGATCATGGACAATTTTCAATTTTTGAGTCCAGATAGATGGCTTCATATGCTCTGTTTTATAATAAAAGCTGTCCACTTTTATAAATGACCTATAATGTGCCGTACTGTAATTTGCCCAATGAAAGTCTTCATAGAAAAGTACATTTCCCCAGTTACTGGCCCTTTGCTTTTTATTCAACCTATATTCCTCATAAACTTCATCTTTTACAACAATACGGAGATCGATATCAGAATATAAATCCGTTTCCTCATTCCCTATGGATCCTCCATAAAAAACGGCCAACACGTTCTCGTCTTTAATCAGATCAAGTTCGATTGTATCCATCAGTTCTTGACGATGCTTTGTAAGCAAAATATCTCGTTCTTTATTTTTAGTTTCTAATCCCACACATATAAAACAGCTCCTTCGTTTATACATCCTCTTATTATCATTCGAAACAAGGGCTTAATTACCCTCTTTTTATATAGTGAAGAATTTACAGCAATCGAGGCATTAGCCACCATGCTACTACGTAAATGCTCAATACGCCCCACGCAACAGTTATTATTATCCATCTAAGGATTATTGGTGTAGCTGTACTATCATGAATTTTATCTTTCAAACTTCTCATTTTGATTGCACATACAACCATTCCGGTGATGATGAGTACAATAACCAGGATTGATAATGCATCCATAATTTAACCTCCCTTCATTTTTTATTAAAGTATAGGAATTTTCTTTTAGATAAAATTCAGAGCCAGTCCTTCACATATGCGATTACACCTAAAACAGCGCCTATTGCTCCACCAATAAAAACAGGAATAACATAGCTAGATCTATTCACTTTCTCATTTCGTAACTTATTATTGAGAGTCATATTCATTACCCCTTTATGTATCTATACGAATAAAAATGGTAAATGTTTCAACTTTTTTATATTTGCAAGTAATATCAGGGATAGCTAATGTCCCCCTATTCCTTTTAAAGGATTTCACTAAATTATATAGAAGTAGTTGTAGAAGTACATTAAGTAAGGTGGTAATTATGAAAAGATGGCCTTGGCTAACATTAATCGGTGTCATTTTTGTTGGTTGGTTTATTTTAGACCTCTGGCAAGAGCATAGTAGATATGAAGTGTTAAAAGGGATTATGAGTAGTGAGACTCATATTGATACTATTTCAGTAATAGATCGCAAAGCAAATGAAGAATTGTTAACCTTTACGGAATCGGATGCAGCTTTTACTCCAATGATAGAAATGTATAGGTACCCCTATGTACAGTTGGAGCGTCCGGATCATAAAATTCTTAAAGAAGAGCCGTTATTCGATATCGAATATAAACAGGAAAATGAAGTTAAATATGTAGTAAGAGTTCAACAATTGGATAGTATACCTGCACTGGAAACACAGTTAGAAAATCGCTATATTTATTCCCCAGAAAATAATAATAAATTTTATATTTTTGGAGTCAAAGAAAACGACCAGCTACTAGTGGTGAACGAAGGGTTTCAATCATTATTGGATAAGCTTATTTCAAAGTAAAACAGCGACAATCACTCTTGTATAGTGGTTGTCGCTGATTCACTAGGCTTTCACTTTTGACGTTGCAAATTGACTAAAGAATGAAAGGATTTTTTGGTAAACCGCAATTTCATTTTCTTTTTTAGAGAATCCATGACCTTCGTCTTCCAGAAGCATATATTCAACTTCACGGCCTTTATCTTTCAACGCCTGTACAATTTGATCCGACTCTTCTTTTACAACGCGCGGATCATTTGCTCCTTGAATAACGAGCATTGGTTTTGTCATCGTCTCTAAATACGTGATCGGAGAATATTCAATGAACTTTTCTTTGTCTCGTTCTGGATTTCCTACCCACTGATCCATCATTGGTTTCCAGTCTTCCGGAACTGAATTGACGAATGAAAACAAATCCGACGGTCCAAAAATATCGACTACCGCTTTGAAATATTCTGCATGTCGTCCGTGAAGCAATAAGGCCATATAGCCACCATAGCTTCCGCCCATCAATAATATATTCCCTTTTTCTGCATAGCCGTTATCAATAAGCCAATCGAGACCTGCGACATTATCAAGACGTGGACCATATCCCCAATCTCCGTCCACCATTTTCGTGAAAGCTAATCCATAACCTGTTGATCCACGGAAATTTGGCGCAAATATACTATAGCCATTATTTAAAAAGAATTGGAACGATGCTCTGAAGAATTTTCGCTCTGCAGCTTGAGGACCGCCATGTGGCCAAAAGATGATTTCCCCATTATCATTTTCCTTTTTTGCTTTGAAGAATAGGGATTCAATTGCCAGTCCATCAAAAGATGTATACGTAATCACTTCAGGTTCCACTAATTCGCTTTGGTCGACACCCGGAACCGCATATTGAGTAAGAGAAGTCCAATCATTTTCTGTAAATTGGTAAATATTATCCGGTTTAATAGCAGTACCGCCTAACATATATAAATTTCCTGACTTCGTGACAACCAGCTTATCAATCGTACTACATGGCGTTTGTATTTTCTCCCACTCATCCGAGGACAAATCATACTTGTATACCGTATCTTCTACACCTTTTTCACTAACAATATACAGGCGTTGATTGTGCTTATCATATTTCAGGGTAGTGAAGCCTTCATTCTCTATTTCTTTAACTTTAGTAAATTCATCCGTTTCCAAATTATACGATGCTAAGTATGTAAAATCTGCGTTGTAGTCTGTTAATAAATAAACAAGATTATCTGTTGCAAAACATGCATCACTAACCGTGTGCTGAGAATCGGTAGCCGGTGTCAGTAAAGTATGATCGTTCCCCCGTTTTGCATACAACAGTGTATGTGTATTTGAATACGCCGTCATATAAAGGAGTGTTTCTTCATTAGAGCTTAAACCAACTGTTAATGTAGGTGTCGTTTTACCTTTTAAAACCAATTCTTCCTCCCCTGTTTCCAGGTCATATTTATAAGTATTCAAAAAAGAAGGATTTCCTTTTGAAGAAGTGTAATAAAGCCTATTCCCGTCTTCTGAAAGAATCATTCCAGTATTGCGCGTTCCTTCTTCCTGAATAATTGGCTGTAATGTACCACCATGAAGAGGCAGACCGAAGAACTGTGTATTTTCATCGCCATCGTGATCAAAACCAGCAAGGATAAATCGTCCTTGTTTATCATACAAAAGACCCTGACAACTCTGGTTATTGAATGTCAACTGTGTTGGAAATGTGCTTGGCAGATTCATTGCCCATAAGTTATACTTTCCGTTTAAATTTGTACTGAAAACGAGCTGGTTTTCATCTGGACTGATCGCAAAATCCCTTATCGAAAATGTACGTAAAAACTGCTCTGCCCCTGGTTTAGGAAATGAAACCATATTGATACTCCCCCTTATTATAAAAAACTGAATTATTACTAAATTACCATAAATATACTATTATTGAAACAAATAAGTAATTCATTAAAAGAAAAAGCAAACCCGCACGATGCGAAGTTTGCTCTTTGAATAGCTACATATATTTATATACTAGATGGAGTGTTATCTTTATTTAAAACGCCTTTCGCTGATAAATGCTGTTTGTTACCAACCAGGAACCGACATAGATTGTGATGACGAGTATTGTTGCGCCTGTATATAAAGCAGAGTTAGATAAATTAACAATAAAATCCTTGATCACAGTCAATTGTTCAGCTAAAAATAATACAATAGATGGTCCGACCGCCGCTAAAAGGAGAAAACTAATCAATACAGTCGGAAAAATATAACCTGGCTTAAATAAATAAAATAATGGGAAGGTAAATGAAGCAAATACTAAAAATAAACTACAACCAATCGCAATATGTGTAAGTGTAAAAGGTTTATTGAAAACAAATAATGTGAGACTTGTTACGCCAATTGCTAACACCATATAGATCACAGCACCGATATAGCGGGATGCGATAATTTCCGAGCGTGTATAAGGTAAGGAATTTAATAAGATGTTCGTTTCAACTTTTTCATCGTAAGCATATGTGTTAAAGGGAATCAGAATACTGGCAATGAGAAAAATCATAGCAGGATTTGCTTCCATGAAAATAAAGAAAATGACAAAAGGTACAAAAAGTAATAGCTGTTTTTTCTGTAATATCACATCACGCCTAATCAGATTAAACATGTTGTATTCCCCCTTTCATGTAATACATGATCTCTTCCAGAGAGGCCTGATCAATGGCGACGGTGTCTCCGAAAATTTTTTGTACTCCTTTGATATTATCCGTTAATGCTTCAAATCCTGTTAATGCACGGTGAACATGAATAAATGCCTGTTCAGTGTCTCGGTCCAGAAGTTCCAATCTCCCTTTAACAAGTGCATAATTTTCAACTACATCGAGAATAGACTGATTGAATAGTAATTCACCCTTCTGAATAAGCGCAATATAATCTGCAATGCGGTCTAAATCGGACGTAATATGTGTGGAGAAGAAAATGGTACGATCTCCATCCACCATTAATTCCTGTAATAGATCCAACAGCTCTCGTCTAAAAATGGGATCTAATCCTGCTGTTGGCTCGTCCATAATGATAAGCTCCGCATGATGGGATAATGCGATTGCCAATGATGCCTTCATTTGCATTCCTTTTGAAAAAGTCTTTATTTGTTTATTCAGCGGTAATTCAAATTTTTCCAAGTATTGATTAAATAGTGCGTCATCCCAGCGTTTATATGCAGGGCCTACAATGCGTTTAATATCTTTTAAGTTCAGCCCTTCAAAAAACACATTGCCATCGTAAACAAATCCAATGCGCTCTTTAATCGCCTTCTCGTGTTTCATGTAATCCAATCCGAAAATCTTAATTTCCCCGACATCCGGTCTTAATAGATTCATCATCATTTTAATCGTTGTCGATTTACCTGCACCATTTGCTCCAATAAATCCTGTTATAAAGCCTTTCTTCACTTCTAAATTTAAATTTTTTACAGTAAAATCTTTAAATTTCTTCGAGACATTTGTAAGTTCAACAACATTCTCCATTCAAATCACTCCTCATATAAGATTTTTAATAAGTCTTGTAATTCTTCAAGCGAGAGACCAATTTCTTTGCTATTCATGATGACCGAGCTCATTTGTTCCTCAATGACTTTCAATTTCTTTTCTTTTATAACTTCTAAATTTTGCTCTGCAACAAAGGAACCTTTTCCAACAATGGAATAGATAAATCCCGCTTTTTCCAATTCCTCGTAAGCCCGCTTCGTTGTGATAACACTAATTTGCAGTTCTTTGGCCAGATTACGCATGGAAGGTATTGCTGCACCCTCCTGAAGTTCACCTGATAAAATAGCGGATTTAATCTGATTCGTAATTTGTTCATAAATGGGTTCTTTTGAAGTGTTTGAAATAATTATTTGCATGCCAATCCCTCATTTTTACATATTAAAATCGTGTTCTTCATTACTTGTTTTAACAGTTAAGCTGTCATATAAAATGGCAGTAAAACATCCAAATAATCACAAACCTTTTATATAATGTGTATATACTATAATCACATTATATACACATTAACAATATTTGTTCAACCATTTTTTGTAAAGTTATTATGTTTATGTCAAATAAAGTTTTAGTTCCTATGTAAATATATCAGGTTAATAAAATGCAAAAAGAGTAAAACAGGGTGCTGTTTTACTCTTTCGCTTATATTTCTATATAAATTTTCCACCTTATTCGATCTTTATATTATTTAAATTTCACAATCCAAGGTAATGTTTGTTCACCAAAATCGGTCATCGCAAATAAATATTCTTCCTTTTGCCATTTCGCCATTGTACCGGATTGTTCGACATCGACATGTAAATAACCGTAATCTTTTGGTACTGGAAGCATATTCGTTTCTAAAAACTCAACTGTTTCTTTCGCTAAAGCTAAGCTTTCTTCGGCTTTTTCCGTCAAGGACCGCGCAATAATTGCCCAACGTCCTTCATTCCAGCTTGTAAATAAAGAGCCCGCCCCGGCATCTTGATATCCTGTAATTCCATAGCCTAAATCGACAGCTTGTCCACTATCGAAAACGGTTTGGTCAATCTCTTTGCCCGCCAATTCTTTTGAGTCGTATTTAGTAATTGTTACTTGTCCAATGTAAGTTCCATCTTGCTCAATGGCCTTATCGTTTATCGCCAGTTTTTCTGATGTTTCATAGAAATTAAATGTTATGACATCATTATCAATCTTAGTTATGGCAGTTAAAAAGCTGCCCTCTGAAACGGGAAATTCGGTAGGCATTTCGACATCCCAATCATTTGGAATAATACTTTGAAAATCTTCTGTAGTTGAAGTATCTTCTGCCGGTTGATTTGAATCCGCTTCTTCCTTACTCGGAGTATTTGTTGTATCTACTTCACTAGACTTTGAATCAGTTGCAGAATCTGGATCGGCTGTTGCACTATTATTTGTCTCCTCACATGCTGCTAATAGAAAAAGGCTCAAGACAAATGGCATATATTTTTTCAAGTTCTCACTCCTAATATTTGACTTGTATAAAGTATCATACATTTTTCAAATTATATGTTCAAAAGATGGGTAGCAAATAACCAGATAAAAAAGCGCTGATTCCATTCCGGTATCGCGCTGTTTTTGCCGAGCCTTATTAAGTTGCGGAAATTACACCCGACTAAAATCAAGATATCTTGTACCTTGGAAAGTTAGCTTTCCAATATCCCCTTCTGCTAGCATACCGTACTCTTTCCCGGATACATGAAACTCCGAACGGTCACCACTCTCGAACTCAAAGGTAACAAAATAAGTTGTAGAGGTGCTGTGGGAATGGTGGTTATTATCATGATGGTGATGGGTACGTCTTGTTACATTTGTTCGTTTCACTTTAACGATGGCCGGAACGGTTAATCGAGGTGAGTTCTCGTTTTTCTTCCATTGCTTTAACCCACTAAATAGACTAGCAATTATTGAGATAACGATGATAATAAAAATAATTGCGATAAATATTGGTCCCAAGTTGAATAACCAATCCCCTCTTCCTGGCATGTCATACATGATATTTACCCCCTTGCTCAGTTAATTAAATTATACGGATAAATTGGAAAAAAGTTTCAGGTTGATGATTGAATCCCCCAAGACACCTTAACCTTCCCAACAAAAAAACGAGCGCAGATTCTTTTTAAAGAATCGCACCCGCGCACTAATACACTCGAAAATAAACATCATTCTTCTAAATAAATCGACGCAATCGGTTCATATTTCGGTGTATTTTCTATATTTGATTTATATAAGACGATTTCATTTACTTTAAAAGATAAATGCTTTTCTTTAAAAGGATTTTGCGTGACTAAGTAGTCTACTAGAAAATCTTCATTAGCTCCCCATTTTCTGGCGAATGTAATATGTGGATGATATGGACGTGTTTCTAACTTAAAGCCTTCAGCAAGACAAGTTTGATGGACTATTGCCTGAATTTCATATAAAGCATCTGCTTCACTTACTGCACCCCAAAATATTCGAGGTGATTTTTCAGCTCCAAAAACACCCAATCCTTTAATATCTAGCATAAAAGCTTTTTGAATCTTTATAGATTCCCCTACTGATTCAATAACAGAGGAAAGTTGCTGCGGATTTACAGCCCCAAGGAATGCAAGTGTTATATGATAATCATTTAAATCAACCCATCGCTTAAACTGGAATACTGGTTTAATTCTATTCAGTTCCTCATACATGGTTTGTTTGATTTCATCCGGAATCCGAACCGCCCAAAAATAGTGTGCCACTCTCTCCATTTTCTTCACCTCTTGCTGCTACAGAATGGACAGTATAAAAAGAATCAATACGTATTTAAAATTACATATTTCCAATCGAAATCGAAAAGCTGAAGAAAATAAAATTTATAGAAGTTAACAGTAAAGCAACTATGACATATAATCGACTGTTCTTTACCTCAAAAATTATGGCAGCCAGCCCAGCAAGTATTAAATAAATCCAGCATACATTCCAAAGTAAATCGACAAACTCAGTTGGAACATTGGTAAAAATTCCGCCTATAAAAGATATCCACACAATAAATGTACTGATCAGAAAAATAAGCGTTAATTTAGTCGGTTTTAAATTGTCATTTTCAACATAGAAAAAGATAATAATCATACTAATGATATTAAGAATAATTAAAGTGAATACCGTTGACAATACATCCTCCCCTTAACTGGTGCTTAATATTAGCAGATACTCGCTTCGATCATCTCAATTTCGCCATGTTGATTTACACTATCTATCCCGCGTTCGCAGTTATCTTTTATTTCCCACTCAATGTAGTATTTATTACTTTTCAATTCAACCGATCGTATTTCCGTTCGACCATTCTGGTTTAAGTGATTATCCAAGACCATTTGCTTTGCTTCGTCTTCAGTAATGACGTTTTGAATCGATGAACATCCGCCTAATAATAAGACTGCCATTACTAAAAAAAGTTCAAAAAATCTTTTAGTACCTGTTTGAATTGGTCTCATTTTACCCTCCCTTTTCAAATTGTTAAAAAATAGACGCGTTCTTCTTAGAGAACTGCGCCAGATAATACACTCACTGTACCTTTCTTTTTGAAGAAGGCATTTTGCTAACTCTAACAGTAATGTACAATATTAAACCAAATGCAATACCACCCAGTAGAATTAAACCTAACTCAGCAAATGCTATCACTGATAGAATCGTAATAATGACCCCTAATAGTATAAAGAAAAATATTTGCATTATGTTTTCCCCTTTCATTATCGGACTGTCTTATCCCAGTTTCATGTGACTCATATTATGTTTACATATGTACAGCTTCACTATATCCGTTTCGAGAAAAAAATCATTGTTAGAGGAATGGATGTTACCATAATACAAAATAAAATCGTTAAAACTTCTGTTGCAGTGTGCGTTTTAGCTACTGTAATAAATAGCAGTGTCATAGTTGCAAACAGCGTGAAATAGTTAACTGTCATACTTTTACCTATAATTTCTTTTGTACGCTCATCTTTAGGAAATAAATGTGGCGATAGATATGCCATCATTAACGAACTTGTTCCCAAGAAAAAAGTCATAATACCTACTGGAAAATCACCATTTGCAATATAAGGGTAATTAATATAAATACTTAATGGAACCATAATAATACCTAAAAATAAGTATGACAGTTGATTTTTTCGAGCTTCGTTCATTCAGTTTCCCCCTCATAAATAAATACATCTTCAATTTTACAATTAAAAATGTCTGCCAATTTAAATGCTAGAATAATCGACGGATTATACTTTTCTTTTTCTAATGAAATAATCGTTTGTCTAGAGACAGAAAGTTTTTCTGCCAACTGGTCTTGTGTCATACTGTGCTGAGCCCGTAAAACCTTAATATTATTTTTAATAAAAAACCCTCCCTATATGTAAAGCGAGTTTTACTTAAAGTAAAGTTTACTTTACAAATATTTAATTTGCAAGTCCTCAATAAGTACCTATTTTTATCACAACAAGATAAAAAAACGCTAATTCTTTTTACAGAACAGCGCTTGCTTGCCACAAAATCATTTTATATTTTATTCATTATTTCATTTCGTGATGCTGACGATGAAGCTGGTGGACTATCTCTGCTAGTTCAGGAACAGGACCATCTACTATTGCATCATTTATAACTTCTTGAATGGACAGATTGCGTACACGTGAAGGTGCTTGTCCAAATTCTTCTAGCCATTTTGCCAATTGTTCAGATGAACTTGCATAAACAATTCGCCCTAAACCAACCCAACCGTGAGCAGCGGCGCACATCGGGCAATGTTCCCCTGAAGTATATACTGTCGCTCTGCGTCTTTCTTCAGGTTCCATATTATTTGCTGCCCAACGCGCTATTGCAAACTCGGGATGCTGTGTATGGTCACCGCCTGCTACATGATTATGATCTTCAAACAACACTTCTCCCTCAGCGGAAACAAGTACTGATCCAAATGGCTCGTCACCTTTTTCAAGTGCTATTCTTGCTAATTCCACACAACGATGTAAATGTTTCAAATCTATATTATTTATCAAATTTGTAACCTCCTTAACCTGTAATTAGAAAGCCTTTGCAATCACTATTATAACAGAATTATCAGACTGTTTTATGCCCATGGCTTTAGGTATCTACCCACTGACCCTAAAGATTCACAATAAATTGACTATTTTAATATGGTCAATTTTCATTATACTAAGAGTCATTACAGGAATGGAGGTTATTTACATGGTACAAGTTGGAACGGATCGAGTAAAACGAGGAATGGCAGAAATGCAAAAGGGCGGCGTAATTATGGATGTTATTAATGCAGAACAAGCAAAAATTGCGGAAGCGGCAGGTGCAGTAGCCGTAATGGCCTTGGAACGTGTGCCTTCAGATATTCGAAAAGCTGGCGGTGTTGCCCGTATGGCGGATCCACGAATTGTAGAAGAAGTGATGAATGCCGTTACGATTCCGGTCATGGCAAAAGCACGAATTGGTCACATTGTAGAAGCACGTGTATTGGAGTCAATGGGTGTGGATTATATCGATGAAAGTGAAGTTTTAACTCCTGCTGATGAAGAATTCCATTTACTTAAGAGTGATTATACAGTGCCGTTTGTTTGTGGTTGCCGTGACTTAGGCGAAGCAGCTCGACGTATTGGTGAAGGAGCTTCTATGCTTCGTACGAAAGGTGAACCAGGTACAGGCAACATTGTGGAAGCAGTACGCCACCTTCGAAAAGTTAATGCCCAAGTTCGTCGCGTTGTCGGAATGAATGTGGACGAATTAATGACCGAGGCAAAAATTTTAGGTGCCCCATTTGAATTATTATTGGAAATTAAGCGTTTAGGACGTTTACCTGTTGTAAATTTTGCCGCTGGTGGCGTGGCAACACCTGCAGATGCCGCGTTAATGATGGAACTTGGTGCAGATGGTGTATTTGTTGGTTCCGGTATATTTAAATCAGAGAACCCAGAAAAATTTGCACGTGCCATCGTGGAAGCAACTACACATTATACGGACTACAAACTGATTGCGGAAATTTCGAAGGAACTTGGCACACCGATGAAAGGAATTGAAATAGCCTCATTGAGTGTTAATGAACGGATGCAGGAGCGTGGCTGGTAAAATGGCGAAAATTGGAGTACTTGCATTACAAGGTGCGGTAAAAGAGCATATTCAGCAAATTGAACTTCTTGGTCATGAGGCTGTTGCAGTTAAAACATGCGGTGACTTACTCGGTATTGACGGTCTAATTTTACCCGGTGGAGAAAGTACGACAATGGGTAAAATGTTAGAACGAAATGATTTGTTAGACCCTATTATGTCACTGGCACAGCAAGGTGTACCAATGTTCGGGACCTGTGCCGGTCTTATACTGCTGGCCAGAAAGATTAAGGATTCCAATATTCCTCACCTCGGTTTAATGGATGTAGAAGTGGAAAGAAATTCTTTCGGACGACAGGTAGATAGCTTTGAAGCACCGCTATCAATTCCATCAATCGGTAATGAAATAACAGCAGTTTTTATTCGTGCACCGCATATTGTCTCAGTCGGTAAACATGTCGAAATACTTGCTACATATGAAAAACGAATCGTACTAGCCAGAGACGGCCAATTTTTAGGCTGCTCTTTCCATCCAGAACTCACTGATGATGTTCGAATCCTCGAATATTTCATCGGTATGGTAACAGATTTCATAAAGGTTCCTAGATAGACAAAAAGAAGCACAATTGTGTGCTTCTTTTATTTGCCGTATTATTTATTCAAACCCTTTTCATGTATCCGATAGATCATGGCTGCCATATGTGCTCTTGTTGTCGGATTGTTTGGACCAAATCGGCTAGCCGTATAGCCCGCCATAATGCCTTCTTGTTTCATCGTTTCTATCGCAAGAGATGCCCAAAAGTTATAGTCTACATCTTTAAATGAATTTACACCTTTGTTAGCAGGTTGGCTATAAAAACCGGCATTATAGAAAATTTGAGCCATTTGTGCCCTTGTTAAATATGTATTCGGTGAAAAACGTCCATCACCAATACCATTAATTATTTTATGCTGTGCCACTAAACGTATAGAGTCTGCTGCCCAAAAACTATTTTCCACATCAGTGAAAGAGATGTCTTTATTTGTTGTAGTCAGCGCTAAAAAGTTACTAATAATAGCGGCAGCCTGAGCTCTTGTTATCGATTGATTCGGTTTATATGTACCATCAGGATAGCCGGAGATCCAACCTTTTTCAGTTAAGAATAAAATCTGTTGTTCGGCCCAATGTCCACCTATGTCCTTTAACTTTCTATCATCAAATTGATACAAATCCCGTTCATCCATGATGGCCCCTACTTTATTTCGATAGTATTCCCCGCCTAAATGGATATAGCCGGCATTGGCAATGTCAAACAAATATTCTTTGGAAGCCCGCTCATAATCCCATCCCTTTTTCATCCGTTCTTCGTAGTTGGTTTTAGCGAAACGATAGCGATCATTTAACAGTAAGTTCCCTGCCAAATATTCAACCGCTTCTTTATAGGAACTAAAAGCGCGATACCAGTTATCCCTTCTTTTGCTTTCATCATAAATTTTACGGTCTTTTCCGAAATCCTTCAGCACAGGTACCGGTTCATAATCTTCATCAGGTTGCCCTTTCAACTGCCAGGCATTCTTCGGGTTATACCCCCAAACCTTTACTCCGAAAAGATTATTTGCATTCACTGCTATTCTTGTTGTTCCATAGCCGCTTTCCAGAGCTGCCATTCCAATAATTGCACTAGCAGGAATTCCCCATTGTTCATTTGCTTTCATTGCATATGTAGAAATTTCATTAATAAAGTCTTCCTTCATTTTAGTTGAAGGATATTCTTGTGTAGATAAATAGGCGTTACTGTTTCTTCCAGACTTTTCGTCTTCAAACGGGAGAAGGTTTACGCTTTTTGCACTCGTGCTTAATGAGCTGCAATTAAAAACTAGTAGAAAAATTAATAGTGATAGTACTGCTTTGATTGATTTCGCCAAATTCATAACTCCTTAAATATTCAAATAATAATCTCGGACTCTATCATCATAGCAGTTTTTTATTAGTCTTAGTGCATAAAATATCATTTTATTAATACTAATTGATGGGCATATTGCCTAACTTTACCTATTTTGATTAATCAAAAAACACCGTTTAAACTATTGGCTATATAATGGTCAGGAAGTATCAATATAGCACCCGCAATGCATTTCCCCCTCATTTTATAGCATTTGCTCAAATAATTAATAAGAATATAAATTTCATATTAGGGTAGAAGTAAAAAAGTAAAGTAAATTTTTGAGTGAAAGAGGGGATTTCATGCAGGAAATAATCCTAATCCTGGTCATACAGCTCGTATACGTGCCGTTAATGACCTTACGAACAATTTTCTTAGTCAAAGATATGAGACTTCTAGCCTCGATTTTCGGGTTTTTAGAAGTTCTTATTAACGTATTCGCACTTTCTATCATTTTTAGTGGTGATCAGAACTTTATAGCGATGGTTGTGTATGCACTCGGATTTAGTATCGGGATACCGGTCGGAACAATGATTGAAAATAAACTGGCTATCGGTTATGTCTCTGTTACAATCAATACACAGCAGAAAAACCAGGAACTGATCGACACGTTAAGAAACAGCGGCTTTGCCATTACGACATCTGTCAGTGAAGGTCGTGACAGTGAACGTTATAAATATGAAATTCTGGCGAAACGAAACCGAGAAAAAGAATTATTCTCGCTTGTTGAGTCAATTGAACCTAAAGCCTTTATCATTTCATATGAGCCAAAATCTTTCAAAGGCGGTTTCTTAGTCGACCGCATGCGTAAATTTAAACTACGACGTTAAAATAAAAACGAGCTGGATGCATTGATTCCAGCTCGTTATTTATGTTTTTGTAGTTTCAGTCCTTCATTGACTGCCCAATTATGATGGGCATGTATTAAGAGATCCCGGGCTTTATCTGTCTCAATCCATTTTATAAAATGGTCGTCATCAATGGGATCTTGAGTTTTCTTCAATATTTGGGCAAAGTAAAAATAGCCTTCATTTAAAATTGGTTCTTCTTTCGTTGATAGAAAAAAGCACTTTGCGTTTCCTATAAAAGAACCGATTACTCCGTTATATCCTGTTTCTTCAAGTATTTCTCTTTCCAGGCATTCCGTATGGTTTTCACTATCTTCTATCCCGCCACCTGGCAAAAAGTAATCACCTCTGGAAGTTTGAACAGTTAGTACTTCATTCATTGTTGAACTAAAAATAACGGCATAAACCCCTTTTCTTAATTCATAATTCACGCCATTTAATTTCTCTCCAAAAATTTTCATAATTTCACCTGCTGTTCATCGTTTTGGAAACTTTATTTTCCCTCTACTGCTATATATGTATTGCTGTAAGGAAGCATATGGATTCTTTTTACATCCCAAAGTTTTTTAAATTCTTCAATCGGAACTTTTCGATTATAGTTTTTCTGTTCGCCTTCATCATTTACTAAATGACCGAGTGACTCTGAAAGGTAAATAAACTCTTTGTCATATCCGACTACCGGGACAAAATGCAGATTTTTGAGATCCTTCTTCACTTTAATAAAAACAATGACCGGTGTCCCTTTGCTGACTTCGTATTTCAATGAATTTATATTCCCTTTATAATAACGAGTTTTAAATCCCTTATTTTTTAAAACCGCCCGTATTCCTTTAGGGTATACATTGCCTGTTTTTGTTTTGTTAGGGAAATGCTGATATAATACTTCCCCTTCAGCATCCTTGCCAAAGTGACGCAATAGGTACGCCGTTGAAAATGCCGCGCATTCCGTCCCTTTTTGGAAGTCGATTCGATTCTCGTGCTGAATCATGTAAGTAGCCGGAAAATCCTTTTTTCTTATAACCGGCATCGGCAAAGTCATTAAATACGTATTAATGGCTAGTGAGATAATAACCCAAAAAACAACTGAATTAATTATAATCATGCTACTCCCCCAATATATGAATGCATTGTGTGACTACTATTTTTGTTTAATCTTCTTAGAATTTTCCAATAGTAGTACAATTCCAATAACCAATGAAAAGAAAAAGTACATGCCTGCAAAAAACTTAGAAATTAAATCTTCCCGAACAAGAAATTGGGAAGCTGAAAAATACATTGCTATAAACATAAGCATTGTGATTAAAGACTTTCTCCATCTCATAATTATCAGCATCCTTAAATGTTTAGTGGGTTTCTATAATTTAAAAAGTGCGTAACAACGTTTTCATTCTCGCTTCAAAATCTGGATGTCCCCAATAAAGCATAGCGTTCTCAATACCTTCCTCATCTACTAAATGCTTTACTAAAAGATAAGCAATATAATAACCAAGCCGGCTATAGCCAAATGTTTGACCCCCGTTAATCGAGAACCATTCTTTAAATATTTCAGCTGAAGTGCATTGAGCTAAATCTTGCTGAAAAACATTGATAAAGGTTTTTGTATTTTCTTCACAAAAAGTCAGCCACTCTGGATCTGGTTGATATGCAAAATAAATATCCTGATCTGCCTCTACTACTAAAGTTGATAAGTATGTTGCTACGCCCTCTTGCAGTAGCCATGTGAATGGGTTACGCCATTGTATATCTTCTGCATCTATCCCGTTATGTGTAGTGAAAAGGTGATGGACTGCATGGCCAAATTCATGTGCAATTATTACTTTTAGACCTGCCTCATTCGACTCAAATTTTTCAACACAAAAAGCAATATGAGGATCCATTGAACGATAAGTATAAGCATTCGAACCACCTAAACCGACAAAAATATAAACATCCTTTGTAAATTTTATCGGATACCGCTTTTCGTACTCCTTTGTAATTTGAGGAGTTAGCGATTTTAATTTATCGGTAATCCAGGACATTTGTTCAATTTTATTTGGATGAGCTTTTAATGCGTTTTCAAGTTTCAATTCCTTATTTTTACAATGATGATCAAAGTAATAGCTATAGATTTGAGGGTGTTGATTAAAATAATTTTCGTAGTACTCTTTGGAAGGTTCATAGTGATTCAGAAATGGACTAGCTAGATCGTATATTTTCATCAAGATGTCTCCAATCTATTAATTAATGATTTAAGCCATGACTTATTCAAACTCCACTAAATCTCCAACTTTATATTCTTCTGTCACGATTTCCCCACCGTTGTCAATTCTTACTTCAAAAATAATCGTATTCAATGCCTCTCTGATTGACCCTTCATTTAATCCTTTAGAATAAAAGAAAAATTCCTGAGTATGCTTTGCGAAATTCTCACTCTCATTATTTTGTTCACTACCACCGCCAAACCAATATCGGTCTGTAGCATCCAATGAATCAAGCGCTTCCTTCCAGCTATCGCTAAATGCAAAATGAACTTTCTGGCCGTCTACATTATTCACTTCTACGTTTAATGTAAATTTTCTGAAATCATCAATATGTGGATTTTCTAATTCATGTGTTCCAACTCGCTCAAATTCATCCTCGGTCAATGGTGAAATTATGGCTTCAATTGTAGTAGTAGGCTCTGCTCGAAAACTGCATGCAGTCAATATAAACAGGACGGAAATCACAACGAATAAAAAATTGGTTTTTTTCATATTGTTCCTCCCTATAGCTCTTTCGATAACCGGATCATATCGATACACTGGATGCCATTCTCGTAAATTTCTTCTGAGTAATGCTTAATGAAATAGTTATGATCAACTGAAACAATCCGAAAACCGCATTTTTGATATAACGCCAATTGCCCAATACTTGAATTTCCCGTACCAATTTCTATCGTCTTATAGCCCTTTGTTCTGGCTACACGAATGGCATCACCGATTAATAATTTCCCGATCCCTTTTCCCTGATGCTCTTCAGCTACTGCGACATTGACTATTTCCACGGTTTTTGGTCTTGTTGGCAACAGGACATAGACACCAATGATTTGCTCATTACTTTCAGCTACAAAACATTCTCCCTTTGCCAAATAATCTTCCACGATACTTTTAGAAGGGTCCGCCAGTAGTAATAATTCCATTGGCACTTTTTCGCATTTTTCCAACCTTTTAATCTCCACAG
This sequence comes from Solibacillus sp. FSL R5-0691, assembly GCF_037974225.1. Lineage (GTDB taxonomy): Bacteria > Bacillota > Bacilli > Bacillales_A > Planococcaceae > Solibacillus. Next base: position 1,954,504 of record NZ_CP150231.1, read on the forward strand.
TTATCCCCCTTTACTTCGGTTAGTTTTCTTTATCACTTTCCTTTTCCAACTCTTTTTCAATATCATTATTTAAGTTTGATTTTTCTTCTTCAATCTTATATTTCTCTTTTATTAAAATTCCAAGTTCAGAATAATTAATCCCATGCTTTACTGCCAAAAAGACAACGATGTAAAGTAAGAATCCTAAAAAAGCAAACGATAATATATCCATGTAATCCTCTCCTTATATTATAAATTTTACCATAATTTAAGCGTCGAATTTGGTGAAAACAAAAAACCAGATGGCTCAGTTCCATCTGGTTCATTGTAATAACGGGAATTTATCAGTTTTATTTTCTTACAGCTGGCGGTCCAAATTTCCCTAGCTGTAAATCACGGAATGCTTCTCTGATTTCTTCTTTAGTATTCATCACGAACGGTCCGCCTAGAGCGATTTCTTCTCTAATCGGTACACCTGAATATATTAAAACTTTAGAACGTGTAGTTGCTTTAATCTTTAGTTCGCTTGAATTGTCTTCAGAACCAGCTTCGTTATAAGAGATTGTAGCCGCTCCTGTTTTGGAGATTTTGGTCTTACTTTCCCCAAACTCCATTTCACCTGCCAACATAAACAGGAATGAATTATGATTTTCAGGTAAGACATGCGTGTACTCAGCACCTTCACGAAGCGTAATTTCGGTCATCGTAATCGGAACTAAGCTCTGCATTGGCCCTTTAACACCGGCAATATCCCCTGAATAAACTCGAACGAATCCCCCATCGATATTAACTACAGGAGCATCTTCAACATAAATATTTTGATAAGACGTTTCTGTATGTTTTAAACTTTTCGGCAGGTTCAGCCAGAGTTGTAATGTATGAATCAAGTCATCATCAAATGCTTCTTCCGCATGTCGAGCTGCCCAGCCAGCATTCATATATTGAACATCCCCGGCATTTAAAATGCTGTATCCGCCGGCATTATCAATATGCTCAAGTCTGCCATCGACAACATAGGTTACCGTTTGAAATCCACGGTGCGGGTGATCAGAGAATACGCCACGTTTATACCAATCTTCTGCCATTAAAATAAATGGATCGAATTCGGCGTTACGGTTGGGATGTAGAATGAATCCTTGTTGGAGATGTGGATATCCATTTTTGTTGTACTCTGGATACCAAAAACTTTTAATTTCTCTTTGAAAAGCTATATTAGTTGCCAATTGTATTCCTCCCACCAAGGTTACTATGATTAAATTATAAGATCAAAAACTTCCAATTAAAGTTTATCGCATTTTCTCCGCTAACTCTAAAATTATGCCTTCAGGTCCTTGAACAAAGCATAGTTTATAAACATTATTGTAATTTTGGATTTCACTAATTATTTCCGCGCCTTTCTTTTTCAACTTAGCAACGACCGTTTCAATATCTTCAACGGCAAAAGCGATATGGGTTTTTGGTGATTGCTGAATATTCGACAGCTCTAAGTCTGTATGAAACTTGACCAACTCTAAATTGGCTTGGCCATCCGACATTCCCAATAGGACAATCGTTGCTTTCACTTCAGCAAGCCCGGTGATACGCTCTGCCCATTTCCCATCCACTTCCCCTTCACCAAGCACTTCCAGCCCAAATTCGACGAAAAACTCTTTAACTTCTGTAAGGTTATTTACTATGATCCCTACATGATCGATTTTGTGAATTTTCATATTTAATTCCCCTTTGCACTTAACTTACTTTTGCAATATAAAACAACTGTAGATTAATCTACCTAAAAAGAGGATTTCCAAAACAACGAAATCCCCCCTTATCATTAATCCATATTCTATTGCAGCTTGACCATGTTATACCAGCTGACGCCACCGTGCTGTGAATCGGAAATGCCGTGATTCATAAATCCGAGTTTTTCATAAAAAGGAACTAATTCCTGTTTGCATGTTAACGTGATTCCTTGGCGTTCATTTTCAATTACGAGCCGTTCCATTTTATCAAATAGTATTCGAGCGATGCCTTGTTTTCTTGCCTTTTTAGAGACAGCTACACCTAAAATACTCTGATAGCCGCCTTTTTTAGGATTTTCATTAATCTCTTCAAAAAGGTCATCCGTTATGTAGAGTTGAGGAATTACTGGACCGTTAATATAACCAACAATCTCTCCGTCTTTTTCAGCAACTATAAACGTATCCGCAATCAGCTGGATTCTTTCCACAAAGGCTTCCCTTGTAGCCGCCTCTTCTTTTGTAAAGCCTTCATTTTCAATGACGATCAGCTCTTCTAAATCTGTCTTTTGCACATTTCTTAATGTAATCATGTTGTTCCTAACCCCTTTATCTGGCCAATTACTTCTAATTTTCTGTTGAGTACCTCAACTCGTTTTCCCAATTTATACAGCTCGCCCCCCTTATTCCGACCAATGCCCGTACGGAATGACTTTTATGGATTCGTCCTCTTCCAGCAGTTGTTTAAGTAGATAGTTATGTGCGCTTCCATATAAAATAACAGCTCGTTTTGTTTCAGGAAGAGTGGATTTTTTTATATTACGGACGATTTTTAAATTCCGGTAATACCAGTATTTCGTCACCCACTCAAATGCAATTTTATCGTCGAGCTGCATTAAATCCACATAGACTTGATGATCATTTACATTGTATTGTTGTGTATTAATATATTTGTACAGTTCGATGATATCCCCTTGCTGAATGATAGTAGAGAGCTTTTCGAGCACAAATTGTACACGGTTCATTATTTCCTCGAACTCTGTTTTCGATTGCCCTTCTGCTACGAGACCCAGATCGATCGATTCTTCCGGCTGCTCGTTCCAATCCACAGCATAAATGGCATCATGTCCAAGCTTTTTCGCTAACCGGAATCCAATTTGATAAATCTCATTTTCTTTGAAATCTTCATTTACTTCTTCTACTTCTGCCGAGCGGTAAACTGAATTCAGATATTCTTGTAAATGAAATGGATATTCGACAAACACTTGATCCGCTTGGAACTTCGCAAGATCAATGGCCAACTTTTCAAAATCGCGATCATTATATTTCCTTTTATCCTTTACCGATAAAGTGTTCAAGTCTGAAGTATCGCTAAGGTGACATGTTCCGACTAATAGAATTTCCATATAAATGCTCCCTCTATTCACCTGTTTTTAATAAGTTTTCATTCCTAAATCTAACTAAATTTTAGCATAAATTTCCCAGGTGATATTACATTCATAAAAAAATCAGCTTGAATAGCCCAAGCTGATTGTCTCCATTAATTCCCCATTTGTTTTTCATTCACGTAATCCAATACGGCACGAGCCTTTAAAAATTCTTCTTGTGCATCTGCAGGAACCATCTCTACTTTTGGTGGTGAAGAAACACCTAATTGTGCCATAACTGTTTCAAAGGTTAATAACGCCTGAATATATTGCTCATATTCTTCAGGTGTTAAAATTTCTTTACTCGATGGCTGATTATTTAACTTATCAAAGTACGGTTGGATTTCATAAATGGCCGCTTTAACTTCCTTCAGTTTTTCTTCAGACACCTTAGAATAATCGATATTTCCGTTTTTATCGCCAAATTCAAGTTTTGCATCTGTAATGACATGGAGTATTTCTTTAAACTGTTCGAATTGTTCTTTTCCGAGGTCACCTTTTGCCTGGGACAATTTTGCATCAAATAGTAAATAACTTTTCATTGTAATATTTGCTATATGTTTTTTCACATTATCAAACGATCCGTATAGATCATCTGCAAGTAAAGACTGATACGCAAATGCTCCAGTTGGAACCATTAAGCAGGCAGCCATGATCGTAATTGCAATTCGTTTTTTCACAAAACGTTTCACCGTTCCGCCCATTTCCGATTTGGCTGCCTTTATGCCTTTTTTGCTTCTTTCATGAAGCTGGAACGGGATTTCAATTTTATCTATATCCTCTTTAAAATGATTCCCCATAGTTCTCTACCTCCTTTAAATTTTGGCGAAGCTTATTCAGAGCACGGTACAAAATCGATTTGGCTGTTCCGAGCGGGATGTCCAGAATATCCGAAATTTCCTTTAACGTACGGTCATTATAATACTTCAGTAAAATCACGCTTTTCTCATCTTCCTGCAAAATATCCATTAGTTCCCGTAACGATAAAGACATGGCAATATCTTCAACTCCTTCTTCCGTATGTACTTCAAACTGAGGTATGAGTGGCACTACTTTTTTATTTTTATTAATTACGTTCAAGGCACAATTGATTGTAATTTTCATAAGCCATGTCTTGAAATATTCCGGTTTATTCAAAGTGCGAATATTTTTGAATGACTGATACGCTACTTCTTGAACAACATCTAAAGCATCATTTTTATTTTTTACATAGACATAGGCCATTCGATAAATATCTGCTTCATATTGTTGGAAAAGCTCTAAGTATGCTTTGTCATTTCCTTTTTGAGCTTTTTTTACTAAGAGCTTCATATTCATCGCAATTCCTCCCTTCATTTTCGTTTTACATTTATTAGACATCCGAGAAGAACATTTGGCTTTAAAAAAAAAACGCTTCCCTTATTACGGAAAGCGCCTTAAATATTATAAGCTATTAACTTTTTCGTTTCTTTAAAAAAAATAAAAATATAAGTTGGACGATGGTAATGAAAATAAACACTACACCTAACAATGCCAAGGAAAGCCATCTAAGCTCAGATGTTTGGACTACACCTGCAGCATCTACTTCTCTAAAATAAATAAATATAGCTAAGCCACTAAACAAGACAAGCCAAACCCCATTAATAATTATCCACCATATTTTCTTCATTCATTTCCCTCCATAAATATACCTACGAAGGGAAACCAAATAAGTTTCATATACTATACAGAAAATTTCCATTTAAGCTTTATTAAACAAATAAATCCCGGCAAACATTAACGCAAGGGCAATGAGTTTCGTCATATTCATCGGATAGATAACCCCACCAAAAAGGCCAAAATGATCAATAATCGCGCCGACAAAAATCTGACCAATGATAACCGCCATAAACGTTGCAGCTACTCCGATTAAATTAACAGAATAGATATTGATGACAATAAAGAATGCGCCCAATAATCCTCCGATTAACTGCCATTTTGGAACAGTAAATACATTTAAAAAATTCCCTTTACCGAAAAAGAAAGCTAAAAAGAATAAGGCAAGGGCCCCTACCATGAACGAGACGGTGGCACTTTCCAATACACCTACTTTTTTACTGAATAAGGCATTGATTTGACTTTGTATCGCAACGGCCGAACCACCGATCAATGCTAATAAAGCAATTATCAATTTCAACATCAACAGTGCCTCCAATGTGAATACCATGAAATAATGTAATATAAATTTATTTAACTAGCATTATAATCTGTTTTAGATAGTAGATTTCATTTGATTTAAATGATGGATATCATGTTCCATTAAGCCTTTTAAGTATTCGTAAAACGTTAACGTTGATTGGTTAATCTGTATTGGGATCAGCCAGTCATCTTCAGGAATTTGCTTTAGCAGACTTAATAAGTCTTGCCTTACGTGAATACATTTTTCCAATGTATTTTCTACAGCTTCTGTTCTGGCTTGTAAAGAAGATTGGTCATTTAGCTCCGCGATACCCGGAGCTTCCGGTAAGTGTTCACCTGAAAATATATAGGGAATTCTTTGCTGTAACACAAATTCATCCCAAGGGTAAAAGTGACCGACTATTTCTATAATGGACCATTTACCTTCCCCAATTGGTTTTCTTAATCGATTTTCATCAACTGATTTCAAACTATGTATAAAAGTTATGACGTTTTGATGATGCACTACTATTTCTGATTTTTCCTTCAGCAATTGGACCACCTCAATATAGTTATTCGTTACTGAACACAAAAACACCTACAAAGGTTCACATTCCAGGAGACTTCAAAGGAACGTAAACCATTTCCATGACATTGGGTAAGCTCCACCAAAAACTTCACTAATATCGTTTCCTATTTTAGCTTGTCTGATTTGAAGACAAACCGGTTATCGGGATTCCACACATGCAAGTTGTCAGCTACATATCCGCGCAGCCATAATATGCCGTCAACTTTCCGGACATAAAATCCTTTCGGAAAACTTTCTTCATTACTTATTAATTCTGATGCAATGGTGACAGATCCTGAAGGTGCCTCATTTTTTTGTGAAAGATCCCCTGAATTCCCCTCATCTTGGTCTACATATTCCAGTCGTAGGTATGGTCCCAACTCAGGCGGACATAACTGCAAGCCCAGTTCGTTCGCTTGTCTAAAGATTTCAGGTAATGTTGCGCCATTCGGAAAGCCAAGGTCCCTAACGGATAGTTCAACAATTTCCACGCTATATGCTGTTTCGGTAATGGTAAACCGATCATCATATAATAATCTCTCACCATATTGGTTCAATGAAATAGACGATTGTTGCAGTTTTTGAATAAGATCGGCTTTCGACAGCCCTCCAACAACAATTGATTTTGTAATAACAGGACAGTCAGGGTATCTTCGCATTTCTTTCCCTCCTCATCGCTCCCGAGTTGTTATTTTTGTTGCAAAGCTTGCTTTTAAACCTCTACTAATCATTTCGATTCAACTCATTCATACTCCTTCAATCCCTTTAAAACAGGAAACGCTAGTGATTTAAGACCAGCTTACATTGACAGGCTTCAGGGTATTCAAAGGATAATAGGAGAGTGAAATACATGATTACAGCAATTACGATTAAAATCATTGCCGGGTTTATCGCACTCATGGTTGTGATCCGCTTTATCGGAAAAAAAGAGCTTACTGAAGTCACCCCATTCGATTTTGTGTTTATCGTGATTCTCGGTGGAACATTGGAAGAAGGGGTATACGATGAAAAAGTGAAGATTTGGGATGTCCTCTATACGATTGGATTATGGACTGCGCTCTATCTTTTAACCGATTTTCTTGTCAGGAAATTCGAAAAACTGCGCCCGATCATTAAAGGAGAGCCGTCTTTTCTTGTAAATAATGGGAAGTTGGATATTAAAGAATTAGAGAAAAACAAAATGGAATCCGAACAGCTGCGTTCGTTGCTGCGGATGCAAGGTGTTTTTTCGGTTAGGGAAGTAAAATATGCTCTTTTGGAACCTGGTGGGCAAATCAGCATATTGAAAAAGGATTCATCCGGGGAAGATTCCGGTGGTGTGCTCACTCATCTGCTTGTCGATGAAGGGCGAATTGAAGAAAGAGTTTTGGCACAAATCGGAAAAGACAAGCGCTGGATCATTCAGCAATTAAAAGAGGAAGGCTACGAGGATATCACGAAGATTTATTATGCGGAATGGTCTGAGGAAAATGGATTTTATGTTCAGACTTATGATTAATGGGTAGCAGGGCAGCTGCAACAAAGAGAAACGACATTAAAAATAACCCGCAAAGGTTTCCTCTGCGGGTTATTTCTAATCATTATTTGCATCATGAATAATCCATTGTGCTGCTTCCTGTAAATTGGGAAACACTGCATCTGCCAATGGATCACTTTCACCAATAAAGACAGCTTTTGTCCCGGCTTTCTTCCCTGCCTGAATATCCGTATCCGTGTCACCGACCATATAGGATTTTTCCAGATCAATGTTGTATTTTTCACCTAAATCCAAAATCATTTTGCTGTTAGGTTTTCTGCATTCACACCCGGCCTTTGGTTTATGCGGACAATAGGCAACCTCATGAATCGTTGCACCCTTTTTCTTCAACTCGGCCACCATATAGTCATGAACTCTCTGTAACTGCTTTTCCTTCATATAACCTAATCCGATTCCGCCTTGGTTCGTCACGACAAACACATAATCAAAACAGTCATTTAAATTTTTAATCGCTTCTTCTGCTCCAGGCAAAAAGTAAAATTGCTTCGGTTCATTTACAAATTTCACCCGCTTCGTCAGCACTTCGTTAATTACGCCGTCCCGATCTAAAAACACTGCTCTTTTCAATCCATCCACACCTTTAATTTTTAATCTTATATGTAGTATGTTAAAAATTATCGGCTTTAAGCGGTTTTGTTTCGAGTATTCAATGATTCTCTTCACGAAATCAATCAATTGAAAAAGGCACAACTCTTTTTAAGAATCGCACCCTTTTGGAAGTCTTTTATTATCTTTAGCCGAAACTTTTAATTTGATTTTCAGTAATCCCTTTAATTAATCCGAGTTCAATCCTCAAAAAATGATGCGCGCTATTTAACATTTCTCTTTCACTTGTATTTAATGCTTTTTCTTCTTTCATACGCATTAAATCACGTACAACTTCAGCACATTCCAGTATTTTACCCGTTTTCACTTTGTCCGAGTTCACTTTATATCTTTGTCTCCACGACAATAATTTATCGGATTCTCCATGCTGAAAAATGTGAATGATGTGTTTCAAATCCATTATATCAGTAACAGGTCGTATACTTGAATTCAATATTTTGTCCTTCGGAATCGTGATTAGCATATTACCGATTGACATTTTTATGACATAACACTGTTGTTTTTCACCTGATATTTCCTTTTCTACTACGGCTTTAATGATACCTGCTCCTTGCATTGGATAAATAATATTTTTACCAATTTGAAACAAATAATCCACCTCCATATTTGGCAACCATAAGGTAACCTTCTTAACCTTACCACGTATATGGATTTTTAACAAATTTTCAATAATAACATACACATAACATTAGTGTCAAACGATTTTTATTGGTTTTACAATAAGAATCGTTTTGGATGCGAATGAAGAGGTGGTGGGTTAATAAAAGATTGATTACGTATCATAATGTATTCGTTTTATACCAGTTTATAGTCAGCGCTGTTTAACAACATTTGAATTAAGCTATTAAATAATTTTTGCTGAGAAAGTTTTTGCCAATCCTCCTCATACTCCGCCATTAACCACATCACTTCATCTAGAAATACGTGCTGTTTGGCCATTTCCCAAAAGTTTTTTTCCTCATCGGTAATGTCCATGTGCTCTCTGTAACCCGATAAAAAAAGTTCCCATTCACCTCTTGTAAAGACCCGATCTGGTGCTTCTTCATGCTCATTATGAAAAAGTAGTAATGCGAGGGCCAGATCAAATATTTTTGGAATCCATGCCGCATTATCTGGATCAATTAAATATGGTGCGGGGGTGAATATTAAATTATTTGCTTTATAATCATGAGGCGTTGCCACATGCGGTAAATTGGCATTACAAAGTTCCTGCTGAATTGCTACACTTTCCATCAACTTTGTGTTTATTGCTGGATCAATTTTTAGTCCGGCTTTATGTGCATGATGAATAATTGCCTCCGTACTCTCTTCTACTTCTTCTTCATTAAAATCATATACATCATACGCAAGGAGGTCATATACATTTGTAACAGGTGAACAGCTGTGAATCTGTCCTAACATTTTACCGGCTTCATAAATTTCATTGTCTTTGCCTGAATATTTCTCACCTTCAATAAATGGATAAACTACATAGTTTGTATCATTATACTTTTGCGGATTATCAACTTGTAATTTAACTGGCGTTACAACATTTATCCCCTTATCTTTTAGCATGGTCGTATAAGAAATGACACTTGCTGCCCTTTTTTGTGTTCGTTTTACAACAACCTCCTGATCACCATAATTCACTCGGTATACTGGTGAATATGAGTAAATGCTTATTGGTTCTTCTTTCACTTTAAACCCAAATAAATTTAAGATTTCGGTTCCACTCATTAAATTAACCACCTTGTGTTTATAAAATTTACCACTGATACCTTGATATCTAAGCTGATTCTATTTATCACCCTCTTTCATCAATTGTTTTTGAAAATCCCGTAAAGATAAAACAAGAAATAAATGCAACAGTAGTGACCACAATACCAAAAAATATTCCAATCGCTCTCATAAAAGGATCATCACCTGGAAAAGAAGGCTCTAGAGTAACTAACATATAAATCAACATCAGAGACAAGATTAAATAAAAGCTGCTACCGATTACTGCCAACTTTAAGCGGTTCCTTTTCGTGCCTTGCCAAGTCTTATTAATTATTATCCATAAAAAGATACTTCCGATTACAGCAAGTACCATCACAAGTAAATGTACATACGGAATTAAGAAATAACTTAACAAATAAATGATAACGGTAGTTGAGAAAAATAGGATTGCATTCATAATAAATAGAAACAATCCGGCTAACCAATAATTTTGAAACCATTCAGCATTTTTTAATCTGTTTATTAGAAAATTGTCTTCTCCAAGTAAGTTGATTAACGGCCTTTTGAAAAATGTTACCAGTAATACTCCAATAAAACCTATAAATAAGAATAAAGTTAAAGACATATCTCCCCCCCCAATTGTTCAAAATTAAATCTTCCTTAAAGATAGTTAACGCCAATAATGGAATAAAGTTCCTAACTCAAAAGTCTACAAAAAAGAAGCATCATTCCCGGAGAAATCGATGCTTCTTTTCACTAAATCAACTGAGATCTATCTTTATTCTGCCAAGTCTATTTTAACCTCAACATCCTTCGCTATCGGATTATCAATGTAGCTGATCCATAGTTTTGCTTTACCATTGTATGGCTCATAATACTCTTTATAATTAAATCCTTCATAGGCTGAGGTAGAGAAACTGCTACTTGTCGAGTTTAGCGGTGTACCATCCTCTTTTTCAGCAGGATATAAGGGTTGGCGGCCATGGTCGTCTTTGACAGGTACTTTTAAATAGACATCATTGCCAACAACTTTAATATCCCAGTCAATGAAGTCTGGTTTGTAAAGTACTTCTTTTGTGGTGAAGTCAACTTCGATATAATCGTCGCCTTTTGGAATAGCTTGTATTTCACCGATGCGGACGATGAGTTCATCTGAATCGTAGAAGTAATTACTTTGTAAGTAAAACGTATATTTTCCCTCACGGAACGAACCACTTCCAACTAAACCATTCCGTATAAGTTCACGTTTTCTGCCGTTTTTGAGCTCCAGTGATATGTTATCAAGTGCGACAATTTGCATCGTGTTCGATGGATCTGGCTTTACTTCGAAATGGATGCGTAGCGGTGTCCGAATGATTTTACTAATTGTCAGGTGTTGACCTTGTGAAGTAATACTTGTGTTCGGTTCTACTACCTTGGCTTTGGCAATCGGCTTATTTAACGAGAATGGAATCGAAATCGTTTGTTTGTCCCCATCCCGCATTTCAAATTCTACACGGAAATTAGGGTTTGTTGTATCAAGCGGCTGGTCGAGCGTCATTTCAAGTATATGGCTACTATGGGCAACCGGCTCGTTTAAGTCGTCCGGTGTCCCGTGAGACATGCTGTTTTCAAGACGTTGGTCGCCTTGGTAAATATTCACGTAATAGTTATGATGATCGCTTTTTTTCGTCGGGTAATCAAAATCATACATGAGCATGATACCGTATTCATCGATAATTGCCCCTTGGAGTGTAATCGTAACGTCCATGCCTTGTACAAGTATGCCCAGTTCCTCGTAATATTCATTGGCAATGGCGTCCTTAATCCCCTCATTTTCCTGTACAAGCTCGACGATAACACTTAAACCAGGGATTTTAGCGGCATAGCTGGCAATCGTCGGCGAAACACGGACGGTTAGCAAAAAACTGAGGAAGATGATAGCTACTGCAGCGATTCCCTGCCACTGCTTCTTTCGCCGGCGTTCTTTTTTCAGTTTTGTATATGCATCCATACGTCCTTGACGCAGCTTATCTTTAGGAATTTTAATCATAGCCAATCCTCCTTTTGTCCAGCTGCTTTACGCAGTTTCTTTAAAATGGCGTGCAGCCGAGATTTAACGGTGCCTTCTGGAATATTTTGCAGTTCGGCAATTTCATTGTTTTTCAGCTGTTGGAAATATTTTGCGTAAACTAACTGTTGTTCAGTGAGCGTAAGTAGATTAAGAAGACGACTGATGTCATTATAAACTGGCGCTTCACTAAGGCTGGTCTCTTCAATTTCAACAGTTTGGATTCGTTTTTTCAGCATATCTTTACAACAGTTGATTAGTACACGTACAAGCCAAGTACGCGCAAATTCAGGCTGTTTAATGGTATGCATTTTTTTCAGTGCCTTATAGGTCATTTCTTGCATGGCATCAAGGGCATCCTGCTCATTTTTCAAGTATGTATATGCAATCGGGTAAAGTACTTCCTCATCTTGTTCAATCAGTTCCAGGATCGCTAGTTGATCCCCAGCGGTAGCTTTTTCAAGTAAATTCTCCAACGTACGCCACCTCCTTATTTATTAGACTATAAAAAATTTAATTTCGTTCGAAAAAAATTAAAAATAATAATGTTGAACGAAATCAATGTGGTTATATTCCTGAAGTAGCACATACCCTTTCCAGAAGCATAAACTACACAGAAAGGGTTGATGACAATGCCACCATGGCAACATAAGGTTAATTATTTAATAGGACAACCGATTGGTATATCCTTCGCAAATGGTCAGGGGACATCTGGGGTACTTTGTGGTGTATCAAACGGAAAGTTGATGGTTATTGAATATCTGTATCAAACACAATTTGCACTGAAACAGTACGAATTTTCAATGATTGCAGATATATCTGGTTTTCCACCGTGTAATCAGCAACGCCTCTATTAAAAATTGATTGTTAAATAAGACAGGTCAATTTGGGCTGACGGGTTCGGAAATCGGGGAGAACATATCAATTGGGGACGCAATTCGCATATGAATTGATGTCCCTGTTTTTGTTATTACATCAGCGATTTCACTTAAAATTCAGGTGAATTGGCATACCTATTAGAATGGTAATTCACAACACCGCTTAAAATTATGTTCCATGCGAATTCAGTGTTAATTATACTATTAAAACATCTGTTAATTTGTTAAAAGTAATTGATATAAAAATAATTTTCTAAATAGTTAAATTCATTGAATGGAATAGAGCCCTCTTATGGCAAAATAGATTATAGTTAAAATATTCCATTTAGTTAAGGAGGAACTCTTTTGTTTTTATATCATATGGTTATTCACCGTGATTTCTACGAAAATATAAGTCCCCAAACTGTTTTAAAGGAAGGATTAAATCACAAGACAGCAACTAAGTGGTATTCCAATAGTGCCAATCTATTTCCAGATTTAACGGACCGTTTTAGACCAGTAAATTTACCGAAATGGATTGATTTTAAAGTTGCTTTCGGAGTAGACCTAGAAGTTGACGATTGTCCCCACTATCGATTCCCAGTGTTTAGTGAGAAAATTTTGGTTTTCAACCGAGATATATCAAGTGATTTATTTGCTTATATAGAGGACATGTATGATGGTGGCAAAGGGCGTATAATTGAGGGATTGCCTTCAAAGGAAGATTTAGTGAAAAATTATTGGTCAAGTATGAACACTCTCGCAGATTATTTGAAAAATAAGCCTTTTAATAATCCTGAAGTTTATATTTTTGAACAAGTCCCTGCAAAGTTAATTGACTATATAGAGTGATTTCCTTTCATCAATTGGACGCAATTGTCGAACAAATTGCAACAATAAAATATGGCACGTAAAACGCACAGACAACACTGTGCGTTTTAGCGTTTTCTCCCCATCAACCGAACCCGTTAAATTTGGGCTGTTTTTCTTTTTCTCTCCTTTGAGTCTATTCACAAAATAGCCTTCGATAAAATTCATTTCAGTAGCTCAATATTATGTGAAATATTCCTTAGTTTCAATAATCCCCCATTTTGCTTATATTAGCTTACTATATTTTGGTGGTATAATGATAAAAAGCATAACCCTATTTGGAAATGAACTGAAAAGGTGCTGTACATTAAATATTCGGTTTAGTAAATATTTCAAGATATTTTGGCAGTCACTTAAATTTAATTATAAGGTGGTGAATTAACCGATGATGAAAAAAATTATCCCTCTATTAGTTTACTTAATTGTTTGTCTAATCGCTGTGATTCTACCAGCTTCTGATGGCTATAATACAATAGGTTGGAAATTGCTAGTAGGACAAATTTATGCGATACCCGCTTTAATCATTGCTATTTTGTTCTCTAAATTTCTGGGGAAAAGACTTACGCATTGATTTGAAAAATGCAGAATAAAAAATTAGGCTACTTAACGCCCATAGAATGGACGATAAGTAGCCTAATCGTATTTTTATTCTTATAGTTGGATAAATTGTTGTGTCCAATAGTAACCATCTTCAACAAAACCTACACCAATATGTGTGAAATTGGCATTCATAATGTTTTGACGGTGACCTGGTGAATCCATCCATGCTTGTACTACTTGTTGTGGTGTTCTTTGGCCTTGTGCAATGTTTTCTCCAGCAGAACGGTATGAAATCCCTGCAGATTTAATCTGATCGAACGGGCTTCCAAATGTCGGGCTTGTATGTGAAAAGTAATTATTTTTCGCCATATCTGCTGATTTCGCATGAGCTACACCCATTAATGACGTGTGCATTTCAAGCGGTTTTAAACCTGCTTTTGTACGTTCTGCATTTGTTAAGTCTACCACTTGTTTTTCAAATTCAGAAACTGACTGACTAGCATTGTTCGTAGTAGTTTTTACTGGTGCCTCTGTTTGTTGGTTATTTGAGTTTGATGGTGCTTGTGTATTATTGTTATTTGTCACAGGTGTTGCCTGTGTATTTGTCGTTGTTTCTGGTGCAGTTGTTTCTTTTGCTGGTGCTTGCTCTTCTTTTACATCATTGTTCGTTGTAACCGGTGTTGCTTTTTCTTCTGTTGATGCTTCAGGTGCTTTTGCATCGTTATTTTCTGTAACAGTTTGAGCTTTTTCTTCTTTTACTGGTGCTTGAGCTTGAGGTGCTTTATCCTCTTTTTCCACTGTTTTAGTAGTCGTTTCTTTTTGTGCTTCTTTATTAGTAGTAGTTTTTTGTGTATTTACTACTTTGCCCTCTTTAACTATTTTATTAGTATCAATATTAACTAAAGCTTTATTAATCGCATCTTTTGATAAAATCCCGAATTCGCCTTTTACTGAAATTTGCTTAATTAATTTTAAAGCCAACTCTTGATAATGATCACCTTTAATAAGTTGAATATGTTGAGTATTTGCACCTTTATTTTCTTCTTTATTTATATCTGCTGCATTAGCCGCAGTAATAGATGTTGCAAATAATGTTGCTGCACATAGTGATGTTGCTAACCATTTTTTATTCATTTTTGAATTCCTCCTCTTCTACACAAACTATGTTACAGTAGAAAATACGTAATAAATGGTCCATAAACTGGTAAGAATAGCATTCTATTAATAAATTCCATAAAATCAATGGGTTCGAAACTGTTAAATTCACAAAATCATCCAGAAAAAAAGTATACTTCCACTGAATAAATATTGACAGATTTTATGATTTATACAAATACGTATTACTATTACGTATGTTACAAGAAGATTACAAGTTATGGACTTTATTTCAATATTTTTTGGAACTAATTGGGATTCAGTGGGTTATATAATATACATAATTAAAAGCCGCTTACCTTTAATAAGGAAAGCGGCCGTATATTACGGAAATTCAATTGCTGAATTTCATTTAGAATTCTGTAGGGTTATGAAAATATGCATTGAACTTAAACAAGCATTTCATAAAGACCTATTATAATAAGTAACCAACCGGAAATCGATGTCGAATACTTACCGATAAAAGTTTTATTAAGGAGATAACCAAAATGGCTGCCGATTCCAATTGTCACTAAAGAGAAGAATCCTATAGAGAGAACGGTCCAAAGAGCTGAAATGCCGTTTGCACCAATCCCCAGTCCACTTGCCATACAGTTCAATGATAAAATAAGTCCAAGGTATATTGCTTCTCTCCAAGAAATGACATGATTATCATCCCAATCAATTAGTTCCGGATTTTTAAATGGTTCCGGATTAGTTAATCTTTTGGAAAATAATGTCCATAACCCTATTACACATAATAAAGAACTTCCTACATAGTTGGCCATATTTGGTGAAATATATTCGCTTAACGTACCGCCAGCTATTACTGCAAAATAAGTAAAAGTCATGGAAATAAAAGCAATGATTATGTTTGATAAAATAGGGATTCTTGTATCTTTTACTCCATAAGCCAATCCAATCCCCAAATTATCTAAATTAGCCGCTAGTCCAACAATAATAATGGTGACCCAATGCATAATACCCTCCCAAAAAACCTGTCATACCTTTTACCTTATGCAGAAGAAAAACTTTTGTTCAATCAGAGGCCTTGGAAACCTTGCGAATAAGTGCAGTGGTTTAAATTATGGTTATCCAAAAGGACATTTAAAGATAATAGAGGAATATTAGGAGTGAGAACCGGGGTGTAGGCATGATAAAAATGAAAATAATCACGATTAGCTTTATAATCGCTTTGATTTTTGGCTTACCATTTAAATGGATTCAGTATAAGGGAGATCAGATGGTATCAATATTTGAAGCCTATAACTTAGGAATGACGAATGTATTTTTCGATTTTTCTCTGTTATTTATAATACATTTATTATTTTTCTACTTTGGAAATGGATTTCAAAAATTTACACTAAACCTTCCTATACAAAAAACTACGTTAATAATAAAAAATAGCCAATTAACTGAGACGTTCAGTTAGTTGGCTATTGTTTGGTATCAAACGGTACTATATTACTTTATGTATCCAATCTTTTCTAAAATTTTTCGAGTTGTATAATTTAAATTAGGTAAAGAATCTAGTGAAAAATATGCAAGCTCTAAACTTTCTTCATCTTTTCTCATTTCTCCGCCTATCTCCACAGCCTTGTAAATAACAGTAGCATTATATATTTCATCCCCATGAGGAAATTTATAATAAAACTCTTTACCAGAAGCTACACCTAATATTTCTAATTGATTTGTAATTAGCCCTGTTTCTTCATACAATTCTTTTATAGCTGTCTCTTCAAAACTGTCCCCCAACTCCATACCGCCTCCAGGAATTCCCCAATCTTTTGTGTCTGAGCGTAATTGTAATAATAACTCATTCTCCTCATTCATCACAATGATTGCCGATCCGGGTGCAATAATCGGTCTTGTTCCAATAATACTTCTAAGCGATTTAATATAGCCCATCTTTTTCTCCTTTTGAATATAGTCTTATTTTAATTTCCCTCGTAATTTGAAATTAAGTTTTCAATAATTATTTGGTCTTCAGGATATGTATGAATTATTTTGGAAATTTCATCGCTATTCTTCCAAGCAATTTCTTCAATTTCTTCATCGGGGTCCTGATATTGAATATTCCCACCCGTTATTTCACACAAAAAATATTTTGTCGTTACTTTATATTCTTTAATAATTGTTTTTTTAGTATGTAATTCTTTTACAATCTTTGCTTCATATCCCGTTTCTTCTGCAATTTCACGTATGCAAGCTCCCTCTGCAGTTTCACCCATTTCTACTCCCCCGGAAGGAATGTTCCAACTATTAGAACCTTTTGTACGTATCATTAATACATGGTTGTTTTTAATAATAATGGCAGATGCTCCATTCCAATATTTATATTGCACATCCCTAACCACCTATTTTTATAATTTTTACCAATTATAACATTAACTTCCCCAAAATCATTATGAATATTCTACCTTGTGGTTTAATGTGTTAACATAGGAATATACGTTCGAATTGTCATAAGGGGGATACATTCAATTTGTTAAATAGTACAGATGATATTATCGAATTAATCAAAAGCGATGAAAATATGATTGAAATTATAAAATTGGTAAGTACATTAAATCTGCCTGACTGGTGGATTTGTGCGGGATTTGTACGTTCGAAAATCTGGGATACGTTACACGGATTTAATAATCGCACTGAAATTCCAGATGTTGATGTTATCTATTTTGATAAATTGAATATAGATGAAATTTATGAAAAGGAATTAGAGGCTAATTTGAGTTGTAAAATGCCTAATATCCCCTGGTCAGTTAAAAATGAAGCAAGAATGCACATCATCAATAACCTGCCTCCTTATACTTCTTCGGAAGATGCAATTTCAAAGTTTCCGGAAACTGCGACTGCATTAGGAATAAAGTTAGACAAGGAAAATAATTTAGTTCTTACTTGTCCGTACGGAATAGATGATGTGATAAATTTAAAAGTGAAGCCAACTCCATATTTTAAGGAAACAAAAGAACTTGCTTCAATTTATGAAAATCGAATTAAAACAAAGAATTGGCAGACTATTTGGCATAAAATTAAAGTTTATCCCTTATAAAATTTGGGACACCCCCCACATAATCCGGGTGAAGAAATTACACATTTAGCATTTTATAGGTGGCAAAGCGAATGATATTACGATACATTAATAATAGAAAGTAATATAAATAATGAATTGCTCAGGTTACGGAATACCATAACAGGAGGTAATTAAATGAATGCTTTGATGTTAGAGGGATGGACGCCAATATTACTTTGTGGAATTGTGTTTGCAATTGGAATGTATATTACATCCCGTAAAGTTTCAAAAAAAGTAGTACTTTTAACCGCCACTGTCTTAAGTCTAATTAGTGTTGGATTAATTATTTTTAGCAAGGATGTTGTCGGAGGCTGGGATGGTATCTTTTTGGCTTACTTCACGATTACCTGTTTTGCAGGCGTGTGGATAGGTACTTTTGTTGGCACTCTCTCAAAAAGGTAAACTAAATCTTTTATTTACACTACCTAGAATACGGCAGAAAGACACAAGTGTTGTAATTACAACGTTTTGTGTCTTTCCTTATGACTATTGGTTATGAGGATTATAAAGTACAATCCAGGATTTCCTGATAAAGAATATTCCATTTTGGATAATAGTTAGAAATGTCCTTAGGATTAATAAAGATCCGTTGAGAAGATTCATGTCTTCCTTCAAATGGTAAGAGCTTTTTAATATCCATTTTGTAAAACACTTGATAACCCACTTTTGGATATGGATTGCTTTCTTCCCAATTTGGATTTTCCGTATGGTCTACAACTATGTACCCCAACAACTTACATTCACCTTCAATATAACCTTCTTCCAAAGCTTCCCGTTTAAAGCATTCTTCTGGGGTTTCCTCAGGTTCAATGTGTCCTCCCGGGAAATCCCATCCCCTATCGATTAAGTCGACTAATAACAGCTGATCTTCCCAAAAACAAAATCCATGTACACTTGTAATTAAATCATTTGGAGGGAGTACACTATTTTTCTCCCAAGTCAATTTAACTCTTGATTCTCCCCAATTAACATATGTTGTAGTCATATTTCTCCTCCTATTATGATGCTTTCCTTTCGGTAAAGGCTTATTTATAAATTTTCATTCTTTTGAACTCTTAATTTCAAACTCCTCGTAATTTTCACCCCATGAGACAGTTATTATTCCTACTTCGTTTCCTTCCAAAGTAGAAGCATTCAGATTACCAGGACTAACAATATATAATGGTTCGCTTGCATCCTTAACTATGAAAGTTTCTGAACCACTTTTTTCTCCAATTTTATATGTAACTTGTATTGCTTCTCCATTTGCTAATTTATCAATTTCGCCTTTGTAATTTATTTTTATCTCATATTCACTATGATTTTCATCATTTTTGATTTTGACTTTATACTTATAATCGATCGCCCAATTATCACTTTCTCCAACATACTCATGACTTCTCGTTTCATAATTACAACCAGATAAAAGGAAAACACAAATGACTAAACATAAAATTCTTTTCACGCTTCCATCTCCTTCCCCCTTAATAAAAAGCTGAATTCCAACCGTTATTTTTGGCTAACAGTTAGAATTCAGTTCATTAACCTTTCAGATTAGCCAATCATCCTTATTAAATTACATTTTCTCACGCTCTATAAATTCTACATTGTTTTGTTTTGCCACTCTGTAGATTTCATTTTTATCTTCATGTAGGAACTGATCATTTAAAGGAATTCGAATAGAATTTCCATCAACTGAAGTGAAAATGTATTCTTCATGTGTACCGATATCATCTACGTAATATTCGAGCACTACTTCTTCAATTTCAGACCATTGAAATGTTTTGCCATCGAACAATTTGTTTGAAACCACTTGTTCATTTCCTATATACGTATAACTTAAGATTGATAAATAGAATACGAAGAGGGCACCTGCAATAATAATACTTGAAAGGCTATAAAAGAGTTTGTTCTGTTTGATTACCGGAATCATTAATCCGATAAATAATATAAAGCAAGCAGCCATTACGAGTCTAAAATTAATTCCATCCGGATAAAGGATAATTGCCATTCTATCAAATATAAATGTTTGAACATAGAACACCGGTAATATTGCTCCGACAACAGGTATGCTGATAAGTGCGACGATGGCGAGCACTAAAAAGATTAGACGAGGGGAGTAATGAGTTCGCATTTTAATTCCTCCTTTGAATTAAATATGAATAAGGATTTGTTTTATTAACTACTCTACGAATAAGTTGGTATAAAGTTTCAATTTTCTGATATTATTACCATTAAATTCCATTGTTCTCATTGAATTCAACCTTCTATGATAAAATTCTTGAGACAAAAAGGAGTCCTCTAATTTAAAACATAATTTGTTAGCTTCAGGATAATGGACACGTTTGCTTTTCATCAATGACCTAATTCATTTCATAAAAAAAGACACTTTCCTTCTTCAAGGTAAGTGTCTCAAGGGATATATCAGATAATTTCTTATTGACCGCCATCTGAATTTATAATACATGTGCTATTTCTCTTTGTTTAAGTATGCATCTCCCTTTTCCGCAAGGGATACACATTGGTGTTCCAAAAAGAGGATCTATAGTAACTTCACATTCCATTCCAAATACTTTTTCTACTAAAATTCTGTCTATTATATTCTCAGGTTTACCTTGAGCAAAAATTTCTTTATTTTTAATTGCGACAACATTATGTGCATATCGACAAGCCAAGTTCAAATCGTGCAGCACCATCACAATTGTTCTATTTTCTTTCTCATTCAATTCAAATAGTAAATCAAGAATTTCAATTTGATGGGCCATATCCAAGTAGGTTGTTGGTTCATCAAGAAGAATTATTTCCGTGTCCTGAGCCAATGTCATGGCAATCCATGCCCTTTGGCGTTGTCCTCCTGAGAGGGAATCTACTTCTCGGTCTTTTAAATCTTCTATCCCTGTAGCTTTTAATGCTTCATTTACTTTTTCCTCATCTTCCTCCGTCCATTGTTTTAACCATGTTTGATGAGGATAGCGGCCTTGTTTTACAAGCTGAAGAACGGTAAGCCCTTCAGGAGCAACAGAAGATTGCGGAAGAATGGCCATCTGTTTTGCGATATCTTTCGTTGACATCTTCGCAATTGCAGTTCCTTCTAAATATACAGCTCCTGTTTTTGGCTTTAACAGTCGGGCAATAGAGCGAAGAAGCGTTGATTTACCGCAACCGTTCCCCCCAATAAAAACAGTGATTTCCCCTTTTGGGATGAGTAAATCCATTTCTTCAATAATAATGGAATCTCCATATGAAAGTGTTAACTCTTTCGTTTCAATTGCTTGGGCCATCTTGGTCAACTCCTTAAACATTCATTCATGAATTTCTTGTCCGATATAGTAAATAGATAAAATAAGGCGCACCGATTGCGGATGTAAAGACCCCAGCTGGGATTTCCAAAGGAGAAAATAGTGTTCGGCCAGCTAAGTCTGCCAACATCACTAAAATTCCACCTATAAGCGCTGAAACTGGCAATAAAGCACCGAAGGACGAACCAACCAACCTTCTTGCCATGTGCGGTGCCATTAAACCAACAAAACCGATTCCCCCCGCAAAAGCAACCGAGACACCTATTAATGCCGTACTAACAATCATAAAAAATATACGTTGACGCTGAACATGGCTACCGACACCGGTCGCAATTTCATCTCCTAGTTCTTGAATATTCATGTTCCTTGTCATGAACATAGCAATTAAAACGAGAGATACAGCCAATGGAACCAGTACACTGACATTCCCCCAAGTAGATCCATTTACAGTACC